>NZ_VJZC01000656.1 GCF_009377185.1 Streptomyces spongiae
GAGCCAGCCCTTCATGAACGCCGTCCCCGGCACTCCCGCCCCGGGCACCCCCGCCGCCTTCGCGGCCCTCCTGCGCGCCCGCGAACCGCTCGTCGGCTACTGGTCCGTCCTCGACTCCCCGGTCTCCACCGAACGCATCGCCCGCCTCGGCTACGACTACGTCGCCCTCGACGCCCAGCACGGCCTCCTCGAGTACGCGGGTGTGCTGGCCTCACTGACCGCGATCGACACCAAGGGCTCCACCGCCGTCGGCCTGGTCCGGGTCGAGGCGAACGACCCCATGCCGATCGGCAAGGCCCTCGACGCGGGCGCCGCCGGAGTGATCGTCCCACTGATCGACAACGCCCGGGACGCCGCCGACGCGGTGGCCGCCGTGCGCTACCCCCCGCTGGGCCGTCGTTCGTACGGGCCGATGCGCTCGGGCCTGCGTATCGGCCCCAACCCGGCCGACGCCCACCGGGAGACCGTCGTCCTCGCGATGATCGAGACGGCAGAAGGGCTCGCCAACGTCGAGGAGATCTGCGCCACCGACGGCCTCGACGGCGTCTACGTCGGCCCCTCCGACCTGCGCATCGCGATCGGCGGGGCGACGTCCACGGACCCCGCGGTCGCCGCCGAGTTCGAGGCCGCACTGGTGACGGTGCGGACGGCGGCGGCCGCGGCCGGCATCGCCGCGGGCATCCACAACGGGGACGGCGCGGCCGCGGCCAAGCGACTCACCGAGGGCTTCACCTTCGCCACGGTCGCCTGCGACCTGGTCCATCTGGAACAGGTGGCGGCCAGCCACCTGACGGCGGCGCGCGCCGAGGGAGACACCCGATGACGGGCATGGAGATGGACACGGAGATGGACACGGAGAAGGACAGGGCGAAGGACGGGGAGAAGAGCACGGAGAAGGGGACGGCGACGGGCATGGAGAAGGGCACGGAGACTGAGGCGCAGGCGGATGCGCCCGTGGCCGTCATCGCCGACGGAGTCCTCCGCCCCCACCCCGGCCAACCCGGCCGCGCCGAAGCCCACCTCGCCGCGCCCGTCGTGCAGAACCACGCCGCCAACCTCACCGTGCTGCCCGGCGGCGATCTCGGGTGCGTGTGGTTCGCGGGGACCCTGGAGGGGGTCTCCGACATCTCGGTGTGGGTCTCGCGGCTCGCCGCGGGCGCCGACCGGTGGACCGACCCGGTCCGGCTCTCCGAGGACCCGACCCGCTCCGAACAGAACCCGCTCCTCTTCCCCGCCCCCTCCGGCGACCTGTGGCTCCTGCACACCGCCCAACTCGGCGGCCGACAGGAGACCGCCGAGGTACGGCTGCGTGTCAGCGCGGACGGGGGAGCCACCTGGGGACCTTCGCGCACCCTGTTCGAGGGAGGCGTGTTCGTCCGCCAACCGGTCGTCCAACTCCCGGAAACGGGCCGGATGTTGCTGCCGATCTTCCGCTGCGTCGCACCACCCGACGCCCCCTGGACGGGTGACCGCGACACCAGCGCGGTGATGATCAGCGACGACGGAGGACACACCTGGAGCGAACGCCCGGTGCCCTGCTCCACCGGACTCGTCCACATGAACATCCGCCCCCTGTCCGACGGTTCACTCCTCGCCCTGTTCCGCAGCCGCCGCGCCGACGCCGTGCACCGCAGTGTGTCGTACGACGGAGGAGAGACCTGGAGCGAGCCCGAACCGCTCGCCGTGCCGAACAACAACTCCTCGATCCAGTACACCGTCCTCGCCGACGGTCGCCTCGCCCTCACGTACAACCACAGCAGCGCGGCGGACGCCGTGGCGCGCAGGGTGTCGCTGTACGACGACATCGAGGACGAGGGAGCCGACGAGCAGGCGGTGGCCGAGCCGTCCAGCGACGCCTTCTGGGGCGCCCCCCGCGCCCCGCTCAGCCTCGCCGTCTCCTCCGACGGTGGCCTTACCTGGCCCCGGCGCCACGACCTGGAGACCGGCGACGGCCACTGCCTCACCAACAACTCCCGCGACGGGCTGAACCGTGAGCTGTCGTACCCGTCGATCACCCAGAGCCCGGACGGCACCCTGCACATCGCCTACACACACCACCGCCGCACCATCCGGTACGTCCGGCTGGCCCCCGAATGGACGGACCTCAACCTGACGAGCGACTGAGACGCCGTGCCGGGGCCGCTTTGGCGGTGGCCCCGGACTTTCCACAGAACGCCGACTCCAGCGTGCGCGCCATGGTGTTCAGCACCGTGCCGTTGTTGGACGTGTTGGCGAGCGCCGTGACACTGCGCTTGCCGTCCTTGGAGGTGAAGGCGTACGTGTAGTAGCCCTGCACGGTGCCGGTGTGCCCGTACACGGACACCCCGCACGACAGATCGCGGCGGCGCAGTCCGAGCCCGTACCCCTGCGAGCTGTTGACCGTCGTCCACCCCTGCATCTGCGTCAACCGGGCGGCCGACATGAGCTTCCCGTCCATCAGCGCCGAGAAGAAGGTGTTCACGTCACGGGCGCTGGAGACGATCGCGCCCGCGCTCTGCGCCCAGGACAGGGTCTGCGTGGTCGAGTCGACGAGCGGCGCACCGGTCTCGTCGGGCTTGAGGTAGCCCTTCGTGTGCTGACCGGGGATCGCGGTCTCGGGGTGGACGTAGAAGGTGTCGGTGAGGTGGAGCGGGTTGATGACGCGGTCCTCGTACTCGGTGCCCACAGGGCGGCCGGTGGCCCGCTCGATGAGCATGCCTGCCACGACGAAGTTGGTGTTCGAGTACGCGTACGCGGCCCCGGGCGTGTTGGTGAGCGGCTTCTTCAGCGACAGGGCGATCAGCTCCCGGTAGCCGAACACCTTGGTGCGCACCGCCTCGAAGCCGGGGACCGTCTTCGCGAACATGTCGTTCGTGTAGTCGTACAGCCCGCTGCGGTGGCTGAGGACGTGCCGTACGGTGATCCGGTTGTCCGGCAGCAGACCCGGCAGGTAGGTGTTCACCGAGGTGTCGAGGTCGATCCGGCCCTCGTCGACCAGTTGCAGCAGGACGACGGCTGAGAAGGTCTTGGTGACGCTGCCGATGCGGAAGCGGTCGGCCGCGCTGATGGCCCGACCGGTGGACTTGTCGGCGACACCTTCCGCGACCTCGTGCACCGTGCCGCTGTCGTCGATCCGCGCCATCGCGCCGGGCGCCCCCTGCGTCAGCGCCGTACGGAGCACCTCCCGCAACCCCGCGGTGTCGGGCGCGGCCAACCCCTCGCCGACGGGCAACCCGTCCGCGACGGGCGCCGTGACGGCCCGGGTGGTGGTTCGGCCCGCCGCGACGGCATCGTAAGCGTCGGTGGCGTGGGCGGGGACCGCCAGGAGGGACAAGGCGACCGCGCCCAGCGCCGCCACCGCGCCCGTACCCACCGTTCGTGAATCCATCTGCTGGTTCTCCCATTTCCCTGTCCGCTGAGCGGAACGCCCGCACAGCGCGCCGCCGCTCGTCGGGGCGTCGGCACCATCTCTACGCGCGGGATGATCAGTCGGGTTGCATGGGACACGGGTGAATTGGCGGAGAAGGAGGCGCACGTGGGAGCGCTCCACCACCCCGCCCCGACGCCTTCCGGACAGGATCGGCGGAACGAGCATCGCCGGACGGGTCCTGGGCGAGGATCACAGGCATGACGAACGAGATCGTGCTGATGTCGGACCCCAGGGTCGCGGCGATTCCCGTGGCCGACTGCGGAGAACCACTCGTCGACCTCCGGCTCCAGGAGTCCCTGGTCGTCGACATGCGGAAGGAGGATCCGGCGGGCGCGTTCGCGTATCTGCGGGAGCAGGTACTGGCGCGTCTCCTCAAAGCGCAGGACGTGCTTCCGGACGGCATACGGCTGCTCTTCGTCGAGGGATACCGCCCGCCCGCACTCCAGCGCCACTACTTCGAGAGCTATGCCGACGAACTGCGCGCCGCCAACCCGGACTGGTCCCCGGCTCGGGTGCACGCCGCCGCGAGCCGCTATGTGTCACCGCCGGAGATCGCCCCGCACAGCGCCGGCGCCGCCGTCGACCTCACCCTCGTCTCCGCCGACGGGCGGGAACTCGACATGGGCACCCGCGTGAACGCCAGCCCGGAAGAGAGCGACGGAGCCTGTTACATGGACGCCGCCAACGTCGGCCAGGAGGCCCGCGCCAACCGGCGCGTCCTCAGTGACGCACTCACCGCCACGGGTCTCGTCAACTACCCCACGGAGTGGTGGCACTGGTCCTACGGTGACCGCTACTGGGCCCTCGCCACCGGAGCCGCGGGCGCGCTGTACGGACCGCGGGAACTCGACCAGGTGTGAGCCGTCAGCCGCCGAACAACTGCGTCCAGTACGTGCCCGCCGAGCCGCCTCCGGCGAAGCCGATGCCTATGTGGGTGAAGTCCGGCTTGAGGATGTTGGCCCGGTGGCCCGGGCTGTCCATCCAGCCGCGGACGACCTCGGCGGGGGAGCGCTGCCCGCAGGCGATGTTCTCGCCGATCATGCGCCGGGTGGAACCCGCGGCGGCGGCCCGGTGCCAGGGCTCGCTGCCGTCGGGGGAGGTGTGTGAGTAGAAGGCGCGCGCCACCATGTCGTCGCTGTGCGCCTGGGCGGCGTCGGTGAGGAGCGGGTCGCCGGCCAGCGGCGCCAGCCTCGCCGACGCCCGCTCGGCGTTGGTGAGCGCGACGACCTCGGCCGCCGTCCGCGTCAGGCAGTCCGGAGTGAAGGGCCGCGCCCACACGGCCGTCCAGTACACATCGCCCGAGCGCCCGTCGGAGACGTACGCCAAACCGGCGTCGGTGAACGCCGGTTCGCACAGTGTGCCACGGGTCCGCTCGTCGGCCAGGCAGTACTCCACGAACTCGGTCGGTGTGCGCGGGCCGGACACCAGGTGCTCGCCGACCGTGAGGTAGGCGTAGCCGCTCGCCGTGATCCGCTGGAACACGGACCGCCCGTCCGCACCCTCGGAGGCGAGCCGCCCCCGCGCCGCCATCCCCGCCGCATGCTCCCGGGCCGCCGCCACGAGCCGCGCGTCGAGCACCACAGCGGGTGAACCGGCCCTCGCCCGCGCGGAGTTCACCAGGGGCAGGAAGCCGTCGGGGTCGGGGGCACTCCCGAGCGAAGGCTGACCGTTCGGCCCCGCGGCGGGGCTCGCCGGCACGGTAGGGACGCCGGGGCCCGCTGTCGCGGTCGGCGGCGTACGGCCACGGCCCGACGAGGACGACAAGCCGGGCATCCGCAAACCACCCCCACGACCGCTCCCGCTCCCCGGCAACCGGAGGCCACCACCCCGCCCGGCCCCGGCCCTCGGCAG
>NZ_VJZC01000657.1 GCF_009377185.1 Streptomyces spongiae
GCGTCACCGTGACCTGAACACGGTGACGCCGCTGCAGGTTTCCGGCGATATCTCCGGGTATCCGCCGATGCCGACGGTGGCCGGAACCGTACGGTCCGCAGGAGGGCCGGAGTCCGCGAGGGAACCCTCAGGCCCTTCCCAGCGTCCGGGTCACCTCGATCTCGATCACCACGCGGGACGGATTCGGCGTCGGCACCCTCTGGTACCGCTCCGCGTACCGCCGCTCCGCGTCCGCGACCAGGTCAGGGTCCGTGCGGACGAAGGCCCGCCCCTCCAGCGTCGCCCAGCGGCCCCTGTCCAGCTGGCACACCGCGACCCGGGCCCCGTCCGGCCCGGCAGCCCTGACGTTCCGTACCTTCACGCTCCCCCCTCGCGTGATCACCCGAGCCAGTCGTGCCTCGGGATCGTATGTAACGCCGACGGGCACCACGTGCGGGCTGCCGTCCGGGCGGAGGGTCGTCAGGGTGCACAGATGACGCTCCTGCCAGAAGGCGAGGTACGACGCGTCGGGGGCACCCGAAGGTGTGGAATCCGTGTGAGGGGTGGTCATGGACCGGAACCTAACGCCACGATGCCTCCCGCACGACACCTTGAGTGGAATAGACTCAACTTTGTGTACGTTGCTCAAGTCAGTTAGGGAAGCGCCGGGGCGACGGCTGAGCCAAGGAGGAGAACGCGAACGTGGACGCCGAGCTGACCAACAGGAGCCGGGACGCGATCAACGCGGCCAGTAACCGGGCCGTGTCGGAGGGGCACCCGGACTTCACCCCCGCCCACCTGCTCCTGGCTCTGCTCCAGGGTCAGGACAACGAGAACATCATCGACCTGCTGGCCGCCGTCGACGCCGACCAGGCATCCGTGCGCGTCGGCGCCGAGAAGATCCTCGCGGGCCTGCCCAGCGTGACGGGGTCCACCGTCCCGCCGCCCCAGCCGAGCCGCGAGCTCCTCGCCGTGGTCGCCGACGCGCAGGCGCGGGCCAAGGAGCTCGGGGACGACTACGTGTCGACCGAGCACCTGCTCATCGGCGTCGCGGCCAAGGGCGGCCAGGCCGGGGAGGTGCTGGCCCAGCAGGGGGCCGACGCCAGGAAGTTGCAGGACGCCTTCCAGAAGGCGAGGGGAGGGCGCCGGGTGACCACCTCCGATCCCGAGGGGCAGTACAAGGCCCTGGAGAAGTTCGGAACCGACTTCACCGCCGCCGCGCGGGAAGGAAAGCTCGATCCCGTCATCGGGCGCGACCAGGAGATCCGGCGGGTCGTGCAGGTGCTCAGCCGCAGGACCAAGAACAATCCCGTGCTCATCGGTGAGCCGGGGGTCGGCAAGACCGCCGTGGTGGAGGGCCTTGCCCAGCGGATCGTCAAGGGTGACGTGCCCGAGTCCCTCCGGAACAAG
This sequence comes from Streptomyces spongiae, assembly GCF_009377185.1. Classification (GTDB taxonomy): domain Bacteria; phylum Actinomycetota; class Actinomycetes; order Streptomycetales; family Streptomycetaceae; genus Streptomyces; species Streptomyces spongiae. The sequence continues at coordinate 1,390 of NZ_VJZC01000657.1, forward strand.
CGGCTCGTCGCGCTCGACCTGGGTGCGATGGTCGCCGGTGCCAAGTACCGGGGTGAGTTCGAGGAGCGGCTGAAGACCGTTCTCGCCGAGATCAAGGACTCCGACGGGCAGATCATCACGTTCATCGATGAGTTGCACACCGTCGTCGGCGCCGGGGCCGGCGGTGACTCCGCCATGGACGCCGGCAACATGCTCAAGCCCATGCTCGCCCGCGGTGAGTTGCGCATGGTCGGTGCGACCACGCTGGACGAGTACCGCGAGCGGATCGAGAAGGACCCCGCCCTGGAGCGGCGGTTCCAGCAGGTGCTGGTCGCCGAGCCCACCGTCGAGGACACGATCGCGATCCTGCGCGGGCTCAAGGGGCGGTACGAGGCCCACCACAAGGTGCAGATCGCGGACAGCGCGCTCGTCGCCGCCGCCACGCTCTCCGACCGGTACATCACCTCGCGGTTCCTGCCCGACAAGGCCATCGACCTCGTCGACGAGGCGGCCTCCCGGCTCCGTATGGAGATCGACTCCTCGCCGGTCGAGATCGACGAACTCCAGCGCGCCGTCGACCGGTTGAAGATGGAGGAGCTGGCGCTGGAGAAGGAGACCGACGCGGCCTCGCGCGAGCGGCTGGAGCGGCTGCGCCGCGACCTCGCCGACAAGGAGGAGGAGCTCAGGGGGCTCACCGCCCGCTGGGAGAAGGAGAAGCAGTCCCTCAACCGCGTCGGTGAGCTGAAGGAGAAGCTGGACGAGCTGCGCGGCCAGGCGGAGAGGGCCCAGCGCGACGGCGACTTCGACACCGCCAGCAAGATGCTCTACGGCGAGATCCCCACCCTGGAACGGGACTTGGAGGCCGCCTCCCAGGCAGAGGAGGAGGCCGCCAAGGACACCATGGTCAAGGAGGAGGTCGGCTCCGACGACATCGCCGACACCGTCGCCGCCTGGACCGGCATCCCGGCCGGACGCCTCCTGGAGGGCGAGACCCAGAAGCTGCTGCGGATGGAGGACGAGCTGGGCCGCCGGCTCATCGGCCAGACCGAGGCCGTGCGGGCGGTGAGTGACGCCGTACGGCGGTCCCGCGCGGGCATCGCCGACCCCGACCGCCCCACCGGCTCCTTCCTCTTCCTCGGCCCGACCGGTGTCGGCAAGACCGAGCTCGCCAAGGCGCTCGCGGACTTCCTCTTCGACGACGAGCGGGCCATGGTCCGCATCGACATGTCGGAGTACAGCGAGAAGCACAGCGTGGCCCGCCTCGTCGGCGCCCCGCCCGGATACGTCGGCTACGAGGAGGGCGGCCAGCTGACCGAGGCCGTGCGCAGGCGGCCGTACAGCGTCGTACTCCTCGACGAGGTCGAGAAGGCGCACCCGGAGGTCTTCGACATCCTCCTACAGGTGCTGGACGACGGGCGGCTGACGGACGGCCAGGGCCGTACGGTCGACTTCCGCAACACCATCCTGATCCTCACCTCGAACCTGGGCAGCCAGTTCCTCGTGGAGCCGCTGACGTCCGAGCAGGAGAAGAAGGAGCAGGTGCTGGAGGTGGTGCGGACCTCCTTCAAGCCGGAGTTCCTCAACCGCCTGGACGACCTCGTGGTCTTCTCCGCGCTGAACAAGGAGGAGCTGGAGCGCATCGCCCAGCTCCAGATCGAGCGTCTCGCCCGGCGTCTCGCCGAGCGCCGCCTCAGCCTGGACGTCACGCCCGCGGCCCTGGCCTGGCTCGCGGACGAGGGCAACGACCCGGCGTACGGCGCCCGCCCGCTGCGCCGCCTCGTCCAGACCGCCATCGGCGACCGCCTCGCCAAGGAGATCCTCTCGGGGGAGGTCAAGGACGGCGACACGGTCCGGGTGGACGCCTTCGGCGACGGCCTGATCGTGGGTCCGGCGACGGGCAAGACGCTGTAGCCGTCGGCCACGGAGTCGGCCACGGCGTCGGACTGAGTCGGCCACCGCGTCGTCACCGTCCGCGACAGCGGTAATGCGCCACGCGGTGGAGCCCGTAAGCCATGCAGGTTGCCGGGCATGGGGCAAGAGAGAGAGGGTGGAGTTGTACGTCTGGTCTCAGTGATGGCCGGACGAGCCAGACGACCCGGGAGTACCCAGTATGTCCATCGACCCGTCCTCGATTCCGAACTTCGGGGGCCAGCCCGAGCCGCAGCCCCAAGGACCGGCGGGCCCCGTCGTCCCGGATCAGGACCTCGTGAAGCAGCTCCTCGACCAGATGGAGCTGAAGTACGTCGTCGACGACGAGGGTGACCTCGCGGCGCCGTGGGAGCAGTTCCGTACGTACTTCATGTTCCGCGGCGAGGGCGACCAGCAGGTCTTCTCGGTACGGACGTTCTACGACCGGCCGCACAAGATCGATGAGAAGCAGACGCTGCTGGAGACGATCGACGACTGGAACCGTCGCACGCTGTGGCCCAAGGTGTACAGCCACACCCACGACGACGGCACCGTCCGCCTGATCGGCGAGGCGCAGCTGCTGATCGGCACGGGCGTCAGCCTGGAGCACTTCGTTTCGTCGACCGTGAGCTGGGTGCGGGCGGCCATCGAGTTCGACAAGTGGCTCGTGGAGCAGCTCGGCCTCGCGGAGGACGTCGAGGAGGCGGAGAAGCCCGACGACGAGGAGGAGTAGGACACCGGCCGACCGGTAGTCCTCACAGGGGCGTCCTCACAGGGGCGTCTGGTTGACCACGACCAGGAACGCCCCGTAGACGAAGGAGAGCCCGGCCAGGGCACCGACCACCACGGTCGCGTGCCAGGGCCGGGCTCTCGCCGTCCGTACCAGCGCCCGCGCCGGCGGCAGCAGCAGCGGGAAGGCCGGCAGCAGGAAGCGCGGCTTGCACTCGAAGTACCCGGCACCGCCCAGCGCGATCACCAGCAGGACGCCGGAGTACACCACCAGCACCAGGGGCGCGCGGTCCACCACCAGCAGCGCGAAGAGCACGATCGACACCGCCACGGCCACCATCGCCATGGGGAACACGAAGCGTCCGCCGTTCAGCACCAGGTGCCGGGCCTGGTGCAGAGCGCCCACGCCGAAGTCGAAGCGCGAGCCCCATCGCCGCTGGACCGCGAAGTACCCGCCGAGCGGATCACCTGTGCGCACCCCGACCCACAGCACGTACCCGCACCACCCGAGCGGTGCGAGCGCGGCGCCCGTCCACAGCCTGTGGGAAACGTTTCGCCCGCGCCGCCGCACCACCTCGTACGCCGCCGCCACGAGCACCGCCGCCGCCACCGCGAGCCCGTTCGGCCGGGCCAGCCCCGAGAGTGAGGCCAGTACGCCCGCCCACACCCAGCGCCCGGTGAGCACCGCGTACAGCGACCAGGCCGCGAGGGCGGTGAGAACTGGCTCCGTGTACGCCAGGGACAGCAGGACGGAGTGCGGCAGCACGCCCCACAGCAGGACGAGCGCGACGGCGACCCCACGGCCGTACAGCAGCCGCCCCACGGCGTACAGCCCGCAGGCCGCCGCCCCGGCGGCCGCCCAGGACACGACCAGTCCGGCCGCGCCGCCGCTCAGCGGGGTGACCTCGGTGACGGCCCGTACGAGTCCCGGGTAGAGCGGGAAGAAGGCGTAGTCGCTGGCGATCTTGGGCGGGTAGTGCTCGATCCGCCCGTACCCGTGCGCCGCGATCCCCACGTACCAGCCCGAGTCCCAGGACCGCCCGAGCAGCCACAGCGGGTTCTTGCCGTAGGCCCACGCGGTCGCGGTGAGGACGGCGACACCGGTGAGCCGGGCGGCGAGGAAGAGCCCGAGGGCCAGGACGACCGTAGGGGGTCGCGCTCCAGGGGGGCGCGCTCTAGGGGTTCGCGCCACGGAGCGGACGTGATCCTTGGGGCGCCGGGTGTCCTCGCGGGCGGGGGCCGGGG
>NZ_VJZC01000658.1 GCF_009377185.1 Streptomyces spongiae
GGGTGTGGGGGACGTGCGGGTGGTTACTGCACGTCGACGTAGTCGGAGGTGGACGTCTTCGCGGCCGTCGTCGACGTACCGGCGAACTTGTACCGGTAGTAGCCGTCGACCGAGGCCGTGACGGTGGTGGACAGGGCTCCGCCGGTGCCCGACGTCACCGTCTTGACGTCGGTGTACGTGGTGCTGCTCTTGGGCCTGAACTGCAGGGTCACCGGCTGGCTGGTGTAGCCGCCGTACGTGGCGGTGGCCCAGCTGGCGCGGGTCAGACTGCCCTTGACGGTGAGGGTCTTGCCCTTGGTCACCGGCTCCGGCGTGGCGTTGGTGGTGAGCTTGGCGGCGCGCTTGACGGTGGCGGTGGCGCTGGTGCCCCGGGCGATGTAGTCGAAGCCGTCGTCGTCCGTGCGCATGTACTCGCCGGCGGCCTTCCAGGTGGTGGCGTCGGCGGCCTCGTACAGGTCGGACCGCGGATCGATGGTGATGTCGCCGGTGCAGTTCCGCGTGGTGTCGTCCACGGCCGTGCAGGTGGGCTCGTTGCCCGGGCCCAGGATGTTCTCGGCGGTGGTGAAGCTGGTGCCGCGGTAGAGCTCGACCATCGCGATGACGTCGTCGAACTGGACGTCGGCGCTGCGGGTGATCGTGTACGTCACCGGAACGGTGACGGTGTTGGTGGTGCCGACCGTGATCGCCTTGCCGCCGTTGACGACGACGTTCGAGAAGGTGATGTCCGGCGTGAGTGCCTGCGCCGACGGAACGGCGAGGCCCGAGAGAGCCAGGGCACCGCACACGGCGGTGCCGAGGGCGAGCTTGCGCATGTATCCCCACATTCGAAACGGGCCCCTGGGCGTTGCGCTCCAGAACAAGGGCCCGCTGTTGAGGGGACTGTAGGTGAACAGGAGGTGTGAGGGGAACGGATGCTCTATGTGAAAACGGTGTGAGCTGCGTTCATTCGTGTACGGCGACCCGGTCGTGGACCAGCGTCAGACCCGAGCAGTCCTGCCCTCCGGAGGGATCGGGCTCGTAGATCCAGTACAGGGCCGCGACCTGCGCCAGGAGCAGGACGGGCACGAGGCACACGGCCGCCACGGCCACGCGCCCCTGCCACACGGCCCCCGGCCGTTGCCCCCGCCGGTGCGCGCCGCGGCGCAGGGCCAGCAGGAGCAGCACGGCGGCCAGGCCACACACCGGGCCGGCCCAGGAGGTGGCGTACATACGGGTGGACGGGCCCAGGTAGCGGCAGTTCTGGAAGGTGTCGCCGTCGAAGGAGAAGCGGGCCACCAGCAGCGCTGCCGAGGCGATGACCAGGGCGGTGACCAGGAGGGACCAGAGACGCCAGGCGGGGGCGGGGACCCTGGCACCGGTCTTGGGGTAGGCGTGGATGCTCATCAGTACCAGTCCGGGTTGGGGCGGACGATCCGTATGTTCTGCTGTCCCTCGTGCTTCTCGGTCGCGGGCAGCCGGCCTTCGAGGCTGACGTTCTGGTACGAGTCGCTGTGCTGGGTGTACTTGATCTCGCCGTCCGGCATCACGGCGGTGACGATCGCCGCGTGGTGCGTGTTGCCCTTCTCGATGGAGTCGTTGGGGCCGGCCTGCTCGTAGTAGATGATGTCGCCCGGCTTCACGTCGGAGCGCGGGACGTCGGTGCCGCCGTGCGCGAGCATGAAGTTCTGCTGGTTCTCGGCGGCGGCCCAGGTGTCGGAGTAGGCGAGCCGCTTGTCGACCGAGTCGACCCCGGTCGGGTTGCCGACCATCCACGAGTCGTCGTCCGAGGTGCCCCAGACGCTGGTCTTCTCCTTCATCCCGGCATGCAGCAGGGCGTTGGAGACGAAGTTGGTGCAGTTGTTGCCGAAGTCGGTCGGGTCCTCCTTGTCCCAGTTGTCGAGGGCGTACTGGACCAGCTTCACCCGGTCGTACTTGCCGTTGCCGCGCAGGTCACGCCGCACGTCGCCCGGGATGCCGTCCAGGTTGGCGATGGCGACGGGCTGGGCCAGCATCATGTCCTTGCGCTGCTGGGGCGTGAGCCCGTTCCACCACTGGCGGACCGTGGTCGCGTCCTCACCCACCGGGATGTCAGCGGCGAGCATCTGCATCTGGACGTGCGAGGCGTGCGTCTGGAGGTCGTTGAGCGCCTTGTCGGGATCGGTGAGGCCGGTCTGGTCGGCAAGCTTGGCGAACTCGGCCGCGGCCAACTGGTCGGCGCTGGTGACCTGCTCGACGGCCTGGTCGATGAGGTCCTGCACCTCCTGCCGGTACGGGCCCATCTCCTCGGCCTCCGTGCGGCTGCGCGGAGGCGGGCCGGTAATGGTTCCGTCGGCCCCGATCTCCAGCCCGTAGCGGTTCGCGAGGTCCACGGCGGCCCGCATGGTGCTGTGCGCGGTCTCGATGGTCGTCGTCATGCCGTCGGCGACCATGTTGACGGCGAGGAGGATGTCGTAAGCGGCTTCCAACTGGTTGGCCAGCCGCTCGAACTCGGCCGCGGCGGTGGCCCCGACCTCGTCCGTCCAGTTGTCCTTCAGGGGCTTGGCGCCGTACTCCCGCAGGTCCTTCGCCGCGGACAGGGAGTACTTCGCGAGGTCGTGCCAGTCGTCGGCGGCGGCCGACCACTTCGTCGGCTGGGCGTTGTTGATCCCCTCGTACGAGACCATGGTCACGCCCTGCCGAGGTCGTTGAGCCCGGCACGCAGCCGAGAGTCGGCCTCGGCGTCCGCGCGGTCGTAACTGTCCCCGGACTCCCGCAGCCGCCGGCTGAGCTCACCCATCCGCTTGGCCAGGGAGACCATGTGCTCCTCCCACTTCTCGGCACAGACCTTGAGGTGGACGGGGCTCTGCCAGCCGTTGCCGTAGTGGGAGCCGTAGACGTCGTCGCTGGTGTCGAGCGAGTGACTGAGTCGCGTCATCACCTGCCGTGACAGGGACTCGGTGTCGTCGGCGGCGGCGCGTATGCGCGCGGTTCTGATCTCTATGTCTGCCATGGATGGCTCCCCCGAGGCGGTTGGCCCGCTTGCTTCTTGGATCAGGCCAACTCGTTCGAATACTTCGCGCCATCCTAGGCAGCGGACGCCCGGTCAAAACCGAGCTGCTGGGCACCCGCCGGATCTCTTCTGAACCTTTACACCCGCACGCACTTCACTACTCAGCCGTCCCCCGGAAGGAGGCTGTGCCGAGCGTGGGGTACGGGTCCGGGAGCGCGAGAGGTTCACCCAGGTCGACCTTGACCTCGGAGGCGTAGTACGCCTGCGTGGGGTCCTCGCCGGGCAGCATCGGGTCAGTGTAGCAGTGGGCCGTCTTCGTGTTGCGGTTGACCAGGACGTAGACCGGGACACCGACGGCGGCGTAGGTGCGCAGCTTGGGTCCGGTGTCCGTCTCGTGGTTGGTGAAGGTGACCTCGCCGACGAGGGCGATCATGTCGATGGGGTACCAGCCTTTGTGGGCCTTGCGGTACGACTCGTCGAGTTCGGTCGGCTCGCGGCGGCGGAGGTAGAAGTCCGGAACGACCAGGGCCATGGTTCTGCCGTCCTTGTGGGCGGCTCGGTAGCCGTTGCCCATGCCTGCCAGCTCGAATCCCGCGTTGAAGAACTGGACTGCGAGTTTGAAGGCGCCGTCGTTGTGGTTGTCGTTCGGCGTCGGCGGCACGATGGCCATCCCCTCGATGTACTCGGGTCGAATCGGCGCAACCGACGCCTCCTCGATCGCGATCAACAAATCGATGGGGTCCTGCTGCGTCATGACCGTCTCCATGAAGGGTTCGGTGCTCATCGATGGCTCTCCCTCGTCACGCTGATGCCAGGCTACGCCCGCGCTGGGTGCCCCGGCAGAACGATGAGCCACCTGGATGCCCTGTGAGCTGGGAATCCGTGCGCGTTCACTCGAACGAGCGTGCTGAACCGATGCGGCGAATGACTTCCCCGGGCTCGGGCTCAGAGCAGGTGATCCACCTTCCCGGCCTTGATGTCGAGGATGAGCGCGCGAAGGGCTTCATGGCTGTCGGTGAGGTAGGTGTGTTCGGCGCCGGCTATGGCGATGTAGGCGTTGCCTTGGGGGTCGGTGCCGAGGCGGAAGCAGGAGTTTCCCTCACCGCAGAAGGGCTCTTCCCAGGTGATCGTCGGGTTGTTCATGGGGGGCTCCTCAAAGGCTGTTGGCGATCTCACGGATGAGGTCGCGAGACGCCGTCGGAGACAGGGCGATGCGCTCCATCCAGTCCAGATGGGCACGGTACTTCGCCAACTGGGCCTCTGCGTGCAGGAAATCCGGCCCATGAGAGCTGTCGATCTGCACGGTGTCGAGCTGCGTGGTCGGCCCTTCCGCGTACAACACGGTCTGGCCCGCGCCCGGGAACGCGCCCGCCTCGAACGGGATCACCAGCAGCGTGATGTTCGCCTGCTCGGATTTCTTCAGCAGATGGTCGAGCTGCGCACGGGCCACCGCACGCCCGCCGAACCGCATCCGGAGCGCGGCCTCGTGCACGATGGCGACGAAGTCGGGCGGGTTCTCACCGTCCAGTACCTGCTGCCGTTCAACCCGGTGGGCCAGGCGTAGGGCGATCTCGTGCTCGGGCAGTTGCGGGATCACGACGCGAAAGACGGCGAGTGCGTGGTCCGAGATCTGAAGCAGTCCGGGCACGTGCATGGAGTAAGCGGCCCGCATCCGCACGGCGTGAGCCTCCAACTCGGCGATGTCCAGCAACCCCTGGGGAAGGGACCCCCGGTACTTGTCCCACCATCCCTTCTGGCCGGGCTCGGCCATCTCGGCCAACGCGTCCACGTAACGCTCGTCCTCGCAGGCGCAGTTGCAGGCGAGCGTGCGTACGCGTTCCGGGCTGATCGCCCGCACGCCGGACTCGATGTGCGAGATCTTTCCCCGGTCCACACCCAGTAGCCCGGCCGCGTACTCGGCAGTGACCCCCGCTGACGTGCGCATCTTCCGCACCTCGATGCCCAGCCGCTTCTGGCGCTCCGTGGGCGACGTCCTCGCTGCCATGCCGTTTCCTCCCCGTGTGATCGTGCCGAGTCTTCCGCTTGCCCGTACGACCCAGCCACGATCGGGCGTAACTTTCACTGCGGTGGGCCAAATTAGCCCCTGCTGTGCGTACATTCAGTAACGCACAAGCTACACACGGCAGCCGGCAGTGCATCGCGCGAGCCTGCCCGCGTCAGACGAGCCACCAGCTGCCCTCACGCACCCCTCACCTCACTCGAAACGGAGATCACCCATGCCTGAACCCACCCCCTGGGAATGCCACCTCCAAC
>NZ_VJZC01000659.1 GCF_009377185.1 Streptomyces spongiae
GGAGACCACCATGCCCTCCCCCATCCTCCCCCTCACCTGGCACCTGGCCAGAGCCTCCGGTCGGCGTGGGCTTCAGGGCCAGGTGCTGGCCGCTGCGGCTGCTGCCGTGAGTGCGCTCGTGTTGTTGGTGCTGTTCGCCGCGTATCTCGGGGCCGGGAGCCGTGCCGAGCGCACTGCCTGGCTGACGCCGCAGGCCGATCGGCACGGCACCGCCGTGCAGGCCGTGGCCACCACGTTCGTACGGGGAGAACCGGTCACCGTGGTCAGCCTCGCCCAGTTGCCCGGGCGTGCGGCCAGCCCGCCGCCCCCGGGGCTGGACCACTTCCCGAAGGTCGGGGAGGTGTTCCTCTCCCCGGGGCTCGCCGACCTCGTGCGCGAGTTGCCCGCGCGGCAGCTCGCCGACCGGTTCCCGGAGGACGGCTCCGGGTACGGGACCGTCGGCGGTGCCGGGCTGGCCGCGCCCGAGCAGCGGCTGGCTGTCGTGGGGCGGGCCGTGGGCGATCCCGCCGTGTCGGGCGCCGCGGGGACGGACATGCTCAGCAGCGGGCTGGCGGCACGGGCCGTCGTCTCCGATTTCGACGGCACCTCCCCGCACGCGTTCACCTCGAACGACCGGGCCATGGCGCTGACCGCCGCCGGACTCCTCGTCGTACCGGTGATCGTGCTGGCGGCGGCCTCCGGGCGGCTGGGGGCGGCCCGGCGCGAGGAGCGGCTGGCCGGGCTGCGGCTGGCCGGGGCGACACCGCGGCAGATCCTCACGATGACCGGTGTCGAGGCGGCGGCCGTGGGCGCGGCCGGAGCGGTCGTCGGCGCCCTCGTCTACGGTGCGCTGCTGCCCGCGCTCGCCCGGCTGCGGTTCGGCGTCGGCTCGTGGCAGACCGGTGATCTTTGGGTCGGCGTGCCGGGGTTGTTCGCCGTGATCGTGGCCGTGGCGGTGCTGACGGCTTTGAGCGCGGTGACGACCCTGCGGCAGGTGGCCCGGGCGCCGCTGGGTGTCGCCCAGCAGTCCGACCCGCGCCGCACGCGTCTGGTACGGCTGGTGCTGTTCGCCGGTCTGCTGCTCTATGTCGTCACCACCCTGCGCGGGGGCGGGCTCACGCTGTCGCAGCAGCTCGCGCTGGTCGTCCTCGCCTACGCCGCCTTCTGGATCGTCGGGCCCTGGGTGGTGGACCGGCTCGGGCGTCTGCTGGGGCGGTTCGCCCGGCGGCCGGCGACACTGCTGGCCGCGCGTCGGCTCAGCGATGATCCGCGCGGTGCCTGGCGCACCGTCAGCGGGCTGGTACTGGCGGGCTTCGTGGCCGGGTTCTTCTCCGTGGCCCACCTCGACCTCGGCGGGACGAGCTATCCGGGACAGGTCGCCGTACCCGTGACCTCCGAGCACAAGGGCGCCGTACGCGAGACCGCCGAGCACGCCCGTGAGCTGCTGAAGGACGCCGGGGTGACGGCCACCGTGCACGCCCACACCAGCGACACGGACACCGACACCCTGCTGTGGGGCACGCCCGGCATCACGGCCCAGGTGACCGGCGGGCCCGACCGGATGGACGCCGCCCTCACCGCGCTCACCCGGCTGCGCACCGCCGTACCCCCGTACACCCAGGAAACTACCTCCGCGATCGACGACCTGGCCGCCGCCGAACTGCGCGACACCGGTCTGGCCACCCTCGCCGTCGGCTTCGTCGTCGCCACCGCCTCCGCCGGGCTCACGGCCGCCGCGAACGTCCTCGACCGGCGCCGCGTCTACAACCGGCTGCGTCTCGCCGGTACGCCGCTGAAGGTGCTGGACCGGGCGCGGGTCCGCGAGAGCGTGCTCCCGCTGGTGGTCCTCGCCGGCGGTGTGACCGGGTCCGGTGTCTACGCCGCGATGAAGCTGAACGAGGCGGGCGGCACCACCGTCGACACCTCGGGCGCCCTGCGACTGGCCGTCTGCGTGCTCGTCGGCGCCGCGGTGATGTTCGCGGCGATCGGCGCCAGCCGGCCGCTGCTGCGCGCGGTCACCGCCGATCCGGCCCAGCAGGCGGACTGACGCGAGGATGTGTGGCACGCCTGACGTCGGGGATGTCACCGAGGCGGGTACCCGACCGACCGGGTAATTCGGCCGGGTACGGGCAGCAGGACCACCACGAGCATCATGAGCACTACGAGCACCACAAGCACCACGCAGGTGAGAGAACGGAGCGATACCGTGGCGAAGATCCTTTTCGTGATGACCGGCGCCGACCGGTGGACGCTGGCCGACGGCAGCACGCACCCCACCGGCTTCTGGGCCGAGGAGGCCGTCGTCCCGTTGGAGGCGTTCAAGGCCGCGGGCCACGAGGTCACGGTCGCCACCCCCGGCGGTGTCGTCCCGCCCGTCGACCCCGCCAGCCTCGCCCCCGAGGCCACCGACGGCCCCGAGAACGCGGCCAGGATCGAGGCCGTCGTGGCGAGCGCCCCCGAGTTCCTGAACCCGGTCGCGCTGGCCGACGTGCGCCTGGACGCGTACGACGCCGTGTACGTGCCCGGCGGCCACGGTCCCATGGAGGACCTGTCGGCCGACGGCGACTCGGGCCGGATCCTCGCGCAGGCCGTGACCGGAGGACTGCCCGTCGGCGTGGTGTGCCACGGCCCGGCGGCCCTGCTGGCCGCGATGGGCGAGGACGGGACCAACGCCTACGCCGGCTACCGCGTCACCGCCTTCACCAACGCCGAGGAGGAGCTGGCCGGCAACGCCGCCAAGGCCCGGTGGCTCCTTCAGGACCGGCTGACCGAGGCGGGCCTGACGGTCGAGGCCCACGCGCCCTTCGCCCCGCACGTCGAGGTCGACCGCAACGTGGTCACGGGCCAGAACCCCGCGTCCTCCGCCCCGCTCGCCACCGAGCTGCTGAAGAAGCTCGGCTGAAGCAGCACGCATTGACCTCCTCATCAGGAAGGTGACGCCATGACCGACAAGCTCACCGTGACCGTCCTGGGCACCGGCATCATGGGCGCCGCGATGGCCCGTAACCTCGCCCGCGCCGGACACGGCGTCCGCGTCTGGAACCGCAGCCGCGCCAAGGCCGAGCCGCTGGCCGCCGACGGCGCGCACGTCGCGGACACGCCCGCCGAGGCGGTCCGGGACGCCGACGTCGTCCTGACCATGCTGTACGACGGCCCGGCCGCCCTGGACGTGATGAAGCAGGCCGCCGGTGCCCTGCGCCCGGGCGCCGCCTGGGTGCAGTCCACGACCGCGGGCATCGACGCGATCGCCGAACTCGCCGACTTCGCCCGCGAGCACCGGCTGGTCTTCTACGACGCCCCGATGCTCGGCACCCGGCAGCCCGCCGAGGCGGGACAGTTGACCGTGCTCGCGGCCGGGCCCGTCGAGGGCCGGGACGCGGTGGCGCCGGTCTTCGACGCGGTCGGCGCCCGTACGGTGTGGACCGGCGAGGACGGCGCGGCGGGCAGCGCCACCCGGCTGAAACTGGTGGCCAACAGCTGGGTGCTCGCGGCGACCAGCGCGACCGGCGAGGTCCTGGCCCTGGCGCAGGCCCTCGGCGTGGACCCGCAGGGTTTCTTCGACGCCATCGCGGGCGGCCCGCTCGACATGGGGTACCTGCGGGCGAAGGCCGGCCTGATCCTGGACGACAAGCTCTCCCCCGCGTCCTTCGCCGTGACCACCGCCGTCAAGGACGCCCGGCTGATCGTCGCCGCGGGCGAACAGAACGGCGTCCGCCTCGACGTGGCCGCCGCGAGCGCCGAACGACTGGCCCGCGCGGCCGAGCAAGGCCACGGCGACGAGGACATGGCCGCCGCGTACTTCGCGAGCTTCGACGAGAAGCCGTGAGACGGCAGCGTGACAGGGCCACCTGAAGCGTCACAGCCTCACAGGCGGATCACCACGAGTGCCGTGTCGTCGTCGGAGCCCCTCTCGGGGCCGGGGGCCAGGTGGGACAGTACGGCGTCGGCGAGGCTCTCGGCGTCGAGGGTGTGGTGCAGGGCGAGGGAGTCGGCGAGGCGGCGCAGGCCGGTGTCGATGTCCTCGTCGCGGCGTTCGATGAGGCCGTCGGTGTAGAGCACGAGCGTGGCGCCGCGGGTGTAGGACACCGTCGCCTCGCCCTGGACGGAGCCGTCGCCCGCGCCCAGGGGAGGGTCGGTGGCCTGGTCCAGGATCTCGACGGTTCCGTCGGCGTGGGCGAGCAGCGGGGGCGGGTGGCCGGCGCGGCTGTAGGTGACGGTCCGCGCGGAGCGGTCCACGACGACCTGGACGGCGGTGGTGGCGAGGGCGCCGTCGACGGTCAGCGCGTGCCGGGCGAGGGTCGTGAGCGCGGACGCCGGCCGTCCGGTGGCCCGGAGCGCGGCGCTGAGCGCGTTGCGCAGCTGTCCCATGACGCCGGCCGCCTCCAGACCGTGACCGACCACGTCACCGACCGCGACGGCCAGCCGGTCCGTGTCGAGCTCGAACAGGTCGTACCAGTCGCCGCAGACGTTGAGGAAGCCGGCCGCGGGCCGGTAGCGCACGGCCACGGAGGGGTTCTCGGCCGGCGCGGGGAGGGGCAGCATGGCGCGCTGCAGGGTGACGGCGATCTCGCGGAGCCGTTCCTGGTCCTCGCGCAGCTGTTCGTTGAGCTCCTGCAGTTCCTGGGAGCGGGTGAGCAGGTCGGCGGCCATGGCGTCCTCGTGGCTGAGCACGATGCCGGGGGTGGCGCCGAGGGCCTGGCGGGCGCGGACGAGGGCGGTGACCTCCTCGACGCGGTGGACGATGAGGATGACCCGGCCGTGGGCGTCGAGGACCGGGACGTTGACCGGGCTCCAGTAGCGCTCCTCGTACACACCGGGGCGGTCCGGCACCTCGACGGAGTACTTCTGCAGGGCCATCGTGTCCCGTTCGCCGGTGGCCAGCACCCGTTCCAGCGACGCGCGCAGGACGCGCGGGCCGTTGGCCTCCGGATCGTCGGGATCGTCGGGGAACACGTCGAGGACGCGCCGGCCGAGCAGTTCCTCACGACCGCGCCCGGAGGTCCGCACGTAGGCCCGGTTGGCGTCGGCCATCACCAGGCCGGGGGTGAGCAGCAGTGTGGGAACGGGCAGCGCCTGGAAGACCTCCGCGTAGTCGATCGCGGTGCCCGGGCCGTGTCGGCTGTGTCTGGCGGCAGGAGCGCCACCGCTGCTCATGCCTCATGTCTACTCCGTCCCCGGGGCCGGTGCGACCCGGCACCCCCGTCGCACGGAGGCTCCGGGAGCTC
>NZ_VJZC01000660.1 GCF_009377185.1 Streptomyces spongiae
CCGCCGAACTACTCGGCGGGCCCTGGTGCGTGGTACGCCCCTGCCACACCGAACCGCCCACCCTTGGCCGGATCTGTGCGCAGGCGGACTGGGGACGGTGGGGGGCGAACGTGTAGCTTGGGACGGAGCCAGACGTCGCTGCTGATGGCGGTCGGGCGGTCCCACCGCGGACCGACCGAGGGAGAGAGGGCCTCCGACGGACTGCGCTGCGCGTACGCGGGCATGCCAGTGTTCTCTTCGGGCACTCCTGTGTCCGCCGCCGCGCAGACCAGCCGTACCCACCCTCGACCCGAAACCGAGGAGCAGCTCGCAATGACGACTGTCGACAAGCGACAGGACTTCAAGGTCGCCGACCTCTCCCTGGCCGAGTTCGGCCGCAAGGAGATCACCCTCGCCGAGCACGAGATGCCCGGCCTGATGGCGATCCGCAAGGAATACGCCGAGGCCCAGCCCCTGGCCGGCGCCCGCGTCACCGGCTCCCTGCACATGACCGTCCAGACCGCGGTCCTCATCGAGACCCTGGTCGCCCTGGGCGCCGAGGTCCGCTGGGCGTCCTGCAACATCTTCTCCACCCAGGACCACGCCGCCGCCGCCATCGCGGTCGGCCCGAAGGGCACGGTCGACGACCCGCAGGGCGTCCCCGTCTTCGCCTGGAAGGGCGAGACGCTGGAGGAGTACTGGTGGTGCACGGAGCAGGCGCTGACCTGGCCGGACAGCCCCACCGGCGGCCCGAACATGATCCTCGACGACGGCGGTGACGCCACCCTCCTCGTCCACAAGGGCGTCGAGTACGAGAAGGCCGGCAAGGTCCCTGCCGTCGACACCGCCGAGAACGACGAGCACCGCGTCATCCTCGAACTCCTGAACCGCACCATCACCGACGGCTCCCAGAAGTGGACCCAGCTCGCCTCGGAGATCCGCGGCGTGACCGAGGAGACCACGACGGGCGTCCACCGCCTGTACGAGATGCAGCGCGACGGCGTCCTGCTGTTCCCGGCGATCAACGTCAACGACGCCGTGACGAAGTCGAAGTTCGACAACAAGTACGGCTGCCGCCACTCGCTGATCGACGGCATCAACCGCGCCACCGACGTCCTGATCGGCGGCAAGACCGCCGTCGTGTGCGGCTACGGCGACGTGGGCAAGGGCTGCGCGGAGTCCCTGCGCGGACAGGGCGCCCGCGTCATCGTCACCGAGATCGACCCGATCTGCGCCCTGCAGGCCGCGATGGACGGCTACCAGGTCACGACCCTCGACGAGGTCATCGACAAGGCCGACATCTTCATCACCACGACCGGCAACAAGGACATCATCATGGCCGCGGACATGGCCAAGATGAAGCACCAGGCGATCGTCGGGAACATCGGCCACTTCGACAACGAGATCGACATGGCCGGCCTCGCCCAGATCCCGGGCATCGTCAAGGACGAGGTCAAGCCCCAGGTCCACACGTGGACCTTCGCCGACGGCAAGGTGCTCATCGTGCTGTCGGAGGGCCGCCTGCTGAACCTGGGCAACGCCACCGGTCACCCGTCGTTCGTGATGTCCAACTCCTTCGCGGACCAGACCCTGGCCCAGATCGAGCTGTTCACCAAGCCCGACGCGTACCCGACCGGTGTGTACACGCTGCCCAAGCACCTGGACGAGAAGGTCGCCCGCCTCCACCTCGACGCACTCGGCGTGAAGCTCACGACGCTGCGTCCGGAGCAGGCCGCGTACATCGGTGTCGAGGTCGAGGGCCCGTACAAGCCGGACCACTACCGCTACTGACCGGCCCACTGCGGCTACCGAGTCGCCACTGCTGTTGAGCGTGTCCGTGCACTGACACGCTCACCCAGAGCAGCAGGTCCCCAGGCAGGCCCCCGCACCCCCGTGCCGGGGGCCTGCCCGTTCTCCGGCCGGCGCCCGCCAGGACGCCCGGACCAGCAGCCCGTCAAGCTCCAGGACCCCCATGCCCCGCGGCCGCTATTCGCTCCACGATCCGCACGACCACTCCCTCCTCGCCGAAGAACACTTCCAGTGCGCGCCCGGTCCCTCCGGCTGGCGCTATGTCTCCCAAGTCACCACCCCCTCCGGCGACCACGCCGGCTCCGTCGACCTCGCCCTCGACGAACTCGGCCGCCCCATCCGTCTCGAACTCCACGCCGCGAGCTGGCAGGTCCGCGGCGCCGCTCTCGACGGCGTCACCTGGGTCCGCACCGACCCCACCGGCACGCATGCCACCGAAGGCAATGTCCGCGCTCACGCCTTCACCGGCACCTCCCCTGCGTTCCTCATCGCCACCACTCGTCTCCTACGCCTCACCCCCTCCGCGTCCGCAACCCGCGTACGCCTCGTCGCCTTCACGGACCCGGTCCTCGCCCCGCGCACCGTCGACCAGTCCTGGGCCTTGATCGCAAGAGAAGCACACGCCACTGACAACGGCCCCCTGGCCGTGGACGAATACCAGGTCACAGCCCTGGACACGGGGGAGCAGCACACCGTCCACATCGCCGGCGACGTGGTCCTGGCGGCACCCGGAATCGAGCTGGAACACCTCGAAACACCGCCGTCGGCGTCCAGCTGACCGGCGCCTCACCTCACGCAGGCGGCGCGAACCCTGTGGCTGGACGGTCGGTCTGCTCGGTTGCGGCGTTCTGGGAAGGCGTGGGCCGGGTGGGCTGCGGTGCAGAGGACTGTGGTGCCGGGGGCCCGCCCGCGACCGGGTAGGCCGGCAGTTGCGCGGCCGATTGCGGCATCTGCGGTCCCTGCCCACTCGGGACACCGCCCGGTCCGCCCCAGGCCGGGGCCCCGGCCGGTCCCGGCACCGGGCCGAACGGACCCGTGCCGACAGCCGCACCGCCCCCGAACGCTCGCTGGGCCTCCCGCACCTGCCGCTCCTGCACAACGGCCGCGAGATAAGCGGCCGCCGGAACACCCTGCGGCGCCGGAGACCCGATAGCCGCAACGAGATCGGAGGCGAGCCGCTCCGCCATCGCCTGCCCGACCTGCGGATCAAGCTGCTGCATCCGCGTCAGGTACTGGCGGACGGCCAGCCACAGCCCGTCCGGAACCGCGGAGAGATCGAGCTCGGAGAACCGCCCCGCCAGCCAGTGTGGCGGCGGAGGCATGAACGGAGCGCGCCCGGCCGGTACCCGCTCCCGTACGACCAGCGTTCCCGCGAACACGTCACCGAGCCGACGCCCGCGAGCCGACACGAGCGAGGCGATGCACGCGATGACCCCGAGCGTCATCAAGATCTCGACCACGCCGACCGCGCCCCGTACCAACGCGTGCCGGAACCGGATCGGCCCGCCGTCGTCCCGCACCACCCGCAACCCGAACGCCAGCTTCCCCAGCGAACGCCCGTGGCTGAGCGTCTCCACGGCGATCGGCCCACCCACCAGCACCAACAGGAAGGCCGCGATCGATATGGCCGTCTGCGCAGCCTCGTCCAGACTCGCGGTCGACAGGGCCAACGCCATGGTCACGGCGATGTAGCCGACGAAGGCGACGATCAGGTCGAGCAAAACGGCCAGTGCCCGGCTCGGCAACTTCGCGGGGCGCAGCTCCAGCGCCACCGCCTCACCCGTCACTAGCTCACTCATGTGCCCGTTCCTTCCCCTGACCTGCCCCAAGAACCGCCAGTCTGCCAAGCTGAGGGCACATCGCGCCGCAGTACGACAAGCCGACACGCAGCACGACAGGACGAGGAGCAGCAAACCGGATGGACCTCGACGTCTTCGTGTCCGCCCACCGTGCCGAGTGGGACCGCCTCGACGCACTGCTCCGCAACCAGCGACACCTCAGTGGCGCCGAGGTCGACGAACTCGTCGCTCTCTACCAGCGCGCCGCCACCCACCTGTCAGTGATCCAGTCCAGCGCCCCGGACCCCCAGCTGACGGGGCGCCTCAGCCAACTCGTGGCACGCGCGCGTAGTGCCGTGACAGGCACCCGGCGCGCATCCTGGCGCGATGTCACCCGCTTCCTTGCGTACGGTTTCCCCGCCGCGGTCTACCGCTCCCGCCACTGGTGGGTACCCACAGCACTCCTGTCCACCGTCATAGCGGCCCTCCTGGGGTGGTGGATCGGGACGCACCCAGAAGTCCAGTCCTCGATCACGGCCCCCGACCAACTGCGTGAGCTCACCCGCCCCGGTGGCGAGTACGAGACGTACTACTCCAGCCACCCCGCCACGTCGTTCGCGGCCCAGGTGTGGACGAACAACGCACAGGCGGCCGCCATGTGCCTCGTCCTGGGCATCTTCCTCGGACTGCCGGTGCTCTGGATCCTCTTCCTGAACATGCTCAACCTGGGCGTCGGCATAGGCCTGATGTCCTCGGCGGGCCGCCTCGACGTCTTCCTCGGCCTCATCCTCCCGCACGGCCTCCTGGAACTGACCGCCGTCTTCGTGGCCGCGGGAACAGGTCTGCGCCTCGGTTGGACCCTCATCGACCCGGGTCCCCGGACCCGCCGCGTCGCCCTCGCTGAGGAGGGCCGCGCGGCCCTGGGCATGGCGATAGGCCTGGCTCTGGTCCTGTTCGTGTCCGGGGCCATCGAAGGCTTCGTGACCCCCTCCGGCCTCCCCACCTGGGCTCGCATCGGCATCGGCATCGCCGCGGAACTGGCCTTCCTCGCCTACGTCTACGTCCTGGGCGGCCGCGCGGCCAGGGCCGGAGAGATGGGCGACCTGGCAGAACCCGAGAAGAGCGCTGCCGTCCCGACGGCCGCCTGACAGGAGCCGACGTGCCTGGCCGGCCGTGCGTCCACTGCCCGATGTGCAAGCACCCCCGGTGAACTGTTAACCTCGACATCTCCCCGCGAGAGCCGTTGACACGGGTCGTGTGGGGAGGTAGATTTGAACAGTTGCCTAGAGGGGAGTCTCCCCCGGTGGCAACGGTGAGAGTCTGTCGCTTCTCGAAACCTCGACACATCGATTTCGACGAAGCTCCTCCCGATGATTCAGAAATGGTCGCCGGTCAGTCCGGCCCAAAACATCTGATAAAGTCGGAACCGCCGGAAAGGGAAGCGCGAAGGCGCATGACCTGGAAAGCACCGAGGAAATCGGATCAGAAAAAGATCTGATAGAGTCGGAAACACCGAAGGGAAGCGCCCGGAGGAAAGCCACGAGAGAGTCTCTCGGGTGAGTACAAAGGAAGCGTCCGTTCCTTGAGAACTCAACAGCGTGCCAAAAATCAACGCCAGATA
>NZ_VJZC01000066.1 GCF_009377185.1 Streptomyces spongiae
GGTCATGCGTCGTGCTGCGCGGCTGTCGGACGCCTGATGTGCGTCTGAAGTGCGCTCGGTGCGCGGAATGCGCAGGTGGCGTCGCCGTCCGTGGGTGACAGGCGTCGGCGCCACCGGAACGCTCGCATGACTGCGCGAATCACGCAAGGGCTCTCGCGCACTTCGCGCACTGTGTGTCATGATCCGAGCCGGGTCGCCCCATGCCGGGCACTCCCAAGGAGGTTCGATCGTGTGACTTCGCCGCTCTCACACCTGTCTGTGCCTATTTCTGCACCCCCGCTGCCCGAGGCCCGCAGCGCCGCGAGGGCCGCCGCGCTGCCCCTGCCCGCCCGGTTGCGCAGATCGCGCAACTCGCCGCGCTCGGCGTGCGCCACGTGACGCTGGATCCGGACAGAACACAGCCGACTCAGCCGCGCCCGGCCCAGCGCCGGATGTGACCAGCCCCTACCGGCCCCTGGCCAAGGAGTTACCCCCATGACCACCACCCCGCTTCCCCTCATCGCCGTCACCATGGGCGACGGCGCCGGTATCGGTCCCGAGGTCGTCGTCGCCGCGCTGCTCGACGACGCCGTGCTGACCCGCTGCCGCCCCGTCGTCATCGGCGACGCGCACCGCCTGCGCGAAGCTGCTCGGCTTCTCCGCCTGGAGCAGTGCGAGGTCGCCGTCGTCGAGCACCCGCGCGACGCCGAGTTCACGCCCGGGCGCGTCAACGTCGTCGACCTCGCACTGCTCCCCGCCGACCTGCCCTGGGGCAAGCTGTCACCCGCCGCGGGGAACGCCGCGTACGAGTACATCAAGCGCGCCGCCGAACTCGCCGTCGCCGGCGAGGTGCACGGCATCTGCACCGCGCCCCTCAACAAGGAGGCCCTGCACGCGGCGGGCCACCTCTACCCGGGCCACACCGAACTCCTCGCCCACCTCACCGGCACCGACGAGGTCTCGATGATGCTGTCGACGGAGAAGGTCAAGGTCATTCACGTCACCACTCACATCGGTCTGATCGACGCCGTGCATCGCATCGAACCGGGCCTCGTCGAGCGCACCGTCCGCCGCGGCCACGAGGCGATGGTCCGCGCGGGCACGCCGAACCCCGTCATCGGCGTCTGCGGCATCAACCCGCACGCGGGCGAGAACGGTCTGTTCGGCTACGGTGAGGAGGAGGACAAGATCGTCCCCGCCCTGGAGAAGCTGCGTGCCGCGGGTGTCGACGCCCGCGGCCCACTCCCCGCGGACACGGCCTTCTTCCTCGCCGCGCGTGGCGACTACGACCTGATCGTGGCGATGTACCACGACCAGGGCCACGGCCCGGTCAAGGTTCTCGGCATCGAGGCGGGCGTCAACCTCACCGTCGGACTACCGGTCATCCGTACCTCCGTGGACCACGGCACCGCCTTCGACATCGCGGGGAGCGGCACCGCGGAGGCCGGCAGCATGGTCGAGGCGTTGCGCCAGGCGGCCGAGCTGGCTACCGCGCCGGCAGCCCCGGTGACCTGAGCCGTCCCCGAGATCCGCGGCGAGGCCGAGCGTGGGTCGTTGACGGGAAGGGAGTGGGCACGCTGGATAGGGTCTTGGCACCTTGACTGATCATCAGGAGTGCTGCCGTGCGACCCAGAGAGACGTCATCCACGCCGGGCGACCTCGGTTGGAACCGTCAGACAGCGACGCTGGCACTCCTGTCCTTCGCCATGCTGATCGTTTCGCTCGACCAGTACATCGTGGTCGTGGCACTCCCCGACATCGCACGCGACCTGGGGTATTCCGCGCAGACGCTCCAGTCGGTCATCAGCGCCTATGCCGTGACCTCGGCCGGCTTCCTCCTGTTCGGCGGGCGTGCGGCCGATCTGCTGGGACGACGCCGCATCCTGGCCACCGGCCTGGCACTCTACGCCGGGACGGCGTTGGCGGGAGGACTCGCGACCGGCCCCGAAATGCTCCTCGCCGCCCGCGCGTTCCAAGGTCTCGGCGGGGCGCTCGTCTTCCCCACCACCCTGGCACTCATCAACACCACTTTCGTCGAAGGCCGTGCCCGCAACCGCGCACTGGGAGTCTGGGGAGGGGCAGGCGCGGCGGGACTCGTCATCGGTGTGCTGCTCGGCGGTCTTCTGACGCGGGTGTTCGGCTGGGAAGCGGTCTTCCTCGTCAACGTCGCCCTGGCCGGCCCCGCGCTGTTGCTTGCCTTCGTAGTGATCCCCCGCGACGGTGAACGCGAAAAAGGCCGCACGTTCGACCTACCTGGTGCGCTCAGCGTCACTCTCGGTGTCACACTCATCGTGTTGGCCCTCGTGCAAGGCCCCGGATGGGGCTGGCTCTCTCCGGGCATCCTGGTCAGCGCGGCGGCGGGCCTCCTGCTGATGGGAGCTTTCGTCATCATCGAGCGGCGCAGCCACGACCCGCTGATGCCACCCCGGCTGCTCTCCAACCCCAACCTTGTCACCGGCACCGTCATCGCGTTCATGTTCATGGCGACCTTCGGCTCCGTGCTCTACTTCCTGTCCCTCTACTTCCAGGAGATCCTGGGCTACGACGCCTTGCAGACCGGCGTCGGTTTCCTCATCCCCACGGCAGTGGTGGTGGCCGGCTCGACGACCGCGGGCCAGCTCGTGACGCGGTTCGGTCTCAGACGCACATTGGCCGCGGCCCTCGCTGTCGGTGCGCTCGGCGCGGTCGCACTCGGCCTCGCGATCTCGCCGAACGGCACCTACATCGAACTCATCCCCGGCCTCGTGGCGCTCAGCATCGGCGACGGCGTGCTGTTCACCACCATGTTCATCGCCGCCGGCACGGGAATCTCCGACCGGCAACAAGGCATCGCCTCGGGCATCGTCTCCACCG
Organism: Streptomyces spongiae; assembly: GCF_009377185.1. GTDB lineage: Bacteria > Actinomycetota > Actinomycetes > Streptomycetales > Streptomycetaceae > Streptomyces > Streptomyces spongiae. Next base: position 2,833 of record NZ_VJZC01000066.1, read on the forward strand.
GCTCAGGCGCGGGCGCCGCTGTCGGCCTTGCCGTCCTCGTCCTGGTGGCGACGGCCGGCCTCGACGGACTCTCCGGTGAACAGCTTCGCATCGCCACAGCCGACGGAATCAGCATCACTCTCTTCGTCGTGGCAGGCGGAATCGCGCTGACCTTCCTCGTCGCCGTGAGCCGGTGCCCGACACGGCCCGGACCGGAACCCGCCCCCGTGCCGTACCAGACCCGTCGCTGCTGACAGCGTCCAGGACCTGCCCGCTGATCCCAGCGGCGCCGGGGTCCCGTCCCCCGCGTCAGGCCGACGGGTTGAGGGAACGGCAGGAGTCGATGAACCCGATCAGCTCATCGACACGTGCGCTCCATCCGGAAGTTGGCGATCACATCCCTGACGGGGTCGACCACCGCGTCGCCGTAGACGCGCAGGTACTGTGCGACGACGTCGGCCATGAACGTGAAGTGGCGGGCCTCGTCCCGGCTCAGACGCGCCAGCACCTGGACGAGTACCGGGTCGCTCACCACCGCACGCAGCTGCTGGTAGTAGATCTGGGTGGCCTTCTCCTGCACGAGCGCGTACGAGAAGAACTGCACGGGGTGGTCGTAGGGCAGCTCGAACGGTGCTTGCCCCGGCGCGATCAACCGCGCGCGCACCGAACTCGCGTCGCCCGGAGTGGGCCCCTGGCGCGCATATCGACGTACTCGCCCCGGACAGCGACCCCGAAACGGTCCGTCAGTATTCATTCTGCAGGGAGCCGACCGAAACCGGACGTTACCGTATCGCGGTACTGCGCGAGGAGAACGGTCGCGGTGTATCGCGCGCTCTGCACCAGAGCATTCGGGTTGGCTCCCGGCTCATGGTGCGTGGCCCGCGCAACAACTTCCCGCTCGTCACGCGCCGCATTATCTCTTCGTCGCGGGCGGAATCGGCATCACGCCCATCCTGCCGATGCTCCGCGCGGCACAGGAGCGAGGCGTGGACTGGGCGCTGTACTACGGCGGGCGGTGGCGCGAGCGGATGGTGTTCCTCGCGGAACTCGGCGACCACGGCGAACGCGTACGGGTCCGGCCCGAGGACGAACACGGGCTGCTGCCGCTGGCAGAGATCCTCGACGCCGCGGGGCCCCGGACCGCAGTCTACGCCTGCGGTCCCGAGCCCCTGCTCGCCGCCGTCGAGCGGTTGTGGGGCGAGCGGAGCGTGGGGACGTTGCACATCGAACGGTTTCAGCCGCGCCCGCAGAAGCCCGCCGCGGTACCGGACGACGGGTTCGACGTCCGCGTCGCCAGCACGGGCAGGACGGTCCGCGTCGGTCCCGGGCAGTCCATCATGGACGCTCTCGGCTCCGTGGGCATCGAGGTTCCGGCGTCATGTCGTGAGGGAACCTGCGCCAGTTGTGAGACCACGGTGCTCGACGGCGAGGTGGAGCACCGTGACTCGGTGCTGTCCGACGAGGAACGCGCCACCGGCGCCACGATGATGCTCTGCGTGTCGCGGGCCACGTCCCCTCAGCTGGTGCTGGACCTCTGAATCGCGATAACGAACGTTCATGGACCGGTTACCCGGTTCAATCACGGCCTGGTGAGGGCGTGTTCCGGGGCACACTCCGTCGTGCCGACGTGGGCCTCGATCACTCGATCCCGCGTGGAGCGGAAAGCAGCGGGGAATCGAGCAGATCGGATTTGTGCATGCAGCTCACCATTCTTGGGTGCCGGGGTGGAGTTCCGGCGGACGGACAGCCGAGTTCCGGCTATCTGGTGGAAACCGCCGGCGCGCGCCTACTGATCGACTGCGGGCCGGGCATCGCCGTCGCGTTGAGTGCCGTCGCACCGCCGTCTTCCCTGGACGCGGTGGTGATCAGCCATTTCCACTCCGACCACTGCTACGACCTGCTTCCGATCGGAAAGTCGTTGCTGAACGGCCTGGTCGAGGTGCAGGGCGGTCCGCCGCGCCGTGAGGGGGAATTCCGGCCCGTACCGCTGTATGTGCCCTCGGGCGCGCGGGAGTTGTTCGCGAAGTGGGGCTCGCTTTTTCCGGTGACCACGCTGCCGCTGCTGGACCAGGCATTCGAGGTCGCGTTCGACGTCCAGGAATACACTCCCGGGGCGAGTTTCCAGGCAGGTGACTGCACCATCGAGCCACGGGCGCTCCGGCACGTCCTGCCGAACTGCGGGATGCGGGTGGAGGCCCCGTGCGGATCCCTGGCCTACACCGGGGACACGGGCATCACCCCGGACCTGGTCGAGTTGGCCTCCGGGGCGGACCTCCTGCTCGCCGAGGCGACGCTCTCCGAGACGGACCGCAGTGACCACGGGCGCCTCTCCGGCACTGACGCGGGCCGGATCGCGAGCGCCGCGGGCGTGAGCGAGCTGGTGCTCACCCACTTCGCGTCCAGCGAGCCGGAATGGCTCTCCCACTTGTCCAAGACCGCCGCGAAGGAGTTCGCCGGGCCCGTTCACCTGGGGTCCCCCGGGATGAAGGTGGAGGTGGGGCGGGGTAGGTGACACGGCCCGGCCGCGCCCCAAGTGTGCCTTTCTGTGCCTCACAGAATTTTCTTAGGTTAGGCTAACCTGTGTGGCGTGCATGCAGGTGAAGAGACCTCGGGGGCGGTGGATCCGCACGGTCATGAACTGTCGGCCACGGGAGTCACCGTGGCGTACGAAGGCGTCGACGTCGTACATGACGCGTCGTTGACCTTGCGACCGGGCGACGTGACGGTGTTGGTGGGTCCGAACGGCAGCGGGAAGTCGACACTCCTGCGGACGATCGCGCGGCTGCAGAGGCCCAGGACCGCCACACTCGTCATCGACGACACCGACGGCCTCGCGCTGACTCCCCGTGAGTTCTCGCGCCGGGTGGCTCTGCTGACCCAGGGACGCCCCACGCCCAGTGGGCTGACCGTGCGGGACGTCGTCGAGTTCGGACGGTACCCGTACCGGGGCCGCTGGGGCAGGGCGGACCCGGACGGACGGGCCGCGGTGGACCGTGCGCTGGCCATGACCGGCGTCACGGAACTCGCCGAGCGCGGCGCCGAGCACCTGTCCGGGGGACAGCTCCAGCGGGTGTGGCTCGCGGGCTGTCTCGCGCAGGAGACCGGCGTGCTGCTCCTCGACGAGCCGACGACCTATCTCGACCTGCGCTACCAGGTCGAACTCCTGGACCTCATCCGCGACTTGGCCGACGACCACGGGATCGCCGTCGGCGCCGTCCTGCACGACCTGGACCAGGCCGCGGCGCTCGCCGACCGGATCGTGCTGTTGCACGAGGGGCGGATCGTCGCGGACGGCCTGCCCGAAGACGTACTGACCGCTCAGCGGCTGACCGACATCTACGGCATCCGCATCGAAGTCGGCACCGACCCGCTCACGGGCCGGCTGTGCACCCGCGCGATCGGCCGCCATCACACGCGAAGCGAAAGGCTCAGCACACCCTCATGAGACGCCTGATGATGACCGCGGCGGTCGCCACCGCCGCGGCGCTCGCCCTGACCGCCTGCGGTACGACCGAGCCCGCCGCCGACAGCGACGACGCGAAGCAGACGAACGAGGCGATCACCCTCACCGACGCCTCCGGCAAGAAGGTCGAACTCGACGGGCCGGCCAAGAAGGTCGTCGGCACCGAGTGGCACGAGGTCGAGCTCCTGATATCGCTGGGCGTCGACCCGGTCGGCGTCGCCGACATCAAGGGCTACAAGACCTGGGACCAGTCGGTCCCCCCGAAGAACGAGCCCAAGGACATCGGCACCCGCGGCGAGCCCAGCATGGACACCATCGCCGCCCTGTCCCCGGACCTCATCGTCGCCAGCACCGACCTGCCCCCGGCCGCCGTGAAGCAGCTGCGCGAGGTCGCCCCGGTCCTGGAGGTACGCTCCGCCAACGCCTCCGACCCGATCGGGCAGATGACGAAGAACCTCGACCTCATCGCCCGGGCCACCGGCACCACCACGCAGGCCGACAAGCTCAAGAAGGACTTCGACACGAGGCTCGCCGAGGGCAGGAAGGCCCTCGCGGACGCCGGGCTCGACGGCGCGCAGTACGCCTTCGCCGACGGCTACGACATCTCCAACCAGGTCTCGATCCGGCCGTTCACCAGCGGCTCGCTCATCGGCGCCGTCAACGAGAAGCTCGGCCTGAAGAACGCCTGGACCGTCAAGGGCGACAAGGACTACGGGCTCGGCACCACCGACGTCGAGGGTCTCACCAAGCTCGGCGACGACGTGCGGTTCGCCTACATCGCCAACGACGGGGACAAGAGCAGCACGCCGTTCACCGCCAAGGGCGCCCTGTCCAAGGACAAGGTGTGGACCTCGCTGCCGTTCGTGAAGAAGGGCAACGTCCACCGACTGCCCGACGGCATCTGGATGTTCGGCGGTCCCCAGTCGATGGAGGCGTACGTCGACTCCGTCGTCTCCGAGCTGACCAAGTAGCGCCGTGGCCGTCACCGCGACACCCCCCGTCACCCGTACGCCCGCGGAGACCACGTCCCGGACGGGCGCGGCCGCGGTGACGGCCGCTCTGGTCCTCCTGGTCGCGGCCCTCGCGGTCGTCGACATCACGCAGGGCACCGCCGCCGTCGGAGCCGGTGAGGTGTGGAAGGCGCTCACCGGCCGGGCCGACCCGTCCGACGCGTCCGTCGTCATCGCCTCCCGGCTGCCGAGGGCGACCGCCGGCCTCCTCGTCGGGGCCGTCCTCGGCATGGCGGGCACCGCCCTCCAGGCGGTCAGCCGCAATGTGCTCGCCTCACCCGACACCCTCGCCGTGAACGCGGGCTCCTACCTGGCACTCGGACTGGTCGCCGTCACCGGTGCCTCGCTGCCGCTGCTCGCCTCCTCCGGTGTCGCGTTCGTCGGGAGCCTCGCGTCGGCGGCCGTCGTCCTCGGACTGTCGGGCCTGGGCGCGGGCACCGTCCGGCTCGTCCTCGCCGGCACCGCCCTCGCCCTCGGCCTCACCGCCGTCACCGAGGGCCTGCTCCTGCTCTTCCCCCACGAGACCCAGGGCCTCTACCAGTGGAACCAGGGCAGCATCTCCCAGAGCGGCTTCGACGGCGTGCTCCAGATCGCGCCCATCGGCCTCGCCGGTCTGCTCGGGCTGCTGCTGGTCGCCCGCCGGGTCGACGCCCTGGCCCTCGGCGACGACGCCGCCCGCGGCCTCGGCGTCCCGGTCCGTGCCACCCGCGTCACGGCGGTCGTGCTCGCCTCGCTGCTGTCCGCGACGGCCGTCACCCTCGCCGGACCGATCGGCTTCGTCGGCCTGTGCGCCCCCGCCCTCGTCCGCCCCCTCGCCCGCAGGTTCCGCGCCTTCACCCGGTCGCGGACGCGGCTTCCCGTCGCGGGGCTGACCGGCGCGGCACTGGTGCTCGGCTCGGACGTGCTGCTGCGGGCCCTCGTGCCGGCCGACCTGGCGGTCGCCGTGCCGACGGGCGTCGTCACCAGCCTCGTCGGCGCGGTGTTCCTGGTCGTCATGGCCACGCGGCTGAAGGACACGGCCGCGGCCGCCGCGCCCGACCGGCTGCGCATCAGAAGCCGCGCCGTGTTCCTCACCACCACGGCCGTACTGGTCGCGGTGGTCGTCGGTGTGACGATCGCCGCCGTGCTGCTCGGCGACAGCAAGCTGCTGCTGGGCGATGTCGTGAACTGGGCGCAGGGCAGGGCGGGTCGGACCGTCTCCTTCGTCCTCGACACCCGGGTGCCCCGGGTCCTCGCCGCGCTCCTCGCGGGCGCGGCGCTCGCCCTGGCCGGAACGCTCGTCCAGGCGGTGACCCGCAATCCGCTCGCGGAGCCCGGCGTCCTGGGTGTCTCGGGCGGAGCCGCGCTCGGTGCGGTTCTCCTGGTGACCAGCGTGCCCCTGGCCGGATCGTGGGGCGTGGCAGGGGCGGCCTTCGTGGGCGCCGCGGTCAGTTCGGTCATCGTCTTCGGACTCGCCGCGCGCGGCGGGTTCCAGCAGAACCGGCTCGTCCTGGTCGGCATCGGTGTCGCCACCGGATCCACGGCCCTGATCAGCCTGCTCATCGTCCTCACCGACCCGTTCAACGCGACCAAGGCCCTCACCTGGCTGTCCGGCTCCACCTACGGGCGGACCATGCCCGACATCGCCCCGCTCGCGGCCGTCCTCGCCCTGGGCGTGACCGTCGCCGTCCTGCGGCGCACCGAACTCGACCTCGTCTCGCTGGCCGAGGACACCCCCAGGCTCCTCGGCCTCGACCTGGCGCGAGGGCGGCTCGGCTTCCTCGTCCTGAGCGTGCTGCTCAGCGCCACCGCCGTGGCCGCCGCGGGCACGATCGGCTTCGTAGGACTCGTGGCCCCGCACGCGGCCCGAGCCCTGGCGGGCCGGCGGCACGTCAGGGTCGTCCCGGTCTCGGTGCTGCTGGGTGCCGCACTGGTCTGCACCGCGGACCTGCTGGGCCGCACCGTGATCGCGCCGGCCCAGCTCGGCGCCGGAATGATGACGGCGGTGATCGGCACGCCGTACTTCCTCCATCTGCTCGTGCGCAGCCGCCGGTAGCACGGATACGGCACCACAAGCCGCGGCGGCCACTCAGCCGGTGCCGCACACCGGGAGTGTCGGGCGGCCGTCGCCGTTCAGGGCTTCGAGACCTCGCAGCTGTTCCTCCAGTTCGCCGGGCTTGACGAGGAAGTGCAGGACCGCCCGATGGAAGGCGTCGCGCAGGGCCGGGGGCATGGTGTCCGAGGCGTCCCAGCACAGTCGCTGCTCCGAGCCGCGCAGGATCGAGCCGATCTTCCGCTTCAGCGGGTCCTCGTGACGGTCCGGCGCGGTGGCCTTCTTGTTGACCGTGAAGTCCGGCAGCCCGGTATCGGGGTCGGCCAGGAAGCGGATCAGCTTCTTTGCCTCGTCGGTCGCGTTCAGCATGGCCGCGAGGTCGCCGGAGACCTCCCAGTGGTCGGAGGCCGTTCGAGCGTCGGGGACCACCTCGGAGGAGTGGACGAAGTCACCTGCGACAGGCTTCCACTGGGTGTCGCGGAACGACCCCAGGTGCTCCAGGCTCTCACGAGGGCAGTCCTGGCCGAAGTTGTCCTTCAGCACGCGGTCGACGCGGGTCCTGTCGCCCGCGCCCACCATGTCGCCCCAGGTCTTCCATGCCTTCCGTACCCGGGCGTCGGTCCAGTCGAGGTCGCCCGTCGCCCACTTCTCGTACACCTGCGGGCCGGCCTGCTGCAGCAGGATGTCCTCCACCCAGTCGGTGCCCGGCCAGCCGGAGGTCGCGCCGGACTCCATGGCCAGACACCACCGGTCGGGTTCGCCGGCGGTCCTGGTGATCTGGTCCTTCGACAGGTTCCCCGCGTGCCACACCATGCTCTTCAGGCCGGTCTTGACGGGCAGCCAGTACGTGCGCTTCCGGCCGTCCTCGCCCGCCACCTTCGGCATCCAGACACGGTCGTAGGCGCCCGCCTCGAACAGGCCGTCCAGCGGCTCCAGTCTGCCGTCGGCCGCGTAGGCCGTCAGTTCGCCGGGCCCGGGCAGCACGGCCACGTCGGGTTGCGTACCGGCCGCGAGATCGGCGGCCAGCACCTGGCTCAGAGCGGAGCTTCCCTGGTAGACGACATCGATGCGGTACTCCTCCTCGAACCGTTTCATGGCCCGCTCGAACTGCTCCTTCTCACCGCCGCTCCAGTTGGCGAGCACGGTGACCGATCCCGTCCAGCCGCGCGCCCAGCTCACTCCCGCGACCACCCCCGCCGCGAGCAGGACCAGACAGACGCAGACGATGCCGAGCGTCCGAGGACGTGGGCGCCTCATCGCGGCACCCTGAACCGGTACTCGGAGATGCGGGGCCACAGCCCCACCAACGTCAACGCCATCAGCAACACCCCTCCGACGAGCACCCATTCGGACAGCGACGCCCAGAAACCGGCATCCGCCATGTACCGCTCCACGTCCGCACCGGTCTCGGGGATCTCGTCCGCGGACCGGGTCGCGCGCAACTCGGCGAGGGAGTCGCCCATCGCCGTGTGCGCCCGCACGGTGAACCAACCGAGGATCGCCACCCCGCTCGCGCACAGGACGGTGGCGGCGAGCAGCGGCGGATGCACGGCGCTGCGGAAGCGGTGCCGCGCGAACCACTGCGCCTCCACCAGCGCCGCGCACATCACGAGGCACAGCACCAGGACCGCGCCCCAGCCCAGCCGCAGCGGCCAGGGGAAGGACGCCTGCTCCCGGGCGACCTCCAGCTGATCGTTCCGCAGGTCGTCGAGGCGGTCGACGATGTCGCTCTGACCCTGTTCCGCGTAGTACAGATAGGCCCCGCGCAGCGACGCGTCCGTCTCCTGGCCCGCCCGCTCCACCCAGGCCGAGTAGACGGTGATCAACCCGGTGACCGTCTGCAGGGTATGACGGTCCGCCAGGCCGGTGACGTTCTCCGAAGCCGCGACCGCGATGCTCTGATGGGCGACCGATATCTGCGTGTGGAAGTCACCGGTCGCGTCACCCCCCGGCCCGCTCCCGTCGACGGCCGCGTGCGCCTGCCGCAGCGCGTTCTTCGCGCTGTCCACGGCCAGGATCCCCGGGGTGCTCGACGACGCCAGCGGCACGGTGTCGTCGTGCACACCTCGGTAGGCGCCGAACAGGACGAGGGTGGTGGCGGCCCCGAGGGCCAGCAGCAGCCAGAGCCTGCGGGCCAGGTCCCGCCCGGTGGTGCTCACGGCTGCTCCTGGAGGCCGTGAGCGCACAGCGGACAGAAGCGTGCCGCCGCGGGCACCTTCCCGTCGCAGGCCGGGCACCGCACCGTGGCCGCGACCGGTCCGCCGGCGACCATGCCGTCGGCGGAGCCCGACTCGGGCCCGTACGTACTGTGGCTGCTGGCGGCGATCAGATGCTCGAAGTCGACGGCCGCCACGCCGGGCCGGAGCCTGACCCTCCCCGCTTCGGCGTCGACGACCTCCACGAGCTGTTCCAGTCGGCCGAGTGCCTGGTCGGCGCCGATGGCGTGGGCGAGCTGTACGGCCCTGCCCAGGTGGTGTCGCGCCAGGTCACGGTCACCGCCCCGGTGGGCGTCGGTGGCGGCCGCGACGGCCTCGCCGAGCCTCTGGTGCTGCTCGAAGTGCTCGACCTGGATGTCGCTGTGCTCGGACAGCGCCACATCATCGGTCCAGTGCACCACGCACGGCTGGGCCGGTGTCAGTTCCACGCCGTCGCCGCCGGGCACGTCGAGGGACACCACCGCGAGCTGCAGATCCTCCCCGCGGGGCCGCCCGGTGGGATCGGCGGACAGGCACAGCTGGTAGCGCCGGGTCTCGTCGCCCCACGCACGCGTGACGAACCGCCGCCTCCCGTCGCCGCCCGTGTCGACGGGAGCGAGTTCCACCTCGGTCGGGAAGACCTGCTTGAGATAGCGCACCCCCGCCCCGGCCATGGGGGTCACCGAGATCACCAGCTCGGGAATGCTCTTCGCGAGCAGACGGTGCATCAGCTGTTCGTACTCCCGCGGAAGGGCCTCCTCCTCCTGTACGGAGGAGGTCTGGCCGTGCAACCGGCTGGTGATGCGCAGCAGTTCCCGGCCGTCCCAGCCGTCGCCGATGCCCCAGGCATCGCACACGAACCGCCCCGCGCAGGCCTCCAGGACGTCCGCCAACGGCATCAGTTCGTCGTGCTGGTTCTTGCCGTCGGTCAGCAGCAGGACGTGTCCGATGGGCGCGTCCGACTCCGTCAGCAGCCGGCGGGACAGGTCGAGCCAGCTGCCGATGCAGGTGCCGCCCCCCGCGATCTGGTCATGTACGGCCCGCTCCGCCCTCGCGCGGTGCCGGGCGCTCGCCCGGGCCATGGTCGTCGTCCGCGGATAGATCATGTCCGCCGACTGGGTGCCACGGACCACCGCGAAGGGGGTGCCGTCCGGGAGCATCCGCAGTGCTGCCACGGCCGCCTGGTGGGCCGCACGCATCTTCTCCTGCGGATACGCCATCGAACTGGAGCAGTCCACGACCAGGACCTGCGCGAGCACCGGGCCCGCGCCGCCGCCGTTCTCCGTGCCGTCGGCCTCGATGGTCAGGATGGCGTGCATCTGCGGTTCACGCGCCTCGCTGGACAGGTACTTCCACTGGCTGATGTCGAGACCGACCGAGGCGCTCCCCGCCGCCCTGCCGCCCGCCGCGTGCATGCCGTTCGTGTCTCTGTTCACGGATGCGCCTGTGTTCACGGTGTCCGTGCTCCTCGCCCTCGTCAGCGGGCCGCCGGCCCACCCGTCGGCCTCTTCACGGCCCGTGGGCGTCCCACCCGCGGGCCACAACCCTTCATGCCGTCCTCCGCCACCCCTGCAGCAGCTCCCGCAGGCCGACAGCCTGGGGGAGGACCGCGTACGCCCGGTCGAGCAGATCACCGCGTTCGCCGGCGCTGCCCGCCTGGTCCGCGAGTCGCTTCAGTGAGCGGGACAGCAGTGCGCTCAGTGCCCTCGGTGTGTCCGCCGGCCCGAAGCGCTCACCGGCCGGGAAACGCGGCCCCCACCCGTCGGTCGGACGGCAGGCGAAGGCGTTCTCGCGGACCTCGGTGACCAGCCGGTCCCATGCCCCGCTGCCGACCAGGTGCTGCGCGGGCTTCCCGAGCCGCGCGAGCCGCCGGTCCACTTCGCCCAACTGGTCCGCCGTGGGCCCGGAACCGGCCAGCCTGCCGGTGAGCACCCGGATCGCCGCGATGCGCGAGGCGTCGTAGTGCCGTGAGGTCGTCGGTACCTCGTCGAGCACCTTGACGGCCCGTTCCCGGTCGCCCCGGCGCAAATTGAGCCGGGCGAGACCGAAGGCCGCGCTGCCCTGGGTGCGGTCCCGCCGCCAGACGGCCTCGTAGTAGGCCTCGGTCTGATGCTCCGCGGCAAAGAGGTACTCGGCGCAGAAACCGAGGGCCAGCTTGGGCGCCGACTCCCCGGGCAGCGCGGCGTAGGCGGCGGCGAACTCGCCCTCCGCCTTCTGGACCTGCCCCTCCGTCAGCCAGACCAGGCCCTGGTGCCAGTAGTTCCGCCAGTCGTACGCACCGTTCCGCTCGCGGGCCCTGTCGAGCCACTGCTCGGCCTTGCCCGCGTCCCCGGCGTCGAGGTAGGCACGGCACAGCCACAACAAGGTCTCGACCGTGCTGAGGGCGGGGTCACGCGAGGCCCGCTCCGCGATGCGCTCGGGGCTGCCGGACACGAGACCGCCGAGCAGCACGGCCGCTGCGTCGTTCGGGTCGGGGATCGGCACCGGCAGGGCCCGCGCCGTGTCCGCGGGGTCCGGCGCCCGGCTGGGCAGTTCAGGCGCCTCCGCGCCGGAGCGCCTGGTCCAGTGGTCCAGTGACGGCACCGTGCCGAGCTCGGCGCCGAACACCGCCGCCGTCGGCTCGAACCGGGTGGAGCGCTCCGGGTACGGCTCGTGCCCGCTGAGTGCCTGGTGCTCGCGCAGCACCTCCCAGAGCTGACGGGACATCTCGGCAGCGGAGGTGAACCGGGCCGCCGGCTCCCGGTGGGTGGCGCGTCTGATCAGCGCGTCGAAGGAGCGAGCGGCGAGGCCGGTGGCCGGCTCGGCGCCGGCGGCGAGGGTCTCCAGGGTCCGGCCGACGGTGAAGAGGTCGGTGTCGATGTGGAAGCCGCGCTCGTCGCGTTCCTGCTTCGGCGGCGCGTAGCCCGACGTGTAGACGAGGTTGGAGGAGCGGTCGTCGGTACGCCGGATGGCTCCGAGATCGATGACCTTGATGTCGCGCCCGTAGTGGATGACGTTCTCGGGCTTCATGTCGCAGTACAGCAGGCCCTGGCCGTGCAGGTACTCCAGAGCACCGAGGATCTTGCAGCCGTAGGTGATCACATGGCCGATGCCGAAGGAGCCGCCGAAGAGGTGCGCCCGTGCCTCGTCGGAGGCACGCCGGATCCAGTCGAGTGAGCGGCCGCGCACGTACTCCATCACGATGTACCCGGTGGGTTCCGTCTCGCCGGGCGCCTGGTGCTGCACGTGGGTGACGATGCGCACGATGTCCCGGTGGTGGAGCGTGGTGAGCGAGCGGCGCTCCTCCACGGCCGACCGCCGGGCGACGGCGTCTCGGGTGTTGATCAGCCCTTTGAGGACGACGTGGAGGTCCGGCACCCGGGTGTCCTCCGCCAGGTAGACCCAGCCGAGGCCGCCCGCCGCGAGGAAGCCGAGCACCCGGTAGTGCCCGCCGACCCGGTCACCGGGGCGCAGCTTCGGCTCGAAGGAGTACTCCCGGCGGCACTGGGGGCAATAACCGTGGGCGAGGGTGGGGCCTCCGGCGTAGGCGACGCCGATGGTGCCCACGCAGTTGTCGACGCCGCAGGGGCGGCCCCCGGTGGGCGGGCCGGCGGTGGTGCTCGCGGCCTCCGAGGGATCCGGGGAGGGAACGTCCGGGAGGATCAGCAGGCCGTCGTTGTCGAGCGCGTCGGCGGCCGGCTCGGCCGGTCGGCGACGGGGCTCGCCGGGTTCGGCAGCGGGCCGCGCCGGCGCCACCCGGGCCGCGTCGGGGGGCCGCCTGTGGCAGGTGTCGCAGAAGCCGGTCACCATGATGAGGCCGCCGCCCGGGCAGTCGGGTCTCGGGCACGGCGTCGGTAAGGACGTCATGACGCGGAGGCACCTCCCTGCCCCTGTCTCGGAGGGCCCCCGCGGTCGACGCGGCGGGTGTAGGCGTCCACGGCGGCCTCGGCGGCCTTCACGTCGCACGGCCTGGCCCGCAGCAGTTCGTGTGCGCGGTGACGGAGGGCGTCCACGGTCAGGTCCTCCTCTTGTCCTCGTACGGAGTTCAGGTGCAGGACGTGGTAGCCACGCAGCCTGCCGTCCAACTCGTCCCGCCGGTCGCGGAGGTCGTCGAGCTTGGCGATGGCTCTGTTCATCCGGGCGGCCACCCGTTCGGCGAGCCGCTCGTAGCGGGCCAGGTCCGGGCGGGGGCCGGAGCCACCGGCGGCGCTCTGCGCGAGCCTGAGGGCAGCCAGTGCGGCGTGGGCTCTCATCAGGTCCGTGTCGGCGGGGCGAACGCCTTCGGCCCGCACGGCCGCCATGTGCCGGTGCAGGGCCTGCGCCAGCGGCCCGGTGATCTCCTCCAGCCGCTCGATGAGACGTGCGCGGCGTTCCCGTTCCGGTTCGGCGACCAGTTCGTAGCGGGCGCGGTGGTAGATGGCGTCCGCGGTGCGGAAGACCAGCAGCAGGCGGTTGCCCTTGGCGCGCAGCGTCTTCAGGAGGTTCAGGAGCGCCGGCGGGTCGGTGGCTTCGTCGACTCCGACGACGACCAGGGTGAGAGTGACGTCCGCGGCCCTGATCCGCTCGGCCACCGGGTCGGCAGGATGCTGCCACAGTCCCATGCGCTCGGCGATCCGCTCCCCGATCTCGGCGGAGGTGAGCCCCGCCGCGTCCACGGCCAGGTCGTGACCTCCGGCCGACGGGACGGTCCCGGGCGGATCGAGGGAGGCCCGGTCGACGGAGGCCGCGGTACGTAACTCCCGGTCGGCCAGGGTGATGGCGCGGCGCAGGGTGGCGGCCCGCACCCCGTCGCCGACGGGGACGAGGCTGATCTTCACCTGTTGTCCGTCGTCCTGGAGCCAGTCGGCGAGGCGCTGGGCGAACGGCTCGTCGAGCAGTGCCTCCGCCGCGTCCTCCCGCGTGGACCTGAGCCGGTCGTCGACGGCTGTCCGCCCCAGGGTCCATGGATCGACCTCGGGGAGGTGCCGGACGATGGTCTCGGCCGGGCTCATGAAGGAGAACACGTTCCCGTGCTGGTCCCTGATCCCGCTGAGGACCATCCCGATGACCTTGCCGGTCAGGGCGTCCACCACGCCCGAGCCGCTGCATCCCGGACTGGCGAGTTCGCCGGGGCTCGTCGGGCTCAGCTGGACCTGCCCGTCGCGTCCGCAGCCGCCGACGATGCTGGCCCGGAACCAGATGCCGCCGTTGTGGTCGTAAGGGAAGCCGTACATCTGCACCGTGCGGTTGGGTGGGGAGAGCCGGTGCAGCAGCGTCGTTTCACCAGCGGGTCTCGGATGTTCGAGTCTCAGCAGTGCCACATCGCCGCTGGGATCGCCGTCGGCGTCCCGTGTGTTCGGTACGTACGCGTCCCCGTCGACCCATGCCGCTGTCGAGGGCACCGCGAAACCTGGCGCCGCTCCGACGAACTCCGCGGCGAACCGCGCAGCCCTGTCCTCCACCACATGGGCACACGTCAGGACCCGGTCCGGGCTCAGCAGGATGCCGGCGCCCGCGATCTCCCCGTTCGCCCGCCGGATACGCACCGCCCAGCAAGGCGTCTCAAGTGACGAACCAGCATCGACTCCCCCGTCGGCCGCCATACCATAACTATACGGGCGCTGTGTCCTGACGCATACTGGGGCGACAACAGATCAACGGGCTTGCGGGGGGTGCGAGTTGACGGATGGTCCGGGGTTCGTGGGGCTGACCGAGGTGATCCGCCAGGTTCGGGGCGAACTGGAGCGGGCCCGGGACGAGGCCCAGGACCAGGCCCTCGGCTTCACCGTGGAGAACGTGAGTCTGACGTTCACGGTGCAGGTCCACCACTCCGGCACGGGCCGCGGCGGAGTGCGCATCGGCGTGGTGACGGCCGAACTCGGCGGCTCGGTGGACCGCCAGACGACCCATCAGGTGCAGATCGACCTGAAACCGGAGACGAGGTCGGGGGGACGGGTCTCGGTCAGCCGCACGAAGAAGCCGGAGGCCCCGGACACGAACGACCGGGCAGTTCCTCGTCCCGGTCGGCCAGGACCCTGACCGTGCTGTCGGCGTTGTTCACACAGGACACGAGTCCGGCTGATCAGTGCGCGGTGAGCCCGCCGTCGACCACGAGTTCCGAGCCGGTGACGAACGAGGAGTCGTCGCAGGCGAGGAAGAGCATCGCGGTCGCGATCTCGTCGGCGCGGCCGGCCCTGCGCATCGGGGTGCGTTGGATGTCCGGCTGTTGGTCACCCTGGTCGTCCAGGATTTCCTGGATCATCGGCGTGGCGATCACCCCGGGATGCACCGAGTTGACGCGCACTCCCTGCCGCGCGTACTCGACGGCGGCGGTCTTGCTCAACAGGCGCACCGCGCCCTTGGACGCCTGGTAGGCGGCGGCCGCGCCGCTTCCCACGAGCCCGAGCACCGACGACGTATTGATCACCGACGCGTTGCCGCTCGCACGCAGCAGCGGCATCGCCGCCTTCATGCCGAGCCACGTGCCTTTCTGGTTCACGTCGATGACGCGGTCCCAGGCCTCCTCCCGCGTGTCCTCGATCCCCGGCCAGTCCACGATGCCGGCGACGTTCACGAGCACGTCCAGCGTGCCGAACCGGTCGCGTACGAGGGCGATCACCTCGTCCCACTCCCGCGCTGAGGAGACGTCGAGACGGGCGCGGACAACCTCGGCGTCGTGTGCCTCGATCCGGTGGGCCAGGTCCAGCAGGGGCCCCTCGGCGACATCGGCGATCACCAGCCGGGCGCCTTCGCGGGCGAAGAGCTCGGCGGTCGCCGTGCCGATGCCGCCGGTCGCTCCAGTGATCAGCGCGACCTTGCCGTCAAGTCGTTGTGGTGCCATGAAAAGAATCCTTGCCTGTCGTCGTCATGGTGACGTCCGCTCCCGGTACAGCACGAGGTGCTCGTGGTAGAGCACGCCGTCCCGGATGTCGCCCGTCGCGGTGAACCCGGTGTCGTCGATGTAGTCCAGGTGACTTCCGGTGACGGTGTACCGGCCCGTGTACGCGCTGCGCCGCTCGCCGCGGGCCTCGTCGTAGCGGCCGTCCGCCAGGAGCTCCTGACGGATGTGCCCGTCCGCGGTCACCCACATCCCGACCACGTCGACGGTGTCGCCTCCAGCGGTCCCGGCCATGGCGCTCTCCTCTCCTCGGTTGGTGCGGCTCTGTCCTGCTCCACCGAGTCTGGGCGGGTCAGCGGCTGTCGACCAGGACGCGTGGTGCCTGGGTGCGCCACACCCAGGCAACGCACCGAGCCGCCGCCTAGCCTGAAACGCATGGACGACAACCACCTGGGAGAGTTCCTGCGCGCACGCCGAGCCGGTCTGCAGCCGGAGGAGGTCGGCATGGCGAGCTACGGGGCCCGCAGAGTCGCCGGACTGCGCCGCGAGGAGGTCGCCGTCCTGGCCGGGGTGAACGCCGACTACTACACGCGCCTGGAACAGGGACGCGAGCGCAACCCCTCACCGCAGGTACTCGACGCCCTCAGCCACGCTCTGCTCCTCGATGCGGATGCCCGATCACACCTGTACCGGCTGGCCGGGGCCACCCCGAGCGACCGGCTCACCACCCCCGTGGCCCAGCAGGTCAGCCCGGCGCTGCGCCAGTTGATGGACGGTTACCCGAACACCCCGGCGTTCGTCCTCGGCCGGACCCTCGACATCCTGGCTGCCAACGCCCTGGCCGATGCCCTCTACGCCCCGTTCGAGTCGGCGGACAACCTGGCCCGCATGACCTTCGTCGATCCCGCGGGGCGACACTTCTACACCGACTGGGACCGGGCAGCCCAGGCCACCGTCGCCAACCTGCGGCAGGCAGCCGGATTCGACCCGGACGACCCACGGCTGCGCGACGTCGTCCGCACCCTCACCGAGCACAGCGCCGAATTCACCCGCCTCTGGAACGCCCAGAGCGTGCGCGGCAAGACTCAGGACGCCAAGCACCTCCTCCACCCCGACGTGGGCCCGCTCACCCTCACCTACCAGGCCTTCGACGTACGCGACGCCCCCGGTCAGCAACTCGTCATCTACCACGCCGAACCGGGCAGTCCCAGCGCCCAGGCACTCAACCTCCTCGGTTCCCTCCACGCCACCCGGCATCACGTGAACCCCATGTGAGGGGCGCCGCGAGCAGCGCGGAAGCGCTGATGGCGTTGAGTGCCGTGGTAAGTCCCAGGACTGTGACGAGGGCTGGTGCGCAGAGTGCGCCGATGACGGAGGCGAGGGAGTCCATGGTGAAGAACAGGGCGCTGACGCGGCTGAGCATGTGAGATGGAGTGCTGCGCTGGACGTGGGTCTCCACGGAGATGAGCAGAATGCTGCCGGGCAGGCCGACCAGGACCGCGGCGGCGACAGCGGTGGCCAGGTTCGGCGAGTTGAACAGGACGAAGTAGGCGGCGCCGTTGGCGAGTTGGACGGCACTCAACACGTGTCGGACGCTGAACCTGCCGAGTAGGAAGGGGCTTGCGGCGGAGCCCATGATGAAGCCCGCGCCCAGGCCCGAGACGAGGTAGCCGACGCCGTACCCAGGCGCCCGCAGGTGCCCGGTGACGAACGGAACGAGGAGCGCGGTGAGGGCCGCGTTCGCGGTCAGGAACACTCCGTTGCTGACCAGCGGGCCACGCAGCAGCGGGGCATGGGCGACGTGCGTGAGGCCGCTTCGGAGTTCGGCAGGCGTGTTCCGCTCGTCCTTGGGTGCCTTGGGCTCAGGGACGTGGTGTCCCACTCTGGCGATCAGCGCGGCCGATATGAGATAGCTGGCGATGTCGATGAGCAGCACCCAGGTGATACCGGGGCCTGCCAGCAACAGGGCACCGAGCGGAGGGGCAGCCAGGCGCAGCACGCTGCCGGAGAGGGCGTTGAGCGCGTTCGCTGCCGTGAGTTCCGGCCCGGTGCCCAGGACGGCGGGCGTCAGCGCGCGGGCAGCGGGCCGGAACACCGTGGTCGCGATGTTCTCGCCGACCACGGCCAGATACAGCAACCAGACACGGTCCGGGCTGTCCGCCGGCAGGATCAGGGCGACGGCTGCGGCGGCGGTAAGGTCGGCCAGCCACATGGCGCGGGTCAGTCTCCAGCGGTCGAGGAACACACCGGCCCATGGACCCAGGAGCAGCGCCGGAAGGGCCTCCAACGCCAGGGCGAGTCCCGTTGCGACGGGCGAGCCGGTGAGCTGGAAAACGTGGACGGGCACGGCGATGACGAGCAGCCACGAGCCGAGTCCGGACACGGTGCCGCTGGTCCACAGGAGACGAAAACCCCTGTTCCTCAGTACAGACGTGTTCACGCCGAGCAATGTATTCCTGTAGAATACTTGTCGGCAATAGTTTCTTGATGGAATAGCGTGCGAGGTTGGGGTGGACAAGGTTCAACTCGGTCGGGTGCTTCGGGCCCGCCGTCAGGAGGCGGGACGCACCATCGCGTCGGTGGCGGTGGACGCCGGCCTGTCGGTGCCGTATATCGCGAACCTGGAGAACGGCCGCGGCAATCCGACCCTGTCCGCGTTGCAGCAGTTGGCGGCGGCGCTCGGCACTCGCCTTGAGGTCGGCCTGCTCAGCGATGAGGAGGACAAGGGAGAGCCTGAAGTGCCGGACGCGGTGCGCAGGCTCATGGAATCGCCGCGCACGCTTGCCGTGACGCACCTGCTGGCCAGAAGGAGCAGGAGGCATGCGTCGCTCGTTACGGAGCGTCTGCAGGAGGCGCTGCTGGCGCTGGGGACGGTGGTCGGTGGCGAACTCGGCGAACGAGACCTGGACCGGGTCCTGGACGTGCTCCTGCTGTCCCAGGCGGAGCTCGACGACGAGCGCTGAGGCAGATGCGAGGTTCCTTGAGAGGCGACATCCTGTTGAGCAGGGGAACCTTCAGGACTGGGCCACCGTGCGGGTCGCGCAGTCCTTGACGACCGCACGGAGCGCGCCGGTCCGTTTGAAGACCTCGCGCTGGCGCCGTGCCCCGCTCCCTCGCTCCAGCAGCTCCGCGAGGTGGCCCTCCGCGGACTCCAGGTCGCCCGCCTCGTCCAGTGCCTCCCGCGCATGGTCGAGCAGCGAGCGCAGCACCGTCTGCGCAGGTGCCGGTGTCCAGAGCAGCGGCTGGACGAGGTGGGCGTCGAGTCCGGAGCGGCCGGCTCGCCAGAGGGCGAGTCGCAGCAGGCCGATCCCGGCGGGGTCCGGGGGCTGCCCGGCGCGCCACTCATCGGCGGCCGTCTCCACCAGAGCCCGTACCAGCATGGCGAGCAGGACGGTGTCCTCGGCCTCCAGGCACACGTCCGCGACACGCACCTCGACGGTCGGATAGTGGCGGGACAGCCGCGCGTCGAAGTAGATCATGCCCTCGTCGAGCAGGGCGCCCGTGTCGAGCATGGCGCGCACCTGTTGCCGGTACCGCTCGGCGGAGCCGAAGATCTCCACCGGGCCCGCGGAGGGCCAGCGGCCCCAGACCCGGCTGCGGTAGCTGCTGTACCCCGTGTCGCGCCCCTGCCAGAACGGCGAATTGCCGCTCAGTGCCATCAGAGGGGCGAGCCACGGCCGTATGCGGTCGAGTACTCCCACACCTTCTTCGTCGGACTCCACGCTCACGTGGATGTGGCAGCCGCAGGTGAGCTGTTCCTGCGCGGTGAGCGCGAACTCCTCCCGCATCCAGCGGTAACGCTTACTGGAAGTGAGTGAGGGGTGCACGGGCAGCGGGGACGTGGCGAGGGCCACCGGGACGGCCCCCACCTTCGCCGCGCGTCGGGCGGCCTCGGCCCGCCAGCGCTTGATCTCCCCGGACAGTTCGCTCATCGCGGAACTGGGCCGGGTCGCGACCTCCAGCTGCTCGAGTTGGAGTTCCTGTTCCAGTCCGGAGCCGGGCGTGAGGGCGAGCACCGCGCCGGAGACCGCTCGAGGCTCTCCCGTGTCCGGGTCCACGAGAATGAGCTCCTCCTCGACTCCGACAGTGCGCATGCGAGCCCTTCCTCGATGCCGGGACGGGGCGAGAACCGCGCGCGGCGTTCCCGCCTGTGTGCTGTGCCGAGTAGCCCTCTGCGCTGAGCGCATGTGTGGCGGGAACGCGACAGCGGCATGAGAAGGCCGTCGACAGGGTGGGAGCGATGAGCGATCCTGTCCCGCCCTGGGCCTGTGGCGCGGACGGTTCCGCCCACCACCCGGATCAGCGACAGCGTGCGCCGGATGCGTGAGTGGTGCGGGACTGGGGACTTGGTGCACAGGCCAGGTCTCAGCGGCGTTCCCCGGGGGCTGGCCCGGCCAGGCTCCTTCGGTTGGGACAACGAGCCGGGGGAGCCGCCCCGCGGAGGTCAGGAGAGGTTGCCTGCTTCGCAGACCCGGCGAGCGACCTCGCGGAGCTTGATGTTGTTCTTCTGCGAGTACCGGCGCAGGACGTCGAACGCCTCTTCTTCGCTGAGGCGGCGGCTGCCCATGAGGATCCCCATGGCCTCGCCGATGACGTGGCGGGTGGCGACAGCCTGTTCCAGCTGGGCCTGGGTGCGGGCGCTGGAGAAGGCGACCGCGGCGTGGGAGGCCAGCATCCAGCCGGCCATCTCGCTGGCCTGCGTGAAGGCGCCGGGATCGCGGGAGTACAGGTTGAGCGCGCCGAGATCCTCGTCCTCCGTGAACAGCAAGAAGCCCATCATGCTGCCCACGCCCAGCGCGCGGGCCTGCGGGGCGTAGGCCGGCCAGTACGGCTGCTCCTGGGTGAAGTCCGCGATCCGGAACACTCGCTCGCCCTGCGACCTGCGGGCGGCGTCGAAGCACGGCCCCTCTGCCAGCCGTTCCTGCAGTTGGTCACTGTCGGTGACCAGCTGGCTCGTGGGTGCGACCGTCTCCACTTTCCGGTCGTGCAGCATGAGGATGCCGGCCGCGTCACAGCCCTCCACCAGTTCGGTGGCGGAGGCGGTGATCCGTTTCAGCGTGGCATCGACCGACTCCTGGGCCAGAAGATCCCGCGCCATCGATGCCAGCTCCTGCGCGAACCGCCCCCAGTCCATACCGCCCTCCGCGTCTCGTGCCTGCCGGGTAAGCCGTATACCCAGCCTTTCACGTGAGTCTCACAGCGGCGGAGCAGTTGCTACTCGAAGCGGGCACTCTCGTATCGCAAGGCACTGAGTCTCATGACGTGGACAGGGCGCGGCGGACCACGTACGGCAGGATGCCCCCGTGCCGGAGATAGGCCAGCTCCTGTCGGGAGAAGATCCGCAACCGCAGTGCCGCTGTGGCATGGCGGCGGCGGCCCTCTGCTCCCCGTATGTGGAGCGTGACGCGGTTGGTGCCGACGCCCAGGCTGTCGAGCCCTTCGAAGGACAGCTCTCCCTCGCGGGCGAAGGGGTACGACGACGCGTCGTCGCCCTCGGCGAACTGGGGCGGGAGCACGCCCATGCCGATCAGGTTGCTGCGGTGGATGCGCTCGTACGACTCGGCGATGACCGCGTGCACGCCCAGCAGGGCCTGGGCCTTGGCCGCCCAGTCCCGGCTGGAGCCCGCCCCGTAGTCGCGGCCGGCGACGACGACCAGGTCGTAGCCCGCCTCCCGGTAGGTGGCGGCGGCCTGGTAAACGGGCAGAACGTGGGTGCCGTCGGCCGTGTGGGCGTGGCCGCCGGATCCGGGCTGTGCGTCGGCGTGGGTGTCGGTGTCCAGCAGCAGGTTGGCGACGGCGGCGTTGGTGAAGGCGCCGCGCAGCATGACCTCGTGGTTGCTGCGGCGCGTGGAGTACTGGTTGAGGTCGCGGCGGGCGACCCCGCGTTCGGTGAGCCACTGTCCGGCCGCGCTGCGGGCGGGGATGGCGCCGGCGGGGGAGATGTGGTCGGTGGTGACGTTGTCGCCGAGCCGGAGGAGGATCCTGGCCCGGTCGATCCTCAGGTGGGCCGGCGGGTGGGCGGACAGTCGTGTGAGATGCGGCGGGCGGCGGACGTACGTCGACTCCGGGTCCCAGGGGAAGCGGGTGCCTTCGGGTGCCTCGATCTCCTGCCAGGCCCGGGTGCCCTGCCGGATGCGCGCGGCGTTGCCACGGAACATCTCCGGCCGTACGAACTCCGCGACACACGCGGCGACCTCCTCGTCGGAGGGCCACAGGTCCTCGAGGCGGACGGGGCGGCCGTCGTGGTCGGTCCCCAACGGCTCCTGGCCGAAGTCGTGCAGGACCGAGCCGGCCAGGGCGTAGGCGACGACCAGCGGCGGGGAGGCGAGGTAGGACAGGGAGACGTGCGGGTTGACCCGGCCCGCGAAGTTGCGGTTGCCGGACAGGACGGCGACCGGCTCCGTCGTTCCCTCCTCGGCGAGGTGTTCCATCGCCGGGTGCAGGGGGCCGGAGTTGCCGATGCAGGTCATACAGCCGAAGCCGACGATATGGAAGCCGGTCTTCTCCAGAGCGGGAAGGAGGCCGGCCTCACGCAGGTACTCCTCGACCACCCGTGAGCCGGGGGAGAACGAGGTCTTGACCCAGGGTTTGGCGGTCAGCCCCCTCCGGACGGCCCGCCTGGCGAGCAGGCCCGCCTGCACGATGAGCGCAGGGTTGGCGGTGTTGGTGCAGCTGGTGATGGCGGCGATGGCGACCGGGCCGTCGGGCAGCGGTTCGCCGAACGCGTCGGTGGCCGTCCTCGACCCGGGAGTTGTGCGGCCCGCGGCCTGCCGGAACGAAGCCGGGACCCGGGACAGCGGCAGCCGCTGGTGCGGCAGGTTCGGGCCCGCGACGCTCGGCTCGACGGTACCGAGATCGAGGTCGAGCATCTCGTCGTAGCGGGGGACCGGGCGGTCGTCCGTGCGCTTGAGGCCCTGGGCGGAGAGGTAGGCGTCGACGAGACGGACATGTTCCTCTTCCCGTCCGCTGAGGCGCGGGTAGGCGGCGGTCTCGTCGTCGTAGGGGAAGTAGACGCAGGTCGCGCCGTATTCGGGGGCCATGTTGGAGACGGCGGGGTGACATGGGCGCCCTCTTCGAGACCGCGGCGACGCATCAGGTCCACCAGTCGGGTGGCCATGGAGGTGGTCAGGTTCGGCCGCGACATCGCTCCTGCGCTCTTCACGTGGTGGGTCGGCGAAGCCTCATCCTACGAATCCCCCCTGCGAACACGCCGATGGTGTGGCCGGCTCGGCCCCGCCCGGCTGCCGATGGGCGCGGTCAGTCGTCGGCGCGTACGAAGACCGGCTTGAGACGCTTCTCGGGGAGTGCCCCCGGGAGTTGCTCCCAGTCGAGGACGTGGGAGACGACCCGGCCGGGGTCGACGTTGCCGGAGCGGGCGAGTTCGAGGGCGTCGGGAATGTGGCCCCGGACGTTGTCACGGGCGATGCGCAGGGTGACGCCGGTGAGGTACATGTCGAGCAGGGGCAGTTCGCCGGGCCGGAAGTGATTGCCCGCCGATTCGCAGACGCCTGCCGGGGCGAGGCACCTGACGGCGAGGGCGAGCTGGTCGACGCGGCCGGTGGCCTCGACGACGAGGTCGAAGCGGTGCCGTACGGGCTCGACCGACTCGGCCGTGCGGGCGCCGTATCCCTCGGCGAGCTTGCGGTGTTCGGGGTCGGGGTCGACGTACAGCACGTCGGAGGCGCCGAGCGCGCGGGCGATGTCGCAGACGTACAGGCCGATGCTGCCACGGGCGACGACCAGGACGCGGGCTGACGGCTTGTCCTTCAGGTGAGGCGCGACCAGTCGCCAGGACAGGGACCAGTTGTCACTGGCCGACGCCATGGCGACGGGGTCCAGGCCGTCCGGCAGCCGTACGAGCATCGCGTCCGCGTACGGTACGCGGACCAGGTCGGAGAAGAGGCCGCCCCAGTTGCCGCCGATCGGTGCGCCGTACATGGCCATGTGCGGTACGGCCGTGCAGTGCGCGGTCAGTCCGGTACGGCAGTTGGCGCAGGTACCGCAGTTGATGGACCAGGGCACGACCACCAGATCACCGGGGACCACGGACGTCACCGCGTCGCCGGTCTCGACGACGCGGGCCACGCATTCGTGGCCGAGGGCGAAGGGCGGGTCGAGGAAGCCGTGTCCGGCGAGGATGGAGGAGTCCACGTCACAGGAGGTGGCGGCCACCGGGGCGACGATCGCCTCCTGGCCGGACCGGAGTACGGGGTCGGGTGCCTCGCGCCATTCCACGGTGTGCCGCGCGACGTAGGTCAGTTCACGCATCGGCCCGCTGCTCCTTCGCCAGGGCCACGAGGTCGGCGTAGCGGATGACGGAGCCTCCGGCACCCCAGGTGCCGTCGGGCTGTTGGTGCACCAGCACCCACACACGCAGGGCGTCCGCCTGGGGGAGCCCGGCGGCCCCGAGGACCGTCCTGGTGGCGTCCTCGACCAGTCCGGCCTTGCGGCGTTCGGACAGCGCGCCCTCGGGCACCGTGACGTCCACGAGGAAGCGGGGTGCGGTGTCCGGTGCCCCCTCCCAGCGCAGCAGCACGGCGGCAAGCTCACGCTGGACCGTCCTACGGCTTTCCTCGGTCAGTGAACCGGACGGGAGGGTGAGCCGGATCATCGGCATGACGTGGTCTCCTATCGGTTGATGCACGCTCTATGGCAGTCGTTATAAACGGAGATCACGGTAGACTATGACGATCGTTATATCCAGAGGGGAGCACGGTCTTGGCCAAACCCAGCACGCCGTCGCGCGAGCGCATCGTGGCCGGTGCGGCGGACATGATCAGCAGGCGTGGTCTGAACGCCACGAGCATCCGGGAGTTGGCCAAACACGCCAGGGCGCCGCTCGGCTCGACCTGCCACTACTTCCCCGAGGGCAAGCAGCAACTGGCCACCGAGGCGGTGCGGTACGCGGGTGGAGCGGTCTCGCGCATCCTGCGCAAGGAGCTGGACTCGGGCCCGGTCGCCGGGCTGCGGGCCTTCCTGGCCCTGTGGCGAGGCATCGTCGTCGAGAGCGAATTCCACGCCGGCTGCCCCGTGCTGGCCGTCTCCGTCGAGGAACCGCCGGCAGGTGAGATCCCGCCCGCCCTCGTCGCCGCCGCCGAGGCGTTCGAGGGCTGGGAGCGGTTGCTCGTCGAGTCGCTGCGGGGGTGCGGGGTGGCCCACGATCAGGCGGAGGGTCTGGCCGTCCTCATCGTGGCGTCGGTCGAGGGTGCCACCGCCATGTGCCGGGCCAAGCGCAGCGCGCAACCCCTGGACCAGGTCGCGCGGCAGCTCGAGACGCTGATCGTCGGTACGCTCGACCGTCCGGCGTGAGTACGGCGGGCTTCTATGAACGGCTTGCCAGGACAGTCGTGGTGGAGAAGGTGTGCGAAGTGATCGGGACGGTCAGTCCTCGCCCCTGACGATGTTCGAGTCCGCGTCGGCTCCCGCCCTGCGGCGAAGGCTCCGGGTCTCGAGTGCGGGAAGGCAGGTGCGCAGGCCCCTTCCGCGCTGACGGCGGGCCTTGGCCCAGCCGGTCTCGCGGACCACGAGTTTCTCGACCGTGTGCGTGCTCACGACGCCTCATCTTCTTTCCGGAACCGCTCTTCGCTTGAGCCGACCGGGTTCCCCGCGGGAGGGCGGTCGAAACGTGAAGGTGGCGCACGACCTGATCGGATCCTCGTCGCCCGCGTGTGCGGGACGGCGGGATCTTCTGGTGTTTTACGGTGGTTTGATGCGACTTGTGCCTAAGTGGGCCTTGCTCTCGTCCGGATGCGCGCCCGTCCTGCTGGCCTCGGGTTGGACGATCGCGGGACTGCTCGAGGGGCCCGCCTACGACCCTGTCACTCAGACGATCAGCGTGCTGGCCGCCTACGGCGCCGCGGGTTTCTGGGTGATGACCGGTGCGCTGGTCGCCCTGGGCGCCTGCCACCTGCTCACCGCCTGGGCGCTGCGTGCGGCCGCGCTCGCCGGACGGGTGGCGCTGGGCGGTGGCGGGGTGGCGGCGTTGGCGGTGGCACTGCTCCCGGCGCCGAGCAGCGGGGGTTCCTTGCGACACGGTTCGGTCGCCGCGGTCGGGTTCGCTCTCCTGGCGGTGTGGCCGATCCTGGCCGCCCAGCGCGGTAGCGCCGCACCGTGGGGCCTGCGACCCGTGCCCTCCCTCGCGGCGACGGTACTGATGGGCGTCGGCGCGGCATGGTTCGTCATCGAGATGCAGGCGCGCGGTGCCGCTGGTGTCGCCGAACGCGTCGTGGCGTCCGTTCAGTCCCTGTGGCCGTTCGTGGTGGTCGCCTCCTGCCTCCTCCACCCCGATGACGATGAACGTCTGGCGTGACCGGTGCCGGCGCCGCGAGTCGGAGAGCGGGGGTCAGGCGTGCGGCCCGCTTGTCCGTTCGTCGAGTTCGGCCTTCTTCTTCTTGATGCGGGCGGCTTCCTTGCGGACCTCGGCCTGGGTGGCGCGCTCCTTCTCCAGCCACTCGGGCCGGTTCGACAGCAAGGTCTCGATCTGCTCGGTGGTGAGCGGATCCGTGACCCCACCGCGCGCGAGGCCCGAGATGGAGACGCCCAGTTTCGCCGCGACCACCGGACGCGGATGGGGGCCGTTGCGCCGGAGCTCCCGCAGCCACTCGGGCGGATCGGCCTGGAACTCGTTCAACTCGGCGCGGGAGACGACACCGGTCTGGAACTCGGCCGGGGTGGCCTCGAGGTACACACCCAGCTTCTTCGCCGCGGTCGCGGGCTTCATCGTCTGGGTGCTCTGATGCGACTTCATGGTGTCCAGACTATCCGCCGTGTACGACCCCCCGGGACTGCGAGCGGTCTGCCTGCGACCGGTAACCTGGCCGGGTGACAGGTTCGGAAGCAGCCCCTTCGTTCCGGCTCGCGTATGTCCCGGGAGCGACACCCGCCAAGTGGGTCCGGATCTGGAACGAGCGCCTGCCCGACGTCCCCTTGACCCTCGTCCCCGTGCCGGCCGCGGAAGCGGCCGAGGTGTTGCGGAGCGAGGGCGCCGATGCGGCGCTGCTGCGGTTGCCGGTCGACCGTACGACCTTCAGCGCGATCCCCCTCTACACCGAGACCACGGTGGTCGTTCTCCCCAAGGAGCACCTCGCGACCGCGGTGGACGAGGTGTCGGCCGAGGACATCGCCGACGACGTCGTGTTCCACCCGCTCGACGACGTCCTCGGCTGGGACGAACTGCCGGGGCGCCCCGCCCTCGAACGCCCCGCCACGACGGCCGACGCCATCGAACTCGTGGCGGCAGGCGTGGGCCTCCTCGTCGTTCCCCAGTCGCTGGCCCGCCTGCACCACCGCAGGGATCTCACGTACCGGCCGCTGGTGGACGCGCCGCAGTCGAGCGTCGCACTGTCATGGCCCGAGGACGCGACGACCGACCTGGTCGAGGACTTCATCGGAATCGTCCGGGGCCGGACGGTCAACAGCACGCGGGGACGCACCGCGGCCACGGCACAGCCGGAGCGGGGTCGCCCCGACGCGGACCGCGCACGGCGGAAGCCCGGGCCGGGGAACACGAGCGGCAAGAAGACCAAGAAGACCGGGGGCGGCTCCGGCGGCTCCGGCGGTTCCAGAGGCGGCAGGCGCGGGAGGCCGCGCCAGAGGTGAGGTCATGGCTTGGCTCTGACCAGCCCGGCGTCGTAGGCCGTGATCACGGCTTGGATGCGGTCGCGCGCCCCGATCTTGGCGAGCACCCGTCCGACGTGCTTCTTGACGGTGGACTCGGTGAGGACGAGCCGCTCGGCGATCTCGGAGTTGGTCCAGCCCTGGCCGATGGCGATCAGGACTTCGCGTTCGCGGTCGCTGAGAGTGTGCAGC
>NZ_VJZC01000661.1 GCF_009377185.1 Streptomyces spongiae
GTGGAGGAGGGCGGGTTCCGCGGTGAAGGGAAGGGAAAGAAAAGTCCGTTGCGGTACGGGTGTTCGCCCCCCGACAGTGAACCCATGACGACACCTACCCCCCTCCCACCCGGCCTGACCGTGCGCCCGGCCACGCTCGACGACGCGGAGGCGGTGCGTGTGCTGCTGAACGAGGTCGACCTGGCGGAGATCGGTCGCGCGGACACCGGGCTCGCCGAGGTCCAGGCGGACCTGAAGCATCCCCAGGTGGACCTGGAGCGCGACTCGTGGCTGATGTTCGAGGGGGAGCGGCTGGTCGCGTACGGGCTGGTGTGGGACGACTCCGGCGGTGAGCGGATCGACATGGACCACTACACGCTGCCCGGCCGGACACAGGGAGCCCTGCACCTGTTCGACCTGATGGAGACCCGTGCGGCGGAGCGGGCGGGCGGCAACGGGGCCGAGCGGGCCGTGGTCCACATGCACCTCAACATCGGTCCCACGATGGACCTGGACGCGCTCCGCGGGCGGGGGTGGCGGGCCGTCCGTCGCTACAACGTGATGGAGCGGTCCCTCGACCGGGAGGCCGATGCGTCGCCGTCGCCGCCCGACGGAGTGACCCTGCGTTCCTGCCTCGCCGAGCCCGACCGCCGGCGTGCCCACGCGCTGCTCCAGCAGTCCATGGTCGACCACTTCGACTTCCAGCCGCGTACGTACGAACAGTGGCTGGACGACATCGACGGCGGGTCCGCCGACTGGTCACTGGTCTGGATCGCGCACGTCGACGGCCTCGGCGACGCGGGCCTGCTGCGCAGCCACAACGACCGTGCCTCGATGGCATGGGTCGGCAACCTCGCCGTCCTGAGCGAGGCCCGGGGCAAGGGGCTCGGCAGCCACCTCCTGCGCCACGCCTTCGGGCACTACGCGGCGCTGGGGCGCGACCGGATCGGCCTCGGCGTGGACACCGACAACAGCAGCGGGGCCCTCGCACTGTACGAACGGCACGGCATGACGCTCGACTACGCCGTGGACACCTGGGAGTTGACCCTTCCCGTCCCGCCCGGGGCCGTCAGCGGGTAGTGGCAGGCCGTGTGGCGGCCCGGGGACGTCTCCGTCAGGCGGGGGCGTTCCACCGCGCACCGTTCCCGGGCGTACGGGCAGCGGGTGTGGAACGCGCAACCGGCGGGCTTGGCCACCGGGTTCGGTACGTCGCCGGTGAGGACGATGCGTTCACGGCGTTCCGTACCCGGGGCGGCCGTGCCGTCGGCATCCGCGGTGTCGGGGGTGCCGTCGGCGTCGGCGGTGTCGTCGATGTACGGGGCCGCTGACATCAGTGCCTCGGTGTAGGGGTGGGCGGGCGCCGCGTACAGCGCTTCCGTCTCCGCGAGTTCGACGACCTCGCCCAGGTACATCACGGCGATCCGGTCCGACACATGGCGGACCACCCCGAGATCGTGGGCGATGAAGACGTACGTGAGCCCGAACTCGTCCTGGAGGTCGGCGAACAGGTTCAGCACCTGGGCCTGGATCGACACGTCCAGGGCGGAGACGGGCTCGTCGGCGACGATCAGCTTCGGGTCGGTGGCCAGCGCGCGGGCGATGCCGATGCGCTGGCGCTGGCCGCCGGAGAACTCGTGCGGGTAGCGGTCCAGATGGGCGAAGGCCAGTCCCACGACGTCGAACAGTTCGGACACCCGGCGTCGGATCGCGGCGGCGTCCCCGTACCGGTGGACGAGCAGCGGCTCGGCGACGATGTCCCCGGCCCGGCGCCGCGGGTTCAGCGAGGCCTGCGGGTCCTGGAAGACCAGTTGCATGCCGGGGCGTACGGGGCGCAGTCGGCGCGCGGAGAGGTTGGTGATGTCCCGGCCGTCGAACTCGACCCGGCCGCTCGTGAGTTCGGTGAGCCTGACCAGGCAGCGGCCGAGCGTGGACTTGCCGCAGCCCGACTCGCCGACGACACCGAGGGTTTCGCCCCGCCGCACCTCCAGCGAGACTCCGTCGACGGCCCGCAGGACCTTGCCCGCCCGGTTCCGGCCCTGGTTCCACGGCAGCGCGTCGGTGCGTACGGGGTAGTACTTGGCGACGTCCGTGGCGCGCAGCAGGACGTCACCGCCACCGTCACCGTCGGGGTGGGCAGGGGCGGCCGGTGGTGTGGTGTTCTGTGTGGTCACGGGGCCATCTCCCTGTCTGCCGCGTCTGCTGAGTCCGCCGGGTCTCCCGGGCCTGCCTGGTCGGCCGGGTCCGCCTTGGCCGTCCGGGTCGCGAGCCGGACGGCTGTCCGGTCGTCCGCCGGCAGCCAGCACGCGTCGCGGTGCGCGGCCTCGCCGGGGTGCCCGGACAGTGCCGGGCGCTCGTCGCAGCGGTCGTGACGTGCCGGGCAGCGCGGGGCGAACGCGCACCCGCCCTCCAGGTCGCCCGGTGACACGGGCATGCCCGCGATGGTGGGCAGTCGCCGCAGCCGGGGACCGCCGACGCGCGGCACCGAGTCGAGCAGTCCCCAGGTGTACGGGTGGCGCGGGCCGTGGAACACCGAGCGGCGCGGGCCCTCCTCGGCCACCCGGCCGCCGTACATGACCAGCACCCGGTCGGCGATCTCCGAGACCACGCCCATGTCGTGGGTGATGAGGACGACGGCCGAGCCGCGCGCGTTCAACTCCCGCATCAGGTCCAGGATCTGGGCCTGGATCGTGACGTCGAGCGCCGTCGTCGGTTCGTCCGCGATCAGCAGCGCGGGGCCGCAGGAGAGGGCCATCGCGATGACCGCGCGCTGGCGCATGCCGCCGGAGAACTCGTGCGGGTAGGCGTTCACGCGTGAGGCCGCGTCCGGGATGCCGACGTCCGACAGCAGCTCGACCGCGCGGGCGTGTGCCGCCTTCCGCGACACCCGCTCATGGGCCCTGATCTGTTCGGCGATCTGCCAGCCCACGGTGTAGACGGGGGTGAGCGCGGTCATCGGGTCCTGGAAGACCATGGCGATCTCCCGGCCCCGGACCGAGCGCAGCTCCTTGTCGGGGAGGGTGAGCAGATCCCGGCCGCGGAAGCGGACCTCGCCCGAGACGGTGACGTTCCGGCTGGTCAGCAGGCGCAGCACGGCCAGCATCGACACGCTCTTGCCGGAGCCCGACTCGCCGACGACACCGAGGATCTCGCCGGGGGCGACGGAGAGGGAGAGACCGTCCACGGCGGTGACCGTGCCGGTGCGGGTACGGAACCGCACCCTCAAGTCGCGTACGTCCAGCAGGGGTTCATCAGGCAGCGGTACTTCAGGCAGGGGTTCATCAGGCATGGCGGGCCCTCGGATCCAGTCGCGCGTACAGGACGTCCACCAGCGCGTTGGCCAGCACCACGAAGAACGCCGCGTAAAGGACCGTCCCCATGATCACGGGCAGGTCCAGGTTCTGGAGGGCGTCGAAGGTGAGCTTGCCGATGCCGGGCAGGCCGAACACCACCTCGGTGAGCAGGGCGGCGCCGCCCACGAGCGCGCCGAAGTCCAGGCCGAAGAGGGACACGATGGGGATGAGCGAGCAGCGCAGGGCGTGCCGGACCAGGATCCGGCGCTCGGAGATCCCCTTGGCGCGGGCCGTGCGGACGTAG
Organism: Streptomyces spongiae; assembly: GCF_009377185.1. GTDB lineage: Bacteria > Actinomycetota > Actinomycetes > Streptomycetales > Streptomycetaceae > Streptomyces > Streptomyces spongiae. The sequence goes on from NZ_VJZC01000661.1 coordinate 3,574, forward strand.
TCCTCGTTCAGGGCGGTGATGATCTCGCCGCGCAGCAGCCGGGCGTAGATCCCGGCGTACAGCACCGACAGCGTCAGCCACGGGAACAGCAGGTGCAGCGCCCACTGGCCCACGTCCTGGCTCGGGCCGACGTACCCCGGTGGTGGCACCCAGGAGAACACCGTGCCGTGCAGCTGCTTCTGGGTGATCAGGTTGACGACCTCGCCGAGCCAGTAGGCGGGCAGCGAGACACCGACCACGCCGACCAGCATGATCAGCGGGTCGACTGCCGTGCCGCGCAGGGTCGCCGCGGCCGTGCCCATGAGGATGCCGACCGCCATCCAGATCACCGCCGCTCCCACCACCAGGGACAGGGTCACCGGTGTCGCCTGCACGATCTGCGGGATGACGCGGGAGCCGCGGTTCACGAACGACTCCAGGTCCCGGTCGACCAGCAGGTGCCGCATCATCAGCAGATAGCGGATCGGCAGGGGGCGGTCGAGGCCGAAGGAGTGGCGGACCTGGGCCAGGGTGGCCGGGTCGGCGTTGCGGCCGGCGATGCGCGCCGCGGGGTCCACGCCGGGCGTGGCGAAGAAGATCAGGAAGACCAGCACGCTGATCGCGAACATCACCAGCAGGGCCGACAGGAAGCGCCGGACGGCGAAGTACAGCATCCGTTCCTCACACCCCTCCGCGCAGCCGGGCACTCGGGTCGAGCGCGTCCCGCACGCCGTCACCGAGGACGTTGAGCGCCGCGGTGGCGACGGCGATGAGCAGGCCGGGCGCGATCGTCACGGCGGGCCGGGTGTAGAGCAGCCCGAGGCCGTCCTCGATGATCGTGCCCCAGCTGGCGTCGGGCGGCTGGACGCCGACGGACAGGAACGACAGGGCCGACTCGGTGAGCATGGCCAGCGCGGTCATCAGCGGGACGAAGACGATGGCCGTCGGCAGGACGTTCGGCAGCACCTCGCGGCGCAGGATGCGTGACGTCGGCGCGCCCGAGCCGATGGCCGCCTGGATGAACTCCTTGTTGCGCAGCACCATGACCTGGCCGCGCAACGGGCGGGCGATGTACGGCACGTAGATCGCCGCGATGATCACGATCGGCAGCCAGAGGCTCCCCGCGTCCACGGTGAGCGGCCCCAGGCGCAGTCCGTCGGTCAGCAGGACCACCGACAGGCAGATGGCCAGCAGGTACACCGGGAACGCCCAGATCACGTCCAGGATCCGGGAGACCACGGCGTCCACGACCCCGCCCGCGTAGCCCGCGACGATGCCGACGGCCCCACCGATGACGACGGTCAGCACGGCCGCCGTGACGCCGATGAACAGGCTGGTGCGGCCCCCGTACAGCAGGCGGGCCATCACGTCGCGGCCCTGGTTGTCGGCGCCGAGGAAGTAGTGGCCCGGGTCCCAGGTGGGGCCGATGGGCGTGACCCCGAGACCGAGCCCGGTGCTGCTCGGGGTGAGTACCGGCACCGTCTTGCCGTCCACCACGGTGGTGCCGGAGACGTGGGAGCGGAACGGGTCGGTGTGGGCGAGATGGTCCGCGTACAGCGGCGCGCACAGGCACACCACCACGACGAGGAGCAGGACGACGGCGGCGGCCGTCGCCGACCGGTTGCGC
>NZ_VJZC01000662.1 GCF_009377185.1 Streptomyces spongiae
ACGCCACACCCCGCCCCGGACGGCTGACCGCCGCCGCGGCGCTGGCCGCGCTGGAAGGGCTGGCCCTCGCCGTGGGCGGCGGTGCCATCCTCGTGATGGGGCTGGCGGGTGACCCGGACGATCGTCAGCAGGCCGTCACCGGAGGCGTCACGCTGATCGTCCTCGCGCTGCTGCCGCTGCTCGCCGCGCGGGGACTGTTCCTGCGGCGCGGCTGGAGCCGGGGGCCGGCGGTCATCACGCAGATCATGGCGCTCCCGGTGGCGTACAACCTGCTCCAGGCCGACAGCCTGGCCATCCCGGGCGGGATCGTCCTCGCGGTCGTCGCCGTCACCGCGCTGGTCCTTCTCGTGAACCCGGCGACGACCCAGGCTCTCGGCATCCGGGGCCCGGGGGATGTGCAGGACCAGAAGTGAGACAAGCCCTCGCGGCAGGCGCCGCGAGGGCGAGGTGGACTACTCCTCGACCAGGAGCTTCTCCCGGAGCTGGGCCAGGGTGCGGGCCAGCAGCCGGGAGACGTGCATCTGGGAGATGCCGACTTCCTGGGCGATCTGCGACTGCGTCATGTTGCCGAAGAAGCGGAGGAGGAGAATCCGCTTCTCTCGCGGGGGGAGATCCTCCAAGAGGGGCTTGAGGGATTCGCGGTACTCCACGCCCTCCAGCGCCTCGTCCTCCGCGCCCAGGGTGTCCGCGACCGCGGGTGACTCGTCGTCCGTGTCGGGGACGTCCAGCGAGAGGGTCGAATAGGCGTTCGCCGACTCCAGGCCCTCCAGGACCTCTTCCTCCGAGATGGACAGCTTCTCGGCCAGCTCGTGGACGGTGGGGGAGCGTCCGTGCTGCTGGGAGAGCTCCGCCGTGGCCGTGGTGAGCGCCAGGCGCAGCTCCTGGAGCCGGCGGGGGACGCGGACGGCCCAGCCCTTGTCGCGGAAGTGACGCTTGATCTCGCCGACCACCGTGGGCGTGGCGTACGTCGAGAACTCGACTCCGCGGTCCGGGTCGAAGCGGTCCACCGACTTGATCAGGCCGATGGTGGCGACCTGGGTGAGGTCGTCCAGTGGCTCGCCGCGGTTGCGGAAGCGGCGCGCGAGGTGCTCCACGAGCGGCAGGTGCATCCGGACGAGCCGGTTGCGCAGCTCCGCGTACTCGGCGCTGCCGTCCTTCAGCGCGCGCAACTCGACGAACATCGCCCGCGCCCCGCTGCGGTCCTGGGGGTCGTGCTGCGTGCCCCGCACGCTGTGCTCACCGTTCCGCTCGTGCTCGCTCATAGTCCCGCCCGCCGTCACCCGACGCCGCCCTTCCGAGGACGTGGTGCTCCGTACGGCACCCTCCGGATTCCGTCGCCCGTCGGAGAGCTCCCCGTGCTCCTCGTCGTCGATCGGCTCTGCCCGCTGAGACGCTCCGGCCACCGCCGGGGAGTCGTCCTCCGGATGCGGCCGGGCCTGCTCGGGGATGCCGTCGACGCCGTCCGCCCAGTGCCGTGGCCCGCCCGGGCCGTCTGCGCCCTCGGCGGGAAGTTCCCGTGTGCCGCGCTCTTCGTCCCGCACCGGCCCTTCCCCGTTCCTCACGCCGGCCCGGGTCCCGCGCCGCGCTGTTTGTAGAGGCTGATCGAAACGGTTTTGTCGTCGTCGACGGCGGACGACACCTTGCCCGCGAGGGCCGACAGGACGGTCCAGGCGAAGGTGTCGCGCGAGGGGGCGTGGCCGTCCGTGGTCGGGGCGGAGACCGTCACCTCGAGTGAGTCGTCGACGAGGCGGAAGACACAGCTGAGCACCGAGCCGGGCACGGCCTGCTGGAGCAGGATCGCGCAGGCCTCGTCGACCGCGATGCGCAGGTCCTCGATCTCGTCGAGGGTGAAGTCCAAACGGGCCGCGAGGCCGGCCGTGGCCGTACGCAGCACCGACAGGTAGGCACCCGCGGCCGGCAGCCGGACTTCCACGAAGTCCTGGGTCGCGGGCTCGCCTGCGATCTGGGACACCCTCACCTCCAAGGTGGTACAAGCTGTTTCGGGGTCCGAGGGTCGCCCCTCGGGGTAACGCGCTAAGTGGTTCAGCGGTGACGCTACCGCGCTCCCAAGTTCCCTGTCCTGGGGACCCCGCCCCTTGTTGTCACTCATAGTAAGCACATGAACACGCTCGGTGGCTAGGGGTCTGCGGGCCTCAAATAGGAAGAGCGCGCGCCGGATTGACGTACCCACACGTCAGACGGTCGAACCGTGTCACATGAGTACGCGCTCGCGTCGTCTGTGTCATGCGCATTTCCGTTCTCCGGTTGCGTGCCCGGTGGACGCGCGTCATACGAGTACGTGGTCGACGAAGCACCAGCGCCAGTTCTCGCCGGGTTCGAAGGTCCGCATGATGGGGTGGCCGCTCTCCTTGTAGTGCTCGGTCGAGTGTCGGCCCGGCGAGGTGTCGCAGCAGCCGACGTATCCGCACGACAGACACAGCCGCAGTTGCACCGGGTGCGAGCCGGCGGCCTGACACTCGGGGCAGGTGTCGCTGAGCGGCGCCGGCTCCGGGGCAGGCAGCGCGTCGGCGTGCGTGCACTGTTTCATGATTGCCAGGTTACGACGGGCGCGCGGAACATCGCGCGGAAAAAGAGGGTGGGCGAGGACATGCACGTGTTGCCGCTGCTGATGCTGGTCGCGGGCAGTGTCGCCGTCGCCGGTGCGGCCCGTCGTACGCCGGTGCCGCCGCCCCTGCTGCTCGTCGCGGTGGGCCTGGCCGTCTCGTACATGCCCGGGGTGCCCTCGTACGAGCTCGACCCGGATGTCGTGCTGCCGCTGATCCTGCCGCCGCTGCTGTACACCGCGGCCACGGAGAGCTCGTACCTCGACCTGCGGGCCCAACTGCGTCCGGTGGCGCTGTTGTCGGTCGGCTACGTGCTGTTCGCGACCCTCGTCGTCGGCTGGGCCGCCTACCTGATCGTGCCCGGGCTGCCGCTGACCGCCGCACTGGTGCTCGGCGCGGTGGTGGCGCCACCGGACGCGGTCGCGGCGACGGCGGTCGCACGCCGGGTGGGGCTTCCGTCGCGGCTCACCACGATCCTCCAGGGCGAGTCCCTGGTGAACGACGCCACCGCGATCACCGCGTACCGGGTGGCCCTGGCGGCCGCGATCGGCGAGGGCGCGACCTGGGCCGGCGCGATCGGCGAGTTCGTGCTGGCGGCGGTCGGCGGGATCGCGGTGGGGCTGTTGCTGATGATGCCGATCCACTGGCTGCGCACCCACCTGAAGGAAGCGCTTCTGCAAAACACCCTCTCCTTGCTGATCCCCTTCGTCGCGTACGGACTCGCCGAGTGGGTGCACGCCTCCGGAGTGCTCGCCGTGGTCGTCGTCGGCCTCTACCTGGGGTTTCGCAACTGGCAGGTCGACTTCGCGACCCGGCTCCAGGAGGAGGCGGTCTGGAAGATGGTCGGCTTCCTGCTGGAGTCAGCGGTGTTCGCACTTATCGGACTGCAACTGAAGGTCGTCCTCGAAGGGCTCGGGGAGTACGAGGGGACGCGCGCCGCCTGGTACGCGATCGCCGTCTTCCTCGTGGTGGTCGTCTGCCGCTTCCTGTGGGTGTACCCGGCGACCTTCCTGCCGCGGCTGCTCTCGCGACGGATCAGGGAACGGGAGGCGAACCCCACCTGGAAGGGCCCCTTCATCGTCGGCTGGGCCGGAATGCGGGGCGTGGTGTCGCTGGCCATCGCCTTCTCGATCCCGACGAGCGTGCACGGCGGGGACGATTTCCCCGGGCGCAACCTGCTGCTCTTCCTGACCTTCACCACGGTCATCGGCACCCTGGTCGTCCAGGGCCTCACCCTGCCCCCGCTGATCCGCGTGCTGCGTCTGCCCGGGCGTGACCTCCAGGCCGAGACGCTCGCCGAGGCCAACGCCCAGGCGCAGGCCTCCCGGGTCGCCGAGGAGCGCCTCGACGAGCTGCTCGCGGACGAGCGCAACGCCCTGCCACCACCACTGGCCGACCGGCTCCGCTCGGTCCTGGAGAGGCGCCGCAACGCCGTGTGGGAGCGGCTGGGCTCGGCGAACCCCGTGACCGGCGAGACCGTCGACGACACCTACAGCCGCCTCTCACGGGAGGTGATCGGCACCGAACGGGCCGTCTTCGTGAAGCTGCGGGACGGCCGGTACATCGACGACGAGATGCTCCGGACCCTGCTGCGCAGACTGGACCTGGAGGAGGCGGCGGCCTACCGGGAGTCGGAGGGGTGAGGGCGGCCCGCTAGGTGGTGACCGCCGCGAACGGCGCTCCCGTGATCACCGCCGCGAGGGTCGCGCCACGGGGGAAGGCGCCCTCTTCGGCGAGGGTGACGAGTCCGTACAGCATCTTGGCCACATACAGACGCTCGACCGGCAGTCCGTGGCGCTGCTCGAACTCCTCTGCGAAAGCGTCGAGTTCCGGGGTGGTGCGGGCGTAGCCGCCGAAGTGGAAGCGGTCGTCGAGGGACCAGTCGCCGCGAGGGCCGCCGAAGGCCCGCTGCTGCAGGGCGTGTACCTCGGCGGTCAGGAAGCCGCCCCGCAGGACGGGGACACCCAGGGCACGCTGTCCGGGCGCGAGGCCCGCGGACAGCCCCGCGAGGGTACCGCCGGTGCCGCAGGCCAACGCCACGACATCGGCCCGGCCGCGCAGTTCCTCGCCCAGCTCCTGACAGCCACGTACGGCGAGGGAGTTGCTGCCGCCCTCGGGGACGACGTACGCGTCCTCGGCGTCCGCGGTGCGGAGGATCGCCGCCAGCGTCTCCGGGTCGGTCTTGTGGCGGTACGTCGACCGCGCGACGAAGCGCAGCCTCATGCCGTCGGCCGCGCACCGGGCCAGCGACGGGTTGAGAGGGCGGTCGGCCAGCTCCTCGCCCCGCACGACCCCGATGGTGGGCAGCCCCAGCAGACGGCCCGCGGCGGCCGTGGCCCGCAGATGGTTCGAGTACGCGCCGCCGAAGGTGACCACTTGGCGGCCCGCCGCGGCACGCAGGTTCGGGGCGAGCTTGCGCCACTTGTTCCCGACCAGCTCCGGATGGATCAGATCGTCGCGCTTCACCATCAGCCGCACACCGCGCCGCCCGAACCGCTCGTCCTCGATGTGATGCAGGGGGGACGGCAGGTTCGGCTGCAGGGCGTCGAGGCTGGTCACCTGCCCATTGTCGGACAGAGGGCCGGGGCTGGGGTACCAGCG
>NZ_VJZC01000663.1 GCF_009377185.1 Streptomyces spongiae
CGCTCGGAGAGCAATTGGCTTCTGAGTCCCAGCGACACGCCACATGCACGGCGTGTCGCTGGGACTCCAGAACCAATGGACGGCCACCACCAGGCGGCCACCACCAGCAGCTCACCCCAGCAAGAAGCAGCTCACCCCAGCAAGAGACGCCCCCGGAGGGCAGGCGCGCCCCGCCCGTCGGTCACTCCACCGCGCCGACCGCGGCCGCCTCCGACTCCAACTCCCGCAGCCGCATGGCCTCTTCGTACACCCGGGGCCCCCGCTCCGGAGAGAAGTCCAGGCGGACCAGGACCCCCGGCACGGCGACCGACGGCATCAGGTGGCGGTAGAGATCGGTCACCCGCTCGGCCAGGTCCGCCCGCCCGGTCATGATCCGGGACAGCACCTGGACACCGGTGAACGCGCCGACGAACAGCTTCGCGAGCGCGGCGACATCGGCGTGGGGCAGTATCTCGCCCTTCTGCTTGGCCTCTTCGAAGATGGACTCCGTGTGCTCGGTCCATGCCTGCATCGGTACCTGCCGGTTGAGGTGGTCCTTGGGCGACCCCTGGTCCACGGTCAGACGCACGCTGCCCTGGACGATCGGATCACCGGTGTCCTTCCTGAGCAGGTACGCCAGCAACAACGCCTCGTCCAGCGACTCCTGAAGCTTCAGCTCCCGCACCGGGACGGGCGGGAGCGAGGAGACCTGCTCGGCCAGGACCGCCTGGGCGAGCTCCTCCTTGGACGTGAAGTGGAAGTAGAGGGCGCCTTTGGTGACCCCCGACTTCTTCAGTACGTCGGAGATCGTCGCCGCCTCGTATCCGACCTCGTCGAACACCTCGGCCGCGGCGTACAGGATCGCCTGCCGCGTCCGGATGGCCCGCTCTTGCCGTGCCACAAGCACCCTCCGTACCCACCCGCGCCGCGGGAAAAAGAGACCAAACGGTTCGCACCCTAACAGCGGCACTGCTGTAGGGCGGTGGCGCGGTACGAAAACCCGCGCCCTCAGTCGCTGCCCTAGGACAATAAAACCAGCCGAACGGTTTTTCAACCCCGCGATCCAGCCACCCCAAAACACCCATTCACTACCAATACGCCCGCCAAGAACCGGCAGCGACCCAAGAGAAACCGAAGAAGGGCCTTGAAAAGAAAACCGGTTGGTACGTATATTCATGGCCGTGGTTCACACCTATCCGGTCCCACACCAGGGGGAAGCTCGATGACTGTGATGACGTCCGAGGCCTTGTGGACGGAAGTTCTTGACCAGACCGCCCCGTCCGACCTGGCCCCGTCCGACCTGGCCCTGTCCGACCAGGCCCCGTGCGCCACGGGACACCCGGTCGCCGGCGAACTGACGCACCTCCTCTTCGAGGGCGCGCACCGCGAGCGGACGCACGGCACGTGGCGCAGGATGATCTCCGGTCCCGAGTTCTCGTACCGGCCGGGCCTGTCCCCGACCGAGCGGGCCGCCCTGTCGTACGACCGACTGCGCCTCCTCAACAAGCGCCTGGACAACAGCGGCATCGAAGGCAACAACAGCATCGACGGCACCGGCATCAACGACGGCCCGGAGCACTTCGCCTCCGACCCGCACCGGCTGGCCGCCCTGCACGAGTGGATAGGCCCCGTGGACGGAGGGCTGACCACCCTCGCGAGCATCCACTACAACCTGTTCCTCGGCAGCCTCGTCGACCACGACCACAAGGACCGCGACCTGTCGGCCTTCACCTCCCTCCAGCGCACAGGAACGTTTCTCTGCACGGAGCTGGAGCACGGCAACGACGTGGCCGCACTGGAGACCGTCGCGATCTTCGACCGGACGAGCGGCGGCTTCTATCTCCACACGCCGACGCCCGGCGCGCAGAAGTTCATGCCCAACACCAGCCTGACCGGCGGCCCGAAGACCGCGGTCGTCGCCGCCCGGCTCATCGTGGACAACCAGGACCAGGGCGTCTTCCTCTTCCTCACCCCGCTCAGCGACCACACCGGTCACCTGCCCGGGGTCAAGGTCCGCCCCCTGCCGGAGCGCACCGGCACCCCGGTCGACCACTCCCTCACGTCCTTCGACCACAAGTGGCTGCCGCGCGAGGCGCTCCTGGAGGCCGACCACGGCCGTCTCGACCACGAGGGCACCCTGACCAGCAACCTCGGCAACAAGCGCAAGCGGTTCCTGCGCTCCATCAACCGCGTCACCATGGGCAAGCTCTGCATGAGCGCCGGCACACTGGGCATGTCCCGCGCCGCGCTCACCATCGCGGTCCGCTACGCCCACAGCCGCCTCATCGCCGGCCCCAAGGCCGGTGAGCGCATGCCCATCGCCGCCCACCGCAGCCACCACAGCCGTCTGCTCGACGGGCTGGCGACGGCGTACGCGATGACGTTCCTGCACCGCACGGTGGTGGACCGGTTCGCCGCGCACACCGAGGAGGACCGCGAGGAGGTCGAGCGGCTCGCGGCGATCACCAAGGGCTGGATCACCTGGCAGGCGCGGGCGATCACCACCGAGTGCCGCGAACGCTGCGGCGCGCAGGGCCTGTTCCCCGCCAACGGCATATCGGACCTGTCGGCGAACATCGAGGGCGGCATCACGGCCGAGGGCGACAACCTGGTGATCTGGGTGAAGGCCGCCTCCGAGATGGTCTTCGGCCACCAGTCGGCGAAGCCGGACACCCTCCCGCCCGGCGACCTCGACGACCTGCCCTTCCTCCAGGGCCTGCTCGCCCAGGTCGAGTCGATCTGGCAGGCCCGGGCCCGTACGGCCCTGCGCCAGGGCCCGTCCGGCGACCCGGTCGGCCGCTGGAACGTCACTTCGGCCGCCGCCCTGGAGATGGTCTCCGTCCACGCCCGCCTCCAGGCCGCGAACGCCTTCGCCGCCGCCGCCGAACGGGCCGTGGACCCGCAGGCCCGCTTCCTCCTCCGCTCCCTGTGCCGCCTGTTCCTCCTCCGCCAGGTCCGCGAACACACCGGCGACCTGCTCGCCGAGGGCCACCTCACACCGGACCAGGTACGAGCCCTGCCGGCCACCCTGGACGCGGTCGTCGCCGACCTCGCGCCGCACATGCTGACCCTGGTCGACGCCTTCGACTTCCCGGCCGAGATGCTCTCGGCGATCCCGATCGCCAGCGGCGGTTCCATCACCCGCACGATGGAGGAGGAGCTGGTGTCGGTCACGTGCTGAGCCGCGGTACGTACGTGGTCAGCAGGTGACCGGTGCCCACGACGAGAGGGTCCGCCCAGCTCACACCTGGACGGACCCTCTCGTCACCCGCACTGCCCGCACTCCTCCTTCCACTCAGGCATTGGCCGACCCTCCCCTCACCCCACCTTCGGCGCCGCCCTCATCCCGATGTACACGCACCCGGTGCCGTCGACGAGTGTGGAGAAGACGACCGGCATCCAGTCCGCGCTGTACGCACCGGAGCCCGCCCCCGCGAACACGTTCGGCGCGACGGGCACGATGTCCATCTCCAGCGGCGGCGAGAAGTCCTTCATCCCGTCGACGAACTCGTACACCAGGTGCCCCTGGCCGTCCCGCTCGGTGACGGTGATGAGCACGCCCTCCCTCTTGTACGTCCCGACCAGCGGCGCGACGTCCACCGCCGGCGGCTGCGCGGGCGGCCCGAACGGCTCCGGCATCCGCACCCCCGCGAGGTCGCGCAGCAACTCGCCGAACAGGTCCTCGTACAGCCGGCGCGCGTCACCGCCGTTGGTGAGCAGGACGAGGACGACGCCGGCCTCGGGCACCACTCGCAGGAACCCGTACTGCCCGATGGAGGCACCGTCGTGCCCGAAGCCAGGGGTGCCGAACCAGTCGTAGAGGGTCCATCCCAGTCCCCACCCGTCCGCGCTGACGGTCCACTTGTCGGGCACGTCGACCTCGCGCCGCTGCATCGCGCGCACGCTGCCGGGGTTGAGCAGCCGCGTCCCGTCCGCGGCGAGACCGCCGTCGAGATGCATCTGGGCGAGCCTCACGACATCCCCGGCGGTCGCCAGCACCCGCCCGTACGGCCCCGCCGAACGCGGCATCAGGTCCCAGGCGGGCGCGGGGTCGGGCTCCTGCCCGAGATCCCCGAGGTGCCCCATGGCCGTACGGTGTGCGAGCGCCTCCTCGGGCAGGGTCATGGTCCCGGTGAGCCCGAGCGGCGTGAGCAGCCGCTCCTTGAGGGCCTCGTCCCAGGTGAGCCCGGTGATCACCTCGACGATCCGCCCGAGCACGTTGTACCCGAGGCTGCTGTACGAGACCGCCGTGCCGGTGGGGCAGTCGAGCCCGACGTCCTTGGCGGCCTCGACATAGCGGGCGAGACAGTCGTCGCCGCGCCCGGAGTCGTAGGTGAAGTCGCAGGTGAGCCCGCTGGTGTGGGAGAGCAGCTGACGGGTGGTGATCGTCTCGGTCGCCTCGGGGTCGCCCACGGCGAAGTCGGGCAGCACGTCCTTCACGGGCGCGTCCAGGTCGAGCCGGCCCTCGTCGACGAGTTGCATGACGAGGCTGGCCGTGTAGATCTTGGCGAGCGAGCCGAGCTGGAACACGGAGTCGCTGGTCGCCTCCACTCCGGTCCCGCGGTGCAGGACGCCGCTCGCCAGTTCGTGCACGTGACCGCGGGCGAGGACGGCGAGGGAGGCACCGGGCACATGATGCGCCTCGCGCAACCGGTCCAGCCGGGACTGCCAGTGCCCGCGATAGAAACTCTTCCTCTTGGAATCCGCGGCACCCCAACTGCCACTGGCCTCCCAGTTGCCCTGGGCGTCCCAGCTGACCTGCCCGTTCTCCTGCTCCTTCTGCGTCTGCGGCATGACCCCTCCATCGGCGACGGCGATGCGTACGGCGCACTGCGTACAACACCTTGCGTACAACGTGCTCAAGACGCGAACACTGTACGCACACCGACGCACCGTGCGCAACAGGCCACTCTCAGCCACGGACAGAGCACTGAAAGGCCACACTGACGGCAGCCCACCCCTCCGGACCAGACAGAGCGCACACCCCTAGTTGAACGCGAACGCCGTACGCATCACGCTCGCCCCGTACGCAAATGCGCATGCTGTGCGCTACGCTTGCGGCAAGACACCGCCCGGTGATCGACTGCAGCGATTGGACAGGCGAACACGCGCGGGCACTTGGCCGACAACGCACGACACACGGCCCCAGCCACTGTCATGCCCCTGTCTCTTATACACCTCT
>NZ_VJZC01000664.1 GCF_009377185.1 Streptomyces spongiae
CTGTGGGGGCGGGGACGGTGACTTCGGTCCACTGAAGGGGCTGGTTGTTGTGTGTGGGGGACTGCGGGTCCGTTGTGGCTGGTCGCGCAGTTCCCCGCGCCCCTGTCGGGGCGTGGTGCACGGCACAATGGAGCCGTGACCGAGTCCATACCCGTCAGCCGTCTCACCGACCACGGCACCGCCAAGCTCATGCCGGACATCGACCGGGAGCGGGCCTGGCTGCTGACGGTGGACGGGGCGCCGCAGTCGTACGTCGACCTGGACGCGCCCACGCATCTGGAGTTCGAGTACGCGCGGCGGCTGGGGCACGTGCTGGACACGGTCGCCGAGCCGGGGCGGGCGCTCGACGTGCTGCACCTCGGTGGGGGAGCGCTCACCCTGCCGAGGTACGTCGCGGCGACCCGGCCCGGCTCGCGGCAGCACGTGGTGGAGGCCGACCGGGGGCTGCTGGAGCTGGTCGTGGAGCACCTGCCCCTGCCCGACGGCCATGGGATCGCCCTGCACGGAGCGGACGCCCGGGAGTGGCTCGAAAGCGCCCCGGCCGACTCCGTGGACGTCCTGATCGCGGACGTCTTCGGCGGCTCGCGGGTCCCGGCGCACCTGACGACCGTGGCGTACGCGCGCGCCGCCGGGCGGGTGCTGCGTGACGGGGGTGTCTACCTGGCCAACCTCGCCGACGCGGCGCCGTTCACCTTCCTAGGATCCCAACTCGCCACGTTCGCGGCGGTGTTCGAGGAGCTCGCGCTGATCGCCGAGCCCGCCGTGCTGCGCGGCCGCCGCTTCGGCAACGCCGTGCTCCTCGCCGCCCACCACCCGCTCGACACGCCCGCGCTCACCCGCCGCACCGCCGCCGACGCCTTCCCGGCGCGGGTCGAGCACGGCAGGGCGCTGCGCGACCTCATCGGCACCGCCACGCCCGTGCGCGAGGAGGACGCCGTACCGTCACCCGAGCCGCCCGACGGGGCCTTCGGTATCGGCTGATCCGCCGTCCGGTCCCTTGCCCGATCCGTCGCCCGATCCGTCCTCCGGGGCGGGCTTCCGTCCGGTCTCGCCGTCCGGCGATCCTTGGGCCACCGGCTTGCTGCGCCGCGTCAGACTCCGTAGGTCCCGCACGCACAGCACCGCCGCCGTCGCCAGCACGACCAGCGCCGCACAGCCCCACAGGGCGGCCGACCGGCCGAAGGCGCTCTCCGCCGGGCCCGCGAGCGCCGTGGCGAGAGGCACGACCGACACGGAGCCGAACCAGTCGTACGCGGAGACGCGGGACAGTTTCTCCTCGGGGATCTCCTGGTGCAGGGCGGTCATCCAGGAGACGCCGAACACCTCGATCGACAGACCGCTCACGAACATCGTCACGCACAGCAGGACGACCGGCACGGGCACGGCGAGCGCGGCGGACGGCAGAGCGAAGGGGAACACGCACAGGATGCCCACGAGGAGCAGCCGACGCGGTTTCCAGCGGGTCATCAGCAGCGCACCGGCCGCCATGCCTGCCCCGTACAACGCCAGCGCCAGGCCCCACGGGCCCGCCCCGCCCAGATGGTCCCGGGCAACCTGCGGGCCGTAGACCGAGTCGGCCGCGACGATGACCGCGTTCACCAGGGAGAACTGGACGACGATCGCCCACAGCCAGGTGCGGCCGGTGAACTCCCGCCAGCCATCCCGGAGATCGGCGAGCAGGCCGCCTCCCGGTTCGCGCGGCGGGATGTGACTCACGTCGAGGAAGGAGCGCATCGCTCCGGCGATCGCGAACGCCGCCGCGTCCACAGCGAGCACCCAGCCGGGCCCGACCACGGCCACCATCACACCGCCGAGGGCCGCGCCGCTCAGCGTCGCGCCCTGTGACGCGAAGCGGAACAGGGCGAAGGCGCGGCCCGCCTGCTCACTGGTGACCGAGGCCAACAGCATGCCCTCGGCAGCCGGGTTGAAGAACGCCTGTCCCGTGCCGCCGAGGGCGGACAGCAGCATCATCTGCCACAACTGTGGCTCGCCGGCCAGGACGAGCACCGCGAAGGCGCCCTGCGAGAGGCAGTTGAGGGTGTTCGCCGCGACCATCACATGGTGCCGGGGGATCCGGTCCGCGATCGCGCCGCCGATCAGCAGGAACAGCACCAGGGGCAGCGTCCGCGCCGCCGCGACCAGGCCGACGTCACCACCGTCGCCGCCCGTCTCCAGGACCGCGAACGCCGCGGCGATCAAAGCGCCGTTGCTGCCCAGGTTGGTGACGACCGCGGCGGCGGTCAGCAGGGTGTAGTTACGGCCCGCCCAGGCGGGGCGTAAGCGGGAGGTGGCGGGTGAGGTCACTGGGCGACTATCGCCGCCGCGAGGCCGACTTGCCAAACATGTTTTCGGACTCGGAACGGGGACGTCATCCGGTGGGTCAGTCCTTCACCAGGCGCACCGTGCTCAGGATCTTCTGGACCGTGGCTTCCGGGACCTCCCCGTCGACCCCCTTGGCGCCGAACAGGCTCCAGGCCACGAAATCGCCGGACCCGTTCTTGAACGCGAACGTGATGGCCTTGCCGTCGCTGTCGCACTTGCCCTTCTGGGGAGTGTTGGCCGAGTAGGCCGTGGCGAGGCTTCCGGTGAGTCCGGACTTGGTGGTGTACGACTTCGCCCTGGTGTACGTGATGCTCTTCGTGTCCGGCTGCGTGTAGCCGCCGTAGACATACAGGGGCACCCGGTTCTCGGCCGCCTGGTTCGTGGAACTGGCGCCGTTGTCACCGCTCGTTCCGGTGATGGCCAGGGGGGTCTGGTCCTTCGTGCCGTCCTTGTCGTCGTCGCTCGTGCACCACTTGGGCTTGAGGTAGGCGGGGGCGCTGACGCTGATCTGGCCGGTCTTGCCGTCCTGTTTCCACTCGAAGCCGGTGATCCTGCCCGGGGTGCCGACCTCCCAGCCGGCGGGGACGTCGAACACCGTGCCGTACTTCGGGTTGATGACGACCTTCCAGCCCGCGACGGTCGGCTTCTCCTCCTCGGCGCTGCGCGAGTCGTCCTCACCGTCGTCCGTGCGATCGTCCGCGCGGTCGCTCGATGCCGGGGTGCTGGGGTCGGTGGACGCGCTCGCCGTCGCGTTGCCCTTGCCGTTGTCGCCCCCGGCCTCCTCGTCCTCGCCACCGCCGAGGACGAGGAAACCGGTCACCACGGCCGCGATCACGACGGCTGTGGCCGCCACGACGGCGGTGATCTTCGTCTTGTTCCCGTCACCGCCCCCGCCCGGCGGCCGCGGGGCGCCGACCGGTGCCTGCGCGCCCCACTGCTGCTGCGGGTAGGGGCTGGGCTGCTGGTACCCGGGCTGCTGGTACGGGTTGGGCTGCTGGTAACCCGGCTGCTGGTACGGGTTCTGGTCCTGGGGGTGCTGCTCGCCCCCGGGCGGCTGCTGTTGTCCTGGCCACATGGGCAGCCACCCTAGTGGCGCCCGCGACACGTTTCGGTGACGTCCGTTCGTCAGCCCTGTATCAGGGGATCGCCCGGCTACCCTGGCCAAGCGAGGCTACTCGTGGGTAACCTCCGGGTATGAGCGCAGACCAGATGTCGATCGGCGAGATGCTCGCCGCCACGGTGCCGTTGGTCAGGACCCTGAACCTGGAGTTCCTGGAGACCACGCCGGAGAAGGCCGTGGTGTCGTTGCCGGACCAGGGCGAGTACCACAACCACGTCGGGGGACCGCATGCCGGAGTGATGTTCACGCTGGGTGAGTCGGCCAGCGGAGCGGTCGTGCTGGCCGCGTTCGGGGAGCAGCTCTCCCGCGCCGTACCGCTCGCGGTCAGCGCCGAGATCTCCTACAAGAAGCTCGCCATGGGCCCCGTCACGGCCACCGCCACGCTCGGCCGCCCCGCCACCGAGGTCGTCGCCGAACTCGACGCAGGCGAGCGCCCCGAGTTCCCCGTCTCCGTCGCCATCCAGCGCGGCGACGGCGCGGTGACCGGCGAGATGACGGTTGTCTGGACGCTCCGGCCCAACGGCTGAGCCGCTCGCGTTCCTCGCGCGGACTCCCCTTCCGCTGCGCCGAATTCACTGTCCCCGCAGCCGGTTGCGTGATCAACTGTGGCCGTACTCGACCCCGTTGACTGCCCCGGAGCTGCCTTGCCCATGCGTATCACTGCCCTCACCGAGCCCGACCGCACCGCTTCTGGCTATCGCCTCGCGTGGCTGGCCGGCGGGGATGACGGTGATCCGCTCGGGTCCGCGTTTCTGCGGGTGTTCACCCGGGAGGGGCAGGAACACCTGGCCGAGCTGCGGTTGAACGTGCACACGGCGGAGCGGCGCAGACGGGTCGGGTCACGGCTCCTCGAGGCGGCGGTGGCTGCCGCGCGGGACGTGGACAGACGGTCGGTGATCGCCGAGGCCGACGCGGGCACGCCCGGCGATCACTTCCTTGCCGCCAGTGGGTTCCGCAGGGTGCTGACACTGACGTATGCCCGGCTCGCGCTGGACGAGTTGGACAGCGCCAAGGTTGACGAGATCAACGCGATCGTCGAGCGACCGCACCCTGGCTACCGTCTCGTGTCATGGCGCGGTGCCGTCCCCGACGAGCTGGCCAGGACCTTCGCCGACTCGCGCCGTGCGATGGACGACATGCCGATGGACGACACCGACTACGGTGTCGTGGTCTGGGACGTCGAGCGGGTTCTGGCCGCTGCCAAGGCCATCGCCGACCGCGGGGAGTTGCTCACCACGGTGGCCGCCGTCGACGAGTCGGACGACTCGATCGTCGGCTTCTCGGAACTCGTCGTGCCGGGCGACGGCAAGGGCGACGGCCTGCACTACGGCACCGGCGTCCTGCCCGAGCACCGCGGCCACGGCCTCGGCCGTTGGATGAAGGCCGAGTCGATCCGCGTCGCCCGCACCAGCCACCCCGAACTCGCCGGCCTGGTCACCGATACGGCGGACAGCAACACGCACATGCGGCGCCTCAATGACGCACTGGGGTACGTCCCCACGCGCAAGGCCCTGCACTACCAGCTCGACCTGTAAGCCGATGCCGTTGATCTTGGGCTGAGTCCGTCCGGGGGTAACAGATCGGCCGGAGTGTGGCCGGATCCCTGCCCGCCTGCGGGTGGCCCGCCTGGAACGGGTATCCATCCCCTCACATCGAGGTGCGCGGGGGGTTGGGGGGCTGGACCTGGTGTCGCGT
>NZ_VJZC01000665.1 GCF_009377185.1 Streptomyces spongiae
TGCCGGGGGTGAGGGAGGGGAGGCTCAGTCGGCGTGGCAGCCGAGCAGCTCGGCCGTGGTGCCGCGGGAGGTGGTACGGAGCGTGACGACCTTGTCGATGCGGGTGGCGTCCCCGTCGAAGCGGAAGTCCGCCCGGCCGACCTCGGCGCCGTCCTCGGCCTGGGAGCGCAGCGTGCAGTAGCCGCTCGCACCCGCGTCCTTGTGCACCTCCAGGTGCACCTTGACCTCGGTGGCCGAGGTCTCGAAGGTGATCACCTCGGCGCTGATCTTGTTGCCGCCGACGTAGTAGTAGGCGAACCAGCCGATGAGGACGAGCAGGCCGGCGCCCAGTACCGCCCCGAGGATCCTGAGCTTGCGGTCGGCGCGCTCGTCCGCGGAGCGACCGTACCGGCCCTCGGGCAGCTGCGTGCTCGCCGTGCTCATGGATCGTCCTCTCCGAAGCGGGCCCGGACGAAGGTCCTTGAATGGGAACCCCGGGGCCGGTCCCGGAATTTTTCGCCCCCCGGTTCGGTCACTATAGAAGTCGCCCAACACCCGGGTTCACGCCGGGGCGAGTCACACGAGTCACCGAGTTCAGTGCGGGCGCCGACTTACGAGGGAATGAGTCTTGACTGACCAGCTGCGACTGATGGCCGTGCACGCGCACCCCGACGACGAGTCGAGCAAGGGTGCGGCCACCATGGCGAAGTACGTGTCCGAGGGGGTGGACGTGCTGGTGGTGACCTGCACGGGCGGGGAGCGCGGCTCCATCCTCAACCCGAAGCTGCAGGGCGACAAGTACATCGAGGAGCACATCCACGAGGTACGCAAGAAGGAGATGGACGAGGCGCGCGAGATCCTCGGCGTCGGGCAGGAATGGCTCGGCTTCGTCGACTCCGGGCTTCCCGAGGGCGACCCGCTGCCGCCGCTGCCCGACGGCTGCTTCGCCCTGGAGGACGTCGACAAGGCGTCCGGCGAGCTGGTGCGGAAGATCCGCTCGTTCCGCCCGCAGGTGATCACGACGTACGACGAGAACGGCGGGTACCCGCACCCCGACCACATCATGACCCACAAGATCTCCATGGTGGCGTTCGAGGGGGCGGCGGACACCGAGAAGTACCCGGAGGAGGAGTACGGCCCCGCGTACCAGCCGAAGAAGCTCTACTACAACCAGGGCTTCAACCGCCCGCGCACCGAGGCGCTGCACCAGGCGATGCTGGATCGCGGCCTGGAGTCGCCGTACGGGGAGTGGCTCAAGCGGTGGAGCGAGATCGAGCGCACCGAGCGCACACTCACCACGCACATCCCCTGCGCCGACTTCTTCGAGATCCGTGACAAGGCACTGATCGCGCACGCCACGCAGATCGACCCCGACGGCGGCTGGTTCCGCGTTCCGATGGATCTCCAGAAGGAGGTCTGGCCGACGGAGGAGTACGAGCTGGCGAAGTCACTCGTGGACACCTCCCTCCCCGAGGACGACCTCTTCGCGGGCATCCGCGACAATGCCTGACATGAGCGCAAGCCTGGCACTGACACACCTCGTCCCCCTCGCCAAGGAGGTGGACGAGAACAAGGTCACCCCCGGCGTCCTCGGCTTCATCGTGTTCGCGGTGATGGCCCTGGCCGTGTGGGGTCTGATGAAGTCGATGAGCCGCCACATGGGCAAGGTCGACTTCGAGGAGGCGCCGGACGAGCAGTCCGGCGGCTCCGGGAAGACGGCCGCCACGGCCGCGGGCAAGACCTCGGGCAAGTCCTCGGGCACGCCCAAGCCACAGCAGGGCTGATCACCGGTCCTGACGGATGACCGGCAGGACCGGCGGGCAGGGCCCGGCAGGAGCAGTCACTGCCGGGCCGCCACCGGCACCCCCATGACCTCACGGGCGTGCCGGTCCGGCACCATCCCCAGGGTCCACGCCCGCCATCCGGCGTCCAGGTCGATGCCGCGTTCCAGAAGCAGCTGGTACGCGTCCACGTACTCGTCGAGCTTGGTGTCGCGGAGCGGGTGCGTGGCGTGGGACAGCTGGGTCAGTTCCTCCTGGGCGACCGCGGTGCCGATCTCGACGCCGCCCGGCGCCCCGTACGGCAGCAGGGTGCACCGCAGGAACCTGGCCCAGTCCTCGCCCCGGCGGTCGCCGTAGGAGGCGAAGAGCGCGACGGCGTCGTCGCACAGGGACAGGGCCTGCTGGGTGCGGGCGTTGCCGGCGTCGACGACCGCCAGTTCCAGGCAGGTCCACGCCTCGCCGTGGGCCACGCCGATGCGCTGGAAGTCGGCGCGGGCGTCGACCAGGAGCTGGCGGGCGAAGCCCGAGTTGCGCAGCGAGCCCGTCTGGACGGCTCGCTGGTCGCGGGTCACACGGGCCGAGTGGTGACGGGCGCAGGCGAGCCCGTACACGTCCCGCATCCGGGAGAACATCGTCCTCGACCGCTCCAGCTCCCGTACCGCCTGGTCCAGGTTGCCCGTCTCCTCCAGGGCCTGGCCCAGGTAGTAGACCGACCAGGCCACGCCGCGGGCGTCCTCGTTGTCCTGGTGGCGGGCCGCCGCCTGGCGCAGACCGTCGACGGCGGCGGACGCGTCACCGGCGACCATGCGGGCGCGGGCGAGCTGGGTCATGGCCCACGCCTCGCCGCGGGCGTCGCGGGTCCGGCCGTAAAGGTCCAGGGCCATGCGCAGCTCGGCCTCCGCGTCCGGCACGTCGCCCATCCGCAGCTTCAGTTGGCCCAGCTGGAAGTGCGCCCACGCCTGGCCGTGCACGGACTCGCCCTCGCCGTGCAGCACCAGGGCCCGCGTGAGGAGGTCGAGGGACTCCGCCGGCCTCGCCCGGTCCCGTTCCACCGCGGCCAGGGCGTGCATCGTCCAGGCCCGGTCCACCGACAGCTCCGGCGCCGCCTGGAGGTCCAGGGCCTCCCGGAGCTTGGCCGCCGCCTCGGTCAGGTTGCCCTGGTGGTGGAGCGTGATGCCGAGGGAGCAGAGCGCACGGGCCGCGCCGGCGTCGTGGTTCGCCTCCATGTAGAGGTCGACGACGGAGGTCAGGGTGGTGCGGGCCTGGTCCAGTTCGCCGAGCTGACGGGCCGCGATGCCCGTGCGCCACTGCACCGAACGCATCAGCAGGCCCTGGTCGACCGCGCGGGCCAGCTCGCTGATCTCGCCCAGACGGTAGAGGTCGCCGCGCAGCAGGCAGTAGTCGCACAGGGCGCCCAGCAGGTTCAGGACGGCCGCCTGGTTCACGCCCTCGGTGTGCCTGAGCGCGGCCGTGATGAAGCTGGACTCGTCGTCCAGCCAGCGCAGCGCCTCGTCGAGCGAGGTGAAGCCGTGCGGGCCGAAGTGGTCCGAACGGGTCGACATCTTGCCGTCGACCAGGCGGAGCACCGAGTCGGCCAGTTCCGCGTACGTCACGATCAGGCGCTCATGGGCGGCCGTGCGCTCCGCGGGCTCCTCCTCGTCCAGCAGGCGGGCCTGGGCGAAGACGCGGACGAGGTCGTGGAGGCGGTAGCGGTTGCCGCGTACGTGGTCGATCAGGCCCGCACGGGCGAGCGCGGTCAGATGCCGGGTGGCCTCCGGCTCGCTCGTGGCCAGCAGGGAGGCCGCCGCGGCGGCGCCCAGCGACGCCCGCCCCGCCAGGGCCAGGCGCCGCAGCAGCCGCCTCGCCGGGTCCGGCTGGTCGGTGTAGCGCAGCCAGAGGGCGCGCTCGACGGACTCCACCGGGCCGTACGCGCCGAGGTCCGTGGCCAGCCGGCGGGGCGTGCGCGTGCCGCCGAGGGACGAGCCCGCGATGCGCAGGGCCAGCGGGAGGCCGCCGCACAGCTCCCGTATCTCGTCGGAGGACTGGGCGTCGTACGGGGCCGAACTGTCCTGGGCCACCGCGCCCAGCAGCTCCTCCGCACCCGCCTCGTCGAGGGCCTCTACGGGAAGCTGGTGCACCCAGGCGGCGAGGTCGGCCGGCAGGTCGAGGGGCCCCCGGGCCGTGACGAGGACGAGGCTGTCGGAGCGGTCGGGGACGAGGGCACGGACCTGTTCGGGATCAGAGGCGTCGTCCAGAATGATCGTGACCGGCAGGCCCGTCAGATGCTGGTGGTACAGCTCGCTCAGCCGCTTGACCTGCTGGTCGGGGGAGGAGCGCTCACGGAAGAGGAGCTGTTCGCGGGGCGCGCCGAGACGGTTCAGCAGATGCAGCAGGGCGTCCCGCGTGGACAGCGGCGGCTCGCCCGCGCTGTCCCCGCGCAGATCCACCACGCACGCGCCGCGGAACTGGTCCTTCAGGTCGTGGGCCGCGTGCACCGCGAGTGTCGTACGGCCCGAACCGGGGGCGCCGCGCAGCACGACGACGGTCGGACGGGTCTCGGTACTGGCTCGCGCCGCCTGCACCCACTGCCGGACCCGGGCCATCTCCGCCCGTCGACCCGCGAACGGGCCGTCCGCCTCCGGGAGCTGCTGGAAGGACTGCTCCAGCACGCTTCTTCTGCGTGCCGCCGCGCTCTTGTCCGTACGGCGCAGTTGGGGTGCGCCCTTCTTCGTGCCGGTGGCCGTGCTCGCGCTCAGCACGCGTTGCTGGTCCAGGAACGGGCGGATGCCGCGTACCTCCAAGGCGGTGAGCCACTGGAGCCGCAGCTGTGCGGGGCCGCCGGGCTGGCCCAGCGCTCCGGCGCGGTGGTGGGCCGCCGGGAAGTGGGCGGCGGTCACCTTCAGTACGGTGGCGGCGGCGCCGACGACGCCCACCGTGACGCCGGCGCCGATGGCGGTGCCCGTGTTCGTGCCGAGGGCCAGGTCGGCGACGGCTGCCGCGACCGCGGCCACGGCTGCGATCAGCAGGGGGGTTCCGGCGCCCTCCTTCGCGTATCGCTGGGCGAAGGTGACCTGGCCTTCCTCGGCCTCGTCGAGGGCGCGGGTGTACGCCGCGTACTCCTCGGTGGCCGCCTCCGCCATGGCGTCGAGCGCCGCGCGTGCCCGTGTGAGCAGTACGCCGCCGTCGGTACGGCCGCCCGATCGGCGGACCTCTTCCTCCACGGCTCTCGCCAGCAGCCGCTCGGCCTCCACCCGATGGCCGTCCCGCATGACACGTCCCCCTCGCTCGCAGCAACGGCGTTCCTTGGTCAAGTGTGCTGTGGATGGGGCGTGGAGGCGAGAGGGCGCGAAATGGGGGGTGGGGTGTGTGAG
>NZ_VJZC01000666.1 GCF_009377185.1 Streptomyces spongiae
GGGCTGGGCCCCGGGTCCGGGAACGGCTCCGGGCGGTCGGGCCCCGGTCCGGGAGTCGGCCCCGGCTTCACCGGGTCGGGGAACGGGTGCGTCATCGTGTCCTCCAGCCATACGATGCGTCGGCTCTGGACTTGCCCCACGGGTACCCGGAGGGTGGGCGGCCAGTCACCGCGTTCAGACAGTGACGGCCTGCGGGCTGCGCTCCTGGTCCGAGCCCGGAACCGGCTCGGACGGGTCCGCGCCGAGGGCCACGATGCGGTTGCCGGCGTCCACGTGCACGACCCGGGGCTTCAGGGCCCGCGCCTCGGCGTCGGAGACCTGCGCGTAGCTGATGATGATCACCAGGTCTCCGGGGTGGACGAGGTGGGCCGCGGCCCCGTTGATCCCGACGACCCCCGAACCGCGCTCCCCCTCGATGACGTACGTCTCCAGGCGGGCACCGTTGGCGATGTCGACGATGTGCACGAGCTCGCCCGGCAGGAGATCGGCCGCGTCGAGGAGGTCGGCGTCGATCGTCACGGATCCCACGTAGTGCAGGTCGGCTTGTGTGACGGTGGCTCGGTGGATCTTGGACTTGAACATGGTACGAAGCATCGGTGCACTCCTGCAAGTAGGCTCCCTGCCTGCATTTTTGCAGGTCAAGGGCTGTTTCTGCGCCCCACAGTCAGTCGCATGTTCGGGCAGCTCCCCCTGGTTTTCCAGGACTCACGCTGACCGATTGCCGACTTTCCTGACGGTGCATCAGACGCCGGGAGAGCTACTCGGGGTCGTTCCCACTCCCCCGGGCTGCCCTTCACGAACGGCCGGGATCAGCGTACGCAAACGGACTCCGAAGACCTTCGTGACGATCGCCACAGCGGGGCGGAGCGCGGGTCCTTCCAGGACCGGGCGGCCCGTTCCGGTGTTGCCGATCGGGTTCACGCGTACGGGTGCACCCGCGCCCCTGGCCGGCCTCACACCGAGAACTCACGTATCACCGTGTTGCGGAACACCGCGCTGCCGCCGATCGTGAACAGTGCGAGCCGGGTGTCCAGCAGGTACGGGAACACCTGGCTGGTGTGCACGTAGCGGCCGTCGTCGACGAACATCTCCACCGACGTGCGGTCCACCAGGATGCGCAACTTCACCGTGCCGGCGGACGGGTCGAACGGGGTGTGGCTCTCCTGCCACTTGCCGGACGTGTCGGCGTTCACCGTGTTGCGTCGGTTGAGGAAGGCGTAGTCGGCGTAGATCCCGGCGTCGATGTGCCGACCGCCGTCGGGTGAGCGCCTCAGCTGGAGGCCGGCGCCGGTGAGTCGGGACCAGGTGATCTCGGTCGTCACCTCGTAGGAGATACCGGTGTAGTCGAGCACCTTCGTGCCGTCCACGGTCACGTCACCCAGGTTCACGGTGCGGGAGACGTACGAGTCGAGGCCGGCGACGGGCTGGGAGGCGAGGTAGTAGGTGTTGTCGGATGCCTTCTTCAGGGTGATCTCGCGGACGATGGAGTCGGTGCCGTTGAAGCCGTCGCAGTCGATGGTGGGGGTGGTGTTGGCGTAGTCCCAGTTGTTCACCCATCCGATCGCGTACCGGGCAGCCGCGTCCACCGCGCCGCTCGCGCCCCGCTTCTCGAAGGTGACGGCGCCGTACCAGTCCCAGCCGTGGTCGAGCCACCGCGGGTCACGCGCATCGGCGGTGAACGTGGTGCCGTCGAAGGAACCCGTCCAGTAGGCGTACGTGTTGGGCAGCCCCGAGCCCTTCCCGTTGGCGCTCGCGCCGAGCACCCATTTCACGGTGCCGTCGTCGGCGGTGATGCGGAACAGGTCGGGGCACTCCAGGACGCCGATGCCGCCGTGGACGAAACCGCTCACGTACGTCCAGGACTTGAGGTCGTCGGAGTGGTAGAAACCGATCTTGTCGTTCTCGGCGAGGGTCATCACCCAGCGGTCCCGGTCCTCGTCGCGGATCACCTTGGGGTCGCGGAAGTCGGCGACGCCGGGGTTGGGCAGGACGGGGTCGGTCCGGTAGTTGGTGAAGGTGAGACCGCCGTCGGTCGAGTAGTACAGGAACTGCGCCTGGTTGTTGGTGCCGTCGCCGGGGGACATGGTGACGAGGACGACGACCGCGCCCGCGCCGAATCCGGCCGTGTTGCCGGTGTCGACCACCGCCGAACCCGACCAGAGATCGCCGTTGGGCGTGGTGTCCTTGGGTGCGGCGACCCCGCGGTCGGTGAAGGAGACCAGGTCCTTGGTGGTGGCCAGGCGCCAGGCGGTGCCGACGGCACCGGTGAAGTAGTCGGCGTTGTAGAGGTAGTAGTAGTGGTACTCGCCGTCGATCCAGACGGGCCGCTGCGGGTCGTTCTTCCACTGGTCGGGGACCGTGAAGTGGTACGCGGCGCGGTAACTCGCCCCGCCCGCCGCGGACTCGGTCCCGCTCTTGGCCGTGGCCCCGGGCTCGGGCTTCGGGGCGGCGGTGGCCGCTGCGGTGGGCAGCAGCGCGGCGGCGGTGCCCACCGCCGATCCCGCGAACAGTGATCTCCTGGAAATCCCCGATGTTCCGGGCATGACACATCGTTCCTCTCGTGGCGGCTCACAGCTCCCATGTGAACGAGGACTGTAGACCTAACTCGTTAAAGGTCAAGCGTTCCCGACCCTTGACAGGTCCGCTGCCCGGTTCCCATCATCTGGGGCATCAACCCTGAACTAACACGAGTTAGGCCCGTTGGATGACTGACTCGCACCTCCCCCGCCGCACGCTGCTGCGGTACGGCGCATACGGGGCCGGAGCAGCCGCCCTGGCCGCGACCGCCGCGAGCTGGGACCGTCTCACGGGAGCCGACATCCCCGGCCGTGACGACGGCTCCCTCGTCGTCGCCACCCTCGGCTCCGCCTTCGACCCGGCCACCGTCGACGCCCTCACCAAGGGCTTCCACCGGCTCCACCCCGACATCCCGCTGCGGGTGAACGCGGTGCAGGCCGTCGACTGGTCGGACTTCTTCGCGAAGATCCTCACCCAGATCGCCGCGGGCACCGCCCCCGACCTGGTGTACGTGGCCACCGAGGGCGTGCAGCTGTTCGCCCGGCAGCTCGGCGTGCCCCTGGACCGCTGGGTGCGGCGGGACGCGGCGGAGCTGCGTGAGTACTTCTCCGACGTCCACCCCTCGCTGGTGGAGTCGATGATGTACGAGGGGAACCTCTACCAACTGCCCATGGAGTTCAACGCCGCCGACATCTACCTCAACAAGCAGGTGCTGAAACGGACAGGCGCGGGTTTCCCGGCGGCCGACTGGAGCCGCGACGACTTCACCGCGCTGCTGCGGGAGATGAAACGGGCCGGCGATGCGCACTTCACGCCGTACTTCTGGACCAACCGGCTGTGGGGCGGCGTGGTGCCCTGGCTCTTCGCGAACGGCACGAACCTGCTGAAGGAGTCGAAGGCGCCCGGCGGCTCCTGGCTGTGGGACACCTTCTACCCGGCCGCCGACCGGCAGGGGCGCGGCGGGGGCTTCCGCTGGACGACCCCGCAGGCCACTGCCGACCGGGTCGAGGAGGCGTACGACTATCTCGCCTCCCTCGTCCAGGAGAACCTGTGCACCCGGCCCGAGGGCGGCAACGGCAACAATCTGGTCGGCGTGTTCTCCACCGGCCGCGTCGGCGTCACACCGGCGGGCGGATTCTGGGCGGGCGGCCTGCATCTGGCCGGCATGCGGGCCGCCGACTACGACGTGCAGTACTTCCCGCGCTGGCGTACCCAGCGCCACCAGTTCGGCGCGGCGGGCTACGCGCTGCTGCGCACCTCGAAGAAGCAGGAAGCCGCCTGGGAGTTCATCAAATACGCGGCCCGCAAGGACACCATGACCCGGCTGTTCCAGAGCAACCAGACCACTCCGGCCCGGCGTTCGATGCTGAACGCCGCACGCTACGCAGCGAGCGGCCCGGCACACTGGCAGGTCTTCTACGACACCCTCGACCGGTTTCCCGACACCGGCCCGATCCCCGCGCCGCCGCAGGTCGCCGCGGTGACCGACGTCCTGCTCAAGTACACCGGCACCGCACTGGCCTCGCCGCATGCGGTGGGTCCCGCGCTGCGCCGGATGCAGGGCGACCTGGAGCAGGCCATGGAGCGTGAGATATGACGAACACCCAGGTCCCGAACACCCAGGTCCCGGCCGTACGTCCGCGGCCCGCCACGCCGCCCGCCGTCGCCGTGCGGCCGTCCGTCCGCGACCGCGGCACCCGGCTGCTGGCCGTGCTGTTCCTGGCGCCCACGGTCGTCGGCATCGTCGTCTTCACGGTCGTACCGATCATCGGGTCCATCGTGCTGAGCCTGTTCCACTGGAACGTGATCGACCCGCCCCGTTTCGCCGGCGGCGCCAACTACCGTACGACCTTCACGGACTCGACCGTCCTGATCTCCTTCCGCAACACGCTCCTCTTCATGGTCCTCGCGGTCGCGCTGCAACTGCTGATCGCGCTGGCGCTGGCGCTCGCGCTGAACGGGCGGATGCCGGTGTGGCTGCGGTCGGTGTTCCGTTCGGCGTTCTTCTTCCCGCTGGTGCTGTCCGCCGCTTCGATCTCGGTGGTGATGAAGTACCTGTTCAACCAGGACTTCGGGGTGGTGAACTGGCTGATCGGCCTGGTCGGCGTCGCGCCCGTGCCCTGGCTGACCTCGGAGAACGCGGCGATGGCCACGGTGATCCTGGTCTACGTCTGGCAGCAGTTCGGTTTCTCGTTCCTGCTGTTCGTCGGCGGTCTGAACAACATCCCCAAGGAGATCCACGAGGCCGCCGCCCTCGACGGCGCGACCGGCCTGCGCAAGCACCTCGGCATCACGCTGCCGCTGCTTTCGCCGACACTGCTCGTCGCGTCGGTGGTCGGCATCATCAATGCCCTGCAAGTCTTCGAACAGCCCTACGTCCTCACCGACGGCGGACCCGGCGACGCCACCCGCACCGTGGTGATGGTGATCTACGAGAGGGCCTTCGAGCAGCTCGACTTCGGCGAGGCATCCGCGGTGGGCGTGCTGCTCTTCGTGCTGATCATGGCGGTCACCGCCCTCCAGTTCCGGCTCAGCCGGCGTTTCGTCCACTACCAGTGAGCCGGTGAGCCGCATGAGCCAAGCAACCCCGACCCTGAGCCCGACCC
>NZ_VJZC01000667.1 GCF_009377185.1 Streptomyces spongiae
GAATTCCGGCGTCCTCCAGCGCCTCCCAGGCCAGCTCCAGCATCAACCGCTGCTGTGGATCCACCATCACGGCTTCGCGCGGTGAAATGCCGAAGAATCCCGGATCAAATCGCTCGACCTGGTCGAGAAATCCGCCGTAGTACGTACCGGCACCCGTACCGAACCGCTTGGCGGGAACATCCGCGAGGGCGTCCGAGCCTTTCCGGAGCATGGACCAGAACGCATCCGAATCTGAGGCCCCGGGCAGCCTGCAGGATAAGCCGACTATGGCAATTCGGCCACTGCCTGACGCAGTTTCACCGGTGTCGTTTGCCTCCGTGCAAAGATACTCATTAGACATGTGATCATGCCCCGTGACCTGACCGGACCTTGCACTCACGCACGGCCTCGGTGAAAGTGCGGGATGTCCGCTTCGCGGCTGTCTCGTAACTGCTTATCGCCGGTGAGATTATCTCGATATGACTACTGTAATCACCAGTGTTGAGCCACCTGGATTGATGCCGAATCCAGTAAAATGGCCCCTCGAAATTTGAGCTTTTCCTGAGGTTCGACTTGAATCCGTCATGGGCACTCGATTATCGACGACGGGCAGGCCCGCGAGCAGCGTCAGGAGACCTCAGCCTGCTGGCTCCGAGTAGAGATTCGCGCGGATCGTGGCTCTGGTGGCCGGCGCCGACCAGGACGATGCCGGACCCGCGGGCGGTGGTACGGAGGGCGAGGATGCGCCGCCGGTGCTGGCGAAGGTGAAGGAAGCGCCGGGCAACGTGAGCCTGGAGACGATGCTCACCGAGATCGACAAGCTCCTGGCGGTACGGGCGATCGGTCTGCCACGGGATCTGTTCATCGACGTCGCGCCGAAGGTCGTAGCTGGCTGGCGGGCGCGGGCCGCGGTGGAGTCGCCTTCCCATCTGCGGACGCACCCGGTGGCGCTGCGGGTGACCTTGCTGGCCGCCTTGCTGCACGAGCGGGAGCGGGAGATTACCGACACGCTGGTGGAGCTGCTGATCTCCACGGTGCACCGGATCGGGGCGCGGGCGGAGAAGAAGGTCACCGAGCAGCTCATCAACGCGTTCAAGAAGGTGTCGGGCAAGGAGAACATCCTCTTCAAGCTCGCCGAGGCGTCGCTCGGCACCCCGGAGGGGACGGTCCGCCAGGTCGTGTTCCCGGCGGTGTCCGGGGGCGAGGCGACACTGCGGGAGCTGGTGCACGAGTTCAAGACCCGCGGGCCGGTCTACCGGCGGACGGTGCAGACGACGTTGAAGGCGTCCTACACCAACCACTACCGGCGCGGGCTGATCAAGCTGCTGGACGTGCTGGAGTTCCGCTCCTCCCATCACGCCCACCGGCCGGTGATCGAGGCCCTGGCGCTGGTGGCGCGATACGCGAACGCCGGGAACACGACGTACTACCCGCTGGGTGAGACGGTGCCGGTCCACAAGGCGATGGGCGGGGACTGGGCGGAGGTCGTCCACCGGACCGACAAGCGAGGCCGGCGCCGGGTGGTGCGCATGGTCTACGAGGTCGTCGCCTTCCAGGCCCCTGCGCGATCAGCTCAAGTACAAGGAGATCTGGGTGGTCGGCGCCGACAAGTGGCGCAACCCGGACGAGGACCTGCCGCAGGACTTCGAGGCGAGGCGGGCGGAGAACTACCGGGAGCTGCGCAAGCCGCTGGACGCCGCGGTGTTCATCGACGACCTGCGCGAGCAGATGACGGCCGAACTGACCCTGCTCAGCGACCAGATGCCCAAGCTGACCTGGCTGGACATCGCCGAGCGAAAGTCCGGGGCGATCCGGCTCACGGCGGCCGAGGCCCAGCCCGAGCCGCGCAACCTGCGCAGGATCAAGGCCGAGGTACAGAGGCGTTGGGGCATCGTGCCGCTCGTCGACATGCTCAAGGAAGCGGTGCTGCGGACCGGCTGCCTGGACGCGGTCACCTCCGTCTCCGGCGGCGGCAGCCTCTCACCGGAGGTGCTGGCCGAACGCCTGCTGCTGGTCATCTACGCGTACGGCACGAACACCGGGATCAAGGCCGTGGCGTCCGGCGGCCACGGCCACACCGAGGACGAACTCCGCTACGTACGCCGCCGCTACCTGTCCGCTGAGGCCGCTCGCGCCATCGCCATCCAGATCGCGAACGCCACCTTCTCCGCCCGCAGCACCGAGCTATGGGGACAGGGCTCGACCGCAGTCGCCTCCGACTCCACCCACGTGCGCGCCTACGACCAGAACCTGTTCACCGAGTGACACTCGCGCTACGGAGGCCGCGGGGTGCTCATCTACTGGCACGTGGAGAAGAAGTCCCTGGCCATCCACTCCCAGCTGATCAACTGCACCGCCTCCGAGGCCGCCGCGATGATCGAGGGCGCGATGCGGCACGGCACCACCATGGACGTGGAAGCCAACTACACGGACTCGCACGGCCAGTCGGAAATCGGGTTCGGCATCACGAGGCTGCTGAACTTCGACCTGCTGCCGCGTATCAAGCGGATCAACAAGGTGAAGCTGTACCGGCCAGTGGCTGGCGAACCGGACGCTTACCCGCAGCTGACCCCGGCGCTGACCCGCCCGATCCGCTGGGAACTCATCGCCCAGCAGTACGACCAGATGATCAAGTACGCCACGGCGATTCGTACCCGCACCGCGTCCACCGAGGCGATCCTGCGGCGCTTCACCCGCAACGCATCCCACCCCACCTACGCGGCCATGCTGGAGGTCGGGCGTGCGCAGAAGACCATCTTCGTGGCCCGGTACCTGCGGCTTCGGGACCTCCAGCGGGAGATCGAGGAGGGCCTGAACGTGATGGAGTCATCCAACGGCGCGAACTCCGTCATCGCCTACGGCAAGGGCGGGGAGATCGCCTCGAACCGGCGCGACGAGCAGGAGATGTTCGTCCTGTGCCTGCGGATTCTGCAATCGGCCCTGGTCTACGTGAACACCCTGATGCTCCAGGACATCCTCGGCGAACCGGAGTGGACGGCCCTCCTCACGCCCGCCGACCGCCGCGGCCTGACCCCGCTCTTCTGGTCCCACGTCCGCCCGTACTGAGAGGTGAACCTCGACATGGCCGCCCGCCTCAATCTCGCAGCGACCACGGTGCCAGGCCCCCGAACTGCGGGCGATGGGGAGCAGGCCGAGGAACGTACGGACGCATGAGTCTGGTCAGTCCTTCCGTCGAACCACACCTGCGTGTCAGTGAGGG
This sequence comes from Streptomyces spongiae, assembly GCF_009377185.1. Classification (GTDB taxonomy): domain Bacteria; phylum Actinomycetota; class Actinomycetes; order Streptomycetales; family Streptomycetaceae; genus Streptomyces; species Streptomyces spongiae. Next base: position 3,200 of record NZ_VJZC01000667.1, read on the forward strand.
ACTTCACCGGTGGCAAAGAGACGGATCCGGTAGTGGTGCTGGTGATGGTCGGAGGTCGATTGCGGAGCAACGACAAGGTGACCCGGCTTGGCTACGCCGCGGAGGAACACCCCGACGACATGGGCTTTCTTCCCGTCAGCAGGCCGGAAAGGGATTATAGACGTCTTTTTCCTGGCTGGCGCGGCTGACTTGCTGAAAATACTGCCGAAAGTACCCGATTTTCGCTTCTCGGTCCACCGCCCAATTCAGCAATCCCAGAATATCGGGAGCGAGCCCGAAATCAATTTCCAATTTATCGTAAGTCTCACGCGTGCGAGTTCGATACTGCTTTTCCAGGGTCTCGGATACTTCCGAATACGCCGGCGATTTTCCCGAGTTCTCGTAGAACTGAGACACCAAGTGCAGAGAAAGTTCGTCGATCGCGTCCTCGCGACTCATAGCACTGAGTGGCCGTCGCAGCGGGGCGAAGCAGTGGTCGCCGAGGATTCCGATCCCGCCAAGCATGATATCCGCCGTATGTCGTGCCAGCAGAGGCGAACAGTGGAAACCGTCCCGGTGGGTTCCAGACAACACCCACACGTTGTCCTGCCAAACCCTTCCAATAAGCGGAAATCCGTCAAGGCTCACCGGCCTGTTTCCTACATGCCACTGGGTTATTTTGCTATGGAAAAGGCGCTTATCGAACTGATCCATCGCGTTGATCAGAAAGCGCACAGCGCCGATGGTCTGAAATTCATCGGCCTGCATCATCAGATCACCGGTCGCACCTAGGTAGACCGTGCCATCGCTCCCCGGGACCATGTGGAGGCCGCATCCGCCCGCACGGTTCGGTGTACGAACCACGTGTTCGCCCCCGGAACCTGTTCCTCGGGATGTCACTGCGACTCCCTTGCTGGCGAGTATGGGTTGCAAGGGCATCGCACTGCTTTCCGCCAGGTCTGCCAGCAATGAGCGACTCGCCACGCCGGCGGCTACCAGAAAGCGATCTGCCTGGACCTCTTCCCCGGAGGCCGTGATGGCGCAGCTGACCTGGTTGTTTTTCCGTTTCCAACCGACGACGGTGTCGTCCAGGAAGACTACTCCGCTGCGATTCGCCACAGATTCGACCGCGTTGAGGACCTGGCGTGCGTCTATAGCCCCTTCATCGGCAAGGTAAATGGAATCCAGCGGTCGGGCGTCCACTCCCGGCTTCAGGTGTGGAACGTTCCCGAAAGGTACGCGCTCGAATTTTTGATGATACTGGATAGCGGCGTCAATAACGGCATTGTAATTTAGGCTGTCCAGCCTCCCTGCTCTGTTGTTCAGGATGACGTAGGTACCGTTTCGGATGGCGAGTCGACGTGTCGGCGACAGCTCACTGTTAAGGGCATCCAGCCATGCTGGCCATGCTTCCAGGGCGCGGATTGAAATTTCTAGCTTCGCTTTCCCGACTGCCGTTGACAATGTGCGGTGGTTGACTTCTGTGATGCAGTTGAGCATTGCTCCCGCCGCTATGGTGGCACCGCCGATGCGCTGTTTCGGGCCGATGACTGCAATCCTGAGGCTATTGTCATTGCGTATTAGCTCCAAGGCGGTTGCGCATCCGAGGATGCCATTTCCCGCGATGACGATATCGTAGCTGTTCACACTTTCTCCCTCACAGTCATTGAGATCTTGTCTCGGTGGTCATGTGCGCGCTGCGGCATCATTGCCGATTGCGGGTGTCAATATGTCTGAGCGACGGGACTGTTTCGGGTTAGGAGCGGGCCGTTTTCACGGTGGTGGTGTACGCCCCTGACCGTCGGATGCGCGTGTCGAAACCGCCTCCCGCACCAGATGCGTGGCCAGACTTGCCCAGCGTGCCAACGGCAACGTGCAGGGCTTTCATAACGTCAATCCCAGGTCTACAAACTGGGACTGGGCGGGGAG
>NZ_VJZC01000668.1 GCF_009377185.1 Streptomyces spongiae
ACGTACGGCGGACCTAAGGCCCCTCGCACGTGCAAGATGCGGAACTCTCCCGATGTGGCGCACCCACCTCGGAGACGAAGGTTGAGGCATCGCGACAAGCGAAGCCGAAACCGACACGTCACGAGGGGTGCGAGATGTTCCAGTACGAGCTCCAGCAGATCCGGTCCGCCGAGCTGATCCGCGATGCCGCCGAGTACCGGCTCGCCCGTGAGGCGCGCCGCGCCGCCCGCGAGGCGTCCCGGCGGCACGAAGCCGAGGGGAGGCCGCATAGTCCCCGCCTCCGCCGACACCGGTTCCCCCGCGCCGCGTGAACCCGGGGGCAGGGGAGGACGGTCGCGCGGGGGGCGGCCGCCCTCACGGGCGCGAGGGCGCGTCGCCGGTGCGTGCGGGCACCCCGCAGGCCCGTGACGGCGTCGTCGTGCCGATATTCGGTGCCGCACTGTCAGACCCGCGTGCGATGCTCGGCAACGTGGAGATGAGGTCCGTCAGTCCGGTATTCGTCGGTCGTGCCGACGAACTCGCGGTGTTGCACGACGCGCTGTCCCGCGCCGCGGCGGGAGAGCCGCAGGCGCTACTGCTCGGCGGCGAGGCCGGGGTCGGCAAGACGCGCCTGGTAGAGGAGTTCGCCACCGCGGCCTGCCGCGAGAGCACGGTCGTCGCGCTCGGCGGGTGCGTCGAGATCGGCGCCGACGGGCTGCCGTTCGCGCCCTTCTCCACCGCCCTGCGTTCCCTGCGCCGACAGCTCCCCGACGAGGTCACCGCCGCGGCCGACGGGCAGGAGGCGGAGCTGGCCCGGCTCCTGCCCGAGCTGGGCGAGGCACCCCGCCGACTGGACGGTCGGCACGACGAGGAAGGCACGGCCCGCCTCTTCGAGCTCACCGCCCGCCTCCTGGAGCGCGTCGCCGCGGACCGCACGGTCGTCGTCGTCCTGGAGGACCTGCACTGGGCCGACGCCTCCACCCGCCACCTCCTCGCCTACCTCTTCCGCACGCTCCGCAGGGGCCGCCTGGTGGTCGTCGCCACCTACCGCGCCGACGACATCCACCGCCGCCATCCGCTCCGCCCCCTGCTGGCCGAGCTGGACCGCCTGCGCACGGTCCGCCGCGTCGAACTGGGCCGCTTCAACCGCGCCGAGGTCGCCCGCCAACTCGCCGGGATCCTCGCCGCCGAACCCGACCCGACCGAGGTCGACGAGATCTTCGAACGGTCCGACGGCAACGCGTTCTTCGTCGAGGAACTGGCCGTCGCCGCCCAGGAGGGCTGCCGCACCGGCCTCAGCGACTCCCTGCGGGACCTCCTCCTCGTGCGCGTCGAGAAGCTGCCCGAGGACGCCCAGCGCGTGGCCCGCATCGTCGCCGAGGGCGGCTCCACCGTCGAGTACGGCCTGCTCGCGGCCGTGGCCCGGCTCCCCGAGGATGACCTCATCGAGGCCCTGCGGGTCGCCGTCGGCGCCAACATCCTGCTCGCCGTGCCCGACGGCGACGGCTACCGGTTCCGGCACTCCCTGGTCCGCGAGGCGGTCAGCGACGACCTGCTGCCCGGCGAGCGCTCCCGCCTCAACCGCCGGTACGCCGAGGCGCTGGAGGCCGACCCGACGCTCGTTCCGGCAGACGGCCGCGCCACCCGCCTGGCCAGCTACTGGTACCACGCCCACGACGCCGCCAAGGCCCTCCCCGCCGTCCTCCACGCCTCCGTGGAGGCCCGCGGCCGTCACGCCCACTCCGAGCAACTGCGGCTCCTGGAGCGGGCGATGGAGCTGTGGGACGCCGCCCCCGACGCCGTACGGGACGGACTGCGCCCCGTCGACTACGCCGAGGTCTACCCTCCCTGTGGCTGCGCCCCCGAGACCACGCCCCTGCGCTACCTCGACCTCCTGGCCGAGGCCGCCGTCGCGGGCCGGCTGTGCGGGGAGCGCGAGCGCGCACTGAAGATCACCAAGCGGGCGCTGCACCTCCTGGGCGAGGACGGCGACCCCCTGCGCGCGGCCTGGTTCTGGGTGCAGCGTTCCCTGCTGGTGCAGGGCCTGGCCCGGGGCGACGGGTGGAAGGAGCTCGGCACCGCGCAGAAGCTGGTGCGCGGACTGCCCCCGTCCGAGGTGCACGCCGAGGTCCTGGCCATGGCCGCGGGCTGGTCCATGCTCCATGAGCCCGGACCCGAGGCGCTCTCCGACGCCCAGCGCGCCGTCGAGTACGCGCGCATGGTGGGTGCCGAGGACATCGAGCTGAACGTACGCCTCACGCTCGGCACCCTGATGGTGGACGCGGGGGACACCGAGGCCGGGCTCGCCGAGATGTACGCGGTCAAGGAGCAGGTGGAGAAGCGCTCGCTGGCCACGCTCGTGGGCCGCAGCCATGTGAACCTGCCGTCGATCCTGGAGGGCGTCGGCCGCTCCCGGGAAGCCGTCACCGTACTCCGGGAGGGCCTCGAGTTCACCCGGAAGATGGGCCTGTCGGAATCGGAGGCATGGGTCTGGCGGAACCTCTCCGAGTCCCTCTTCTCCTTGGGGGAGTGGCACGAGGCAGCCGAGGCCGCGGCGAACGCGATGCGCAGACAGAGCGCGAGGCCATGCGGCGGCGGTGCCCAGCAACTCGCCGACATCGAGCGCGCCCGGGGAGCCGTGGCCGATGCCGCCCGCCTCCTGGCCGACGCCCGCGCCTTCTACGGCACGCATGACCCCCAGCCCCAGAACGATCTCCCGTTGGCCACCCTGACCATCGGCGTCGCCGCCGCCGAAGGCCGCCTCCTCGACGCCCGCGACGAACTGCGCCAGGCCCTGGACTCCGGCTTCCCACCCGGCACCCAGCGCTTCGCCTGGCCCCTCCTGCTCGCCGCGGTCATCGCCGAGGCCGACGCCCGGGGGCTGCCGGTCGCCGACGAAGGGCGCGCCGAGGTCCTGTCCGGCGTCTTCGAGACCGTCAAGAAACTCACCACGGGCGCGCCGGTCTGGGTCGCGTACGAGAAGTGGGTGCGGGCCGAACTCCACCGTGCTGAGGGCGTGCTGGAGCCGGGGACCTGGTCCGAGGTCGTCACCGCCTTCGAGTCGCTGGAGCGGCCGTACGACCTCGCCCGCGTCCGGCACCGGCTCGCCGAGGCGCTGCTGGTGAGCGGCGCCGACGAGGAGGGCCGGGACCGCGCTACGGAACTCCTCCGCCTGGCCGCCGCCGTGGCCGACCACCTGGGCGCCCGCCCCCTCGCCGACTCCGTCGCCCTGCTCGCCCAGCGCGCCCGGCTGACCCTGGCCCGCGCCCCCGAGCCGTCCGCCCCGGCTCCCAGCGACCCTGTCGAGGCACTGGGCCTCACCAGCCGCGAGCGTGACGTCCTCCGCCTGGTCGCCGTCGGCCGCAGCAACCGCCAGATCGCCGAGGAACTGTTCATCTCCCCCAAGACGGCCAGCGTCCATGTCTCCAACATCCTCGCCAAGCTGGGCGTCTCCGGCCGGGGTGAGGCGGCGGCGCTGGCGCATCGTTTGCGGTTGTTCCCGCCGGGGGCAGGGGAGCGGCTCCCGGTGGGAGGATCGGGGTGATGGGGTGATGACGGAGACGAGGGCCGGTGCGGCCGGCCCGGGGGAGGGCTCGTGTTCAACCCGTTCGAGGAACTGTTCGCGCCGGGACGCAAGCACACCAACGACGAACGCAAACGCCTGGAGTTGACCCGCGAGGACGTCGGCGACAGCGACCCCGGGCGGGGGCCGATAGACCTGGACTCGGGGACGGCCGTCATACGCCGACCCGTCGAGCTCCACGACGAGGCGGAGCCCGAGGAACCCCAGGAAGGGGAACCGGACGAGGGCTGAGCCCCGACCCTCCCGGCGGTCACTTCACTTCCAGCTCAAGGAGTTTGTCGTCGCCCTTCTCGGGTGAGCCCCGGCCGTCCGTCTCGCTGGTGGTCAGCCACAGCTTGTCGCCGCCCGCGGAGACGACCGTGCGGAGGCGGCCGTACTCGTCCGTGAGGAAGGCCTGGGGGTCGGCGGAGGGCTTGGTGCCCTCAAGAGGAATGCGCCACAGACGCTCGCCGCGCAGACCCGCCATCCAGACCGAACCCTCCGCGATGGCGACGCCGCTGGGTGACGCGTCCTCCGTGCGCCATTGGGCCACCGGATCGACGAAGCCGGACCTGCCCTCCTTGCCCTCGACGTCCGGCCAGCCGTAGTTGCCGCCGGGCTTGATCAGGTTCAGCTCGTCCCAGGTGTTCTGACCGAACTCCGACGCCCACAGGCGCTGCTTGGTGTCCCAGGCCAGGCCCTGCACATTGCGGTGGCCGTACGAGTACACGAGCGAGTCGCCGAAGGGGTTGCCCGGAGCCGGCTCGCCGTCCGGGGTCATGCGCAGGATCTTGCCGCCGAGGGACTTCTTGTCCTGGGCCAGCGGGCCCTCGTAGCGCTCGCCGGTCGTGGCGTACAGCATCTTGTCGGGGCCGAAGGCCAGACGGCCGCCGTTGTGGTTCGTGCCCTTCGGGATGCCGCGCACGATCGTGTCGGGGGCGCCCAGCTGCTCGCCCGAGGGCTTCTCGGGGTCGTACAGCATGCGCACGACGCGGTTGTCCGACTCCGAGGTGAAGTACGCGTAGATCATGTGGTCCGACGCGTAGTCCGGAGAGATCGCGATTCCCAGGAGGCCGCCCTCGCCCGCGGGGGAGACCCCGGGGACCTCGCCGAGCTCCGTCTTCTTGCCGGTCTTCTCGTCGACGAGCGTGATCGTGCCCTCGTCCCGCGAGGACACCAGCAGTCCGCCCTCGGGGAGCGGGGCCAGGCCCCAGGGGCTGTTCAGGCCCTCGGTGACCGTGCGCACCACCTTCACCGAGCCCTTCGCGGGTGGGGCGCTCTCCTCGGTGCCGCCGTCCGGCGACGCCTCGGGCTTCGTACTGCTCGTGGCCGAGGTGCCGCCGGTGTTCGGTTCCTCACCGTCGTCGGAGGAGCAACCGGCTGTCACCAGGAGCACGGCCGTGGCCAACACGGTCGTCACAGCTCGACGTTGCACGATCAAGGTCCCTTCGACGCGGAGCCACTAACTGTTCTTACGCCGTGAGTGCCCCGCGCGTTCCGGCTCTGGACATTTTTTCGCGGTGTCTGGGGTGGGTGGGGTGAGTGG
>NZ_VJZC01000669.1 GCF_009377185.1 Streptomyces spongiae
GGGTACGGCTGGGCGTTCTCCGCGCCGATGTCGGCGAGCTCGATCAGGGCCGCGAGGGTCGTGCCGAGGGCCTCCGCGTACTCGCGGGCGCGCAGGACGGCCTCGCGGACCGCCTGCTGTCGGGCCCGGCGGTGGGCGGGTGAGGCGGGGCGCAGTGCCCACCAGGGGCCGTCGACGCTGGTGAGCTCCAGGTCGGCGAGGCGGGTGGTGAGTTCGCCGAGGGCGGTGAAGTCCGTGAGTTCGGCGGTGATGTGGACGCGGCCGTGGTAGGCGTGGACGCGTTCGCCGCGGCCGTACTTGGTCAGCTCGGGCGTGATGGAGAAGGCGCCGGTCTCCACCCGCTCGACCGCGTCCCCGTACCCCTTGACGAGGTCGAGCGCGGTGGCGTTGCGGCGGGTGAGGTCGTCGAGGGCGGCGCGCCGGTCCTTGCCGCGGGCGCCGACGGTGACGCCGATGCGGGCGATCTCGGGGTCGACTTCGAGCTGGGCCTCGCCGCGGACGGCGATGCGGGGCGCGTCGGGGGTGCCGTAGGGGACGTGGGGTGCTTCAGCGGGTTCAGCGGGTTCAGCGGGCGAGGTCATACGCCCCACTCTGTCACGTCTTTCCTGGTTGGGGGCTTGCCGTTGGCGGATGAGGTCACCAGATCGCAACCTGCGGGACCTGTTGCCACCCGTCATGACCGGGTCAGAATCTACGCGCGTTGTTGACCATTCGCTGAGGAGTACCCGTCATGCCGTTGAACCGCCGGAAGTTCCTGAAGAAGTCCGCCGTGACCGGGGCGGGCGTCGCGCTGACCGGCGCGGTCGCGGCGCCGAGCGCGCAGGCAGCGGAGGCGAAGGGCGCTGGCAAGCGGCCGAAGCGGTACGCGTTCACCGTGCTGGGCACGACCGACCTGCACGGCAACGTCTTCAACTGGGACTACTTCACGGACAAGGAGTTCGACGACAAGGCCCACAACGACGTCGGCCTCGCGAAGATCTCCACCCTGGTCAACCAGGTGCGCGCCGAGAAAGGTCGCCGCAACACGCTGCTGATCGACGCGGGCGACACCATCCAGGGCACCCAGCTGTCGTACTACTACGCCAAGGTCGACCCGATCACCGCCAAGGGCGGCCCGGTGCACCCCATGGCGCAGGCCATGAACGCCATCGGCTACGACGCGGCGGCGCTCGGCAACCACGAGTTCAACTACGGCATCCCGGTGCTGCGGAAGTTCGAGGAGCAGTGCCGTTTCCCGCTGCTCGGCGCGAACGCGCTGGACGCGAAGACGCTGCGGCCCGCCTTCCGGCCGTACAGCATGCACCGGCTGCGCACCCCGTTCGGCCGTGACGTGAAGGTGGCCGTGCTCGGCCTGACCAACCCGGGCATCGCGATCTGGGACAAGGCGAACGTGCAGGGGAAGATGACGTTCCCCGGCCTGGAGGAGCAGGCCGCGAAGTGGGTGCCGAAGCTGCGCTCGATGGGCGCGGACGTCGTCATCGTGTCGGCGCACAGCGGCTCGTCCGGCACGTCGTCGTACGGTGACCAGCTGCCGTACATCGAGAACGCGGCCGGGCTGGTGGCCGAGCAGGTGCCGGGCATCGACGCGATCCTCGTCGGTCACGCGCACACGGAGATCCCCGAGTACTTCGTCACCAACAAGGAGACCGGCAAGCAGGTCGTGCTCTCCGAGCCGCTGAAGTGGGGTCAGCGTCTGACGCTGTTCGACTTCGAGCTGGTGTGGGAGAAGGGCTGCTGGAAGGTCGAGAAGGTGGGCTCGAAGGTTCTCGACTCCAACACCGTGGAGGAGGACCCGAAGATCACGAAGATGCTCACCGACGAGCACGAGAAGGTCGTGGCGTACGTCAACCAGGTCATCGGCACCAACGCCGCCGAGATGACCTCGGTCGAGGCGCCCTACAAGGACGTGCCGATCATCGACCTGATCAACCACATCCAGGCCGACACGGTGAAGCAGGCGCTGGCGGGCACCGAGTACGCGGCACTGCCTGTGCTGTCGCAGGCCGCGGCCTTCTCCCGCAGCGCGGTCATCCCGGCGGGCCAGGTCACCATCCGGGACGTGGCGGGTCTGTACGTCTTCGAGAACACGCTGGAGGCGCGTCTGATGACGGGCGCCCAGATGAAGGCGTACCTGGAGTACTCGGCGAACTACTTCGTGCAGACGGCCGCGGGCGCCCCCGTGGACCCGGCGAACCTGACGAACGCGAACGGCACGCCGGACTACAACTACGACGTGGTCAGCGGCGTGACGTACGAGATCGACATCGCGAAGCCGGCCGGGTCGCGCGTGACGAACGTGCGGTTCGAGGGGGCGCCGCTCGACGACGCCCAGCGGTTCGTGTTCGCCGTGAACAACTACCGGGCCAACGGCGGAGGCAACTTCCCGCACGTGGCGGCGGCCCAGCTGCTCTGGTCGAACTCGGACGAGATCCGCAACACCATGATCGCCTGGGTGAAGGCGAAGGGGACCATCGACCCGGCCGAGTTCGCGGTGGTGGACTGGAAGCTGACGCGGGACGGCACGCCGGTGTTCTAAAGGGCCAGCAGGGCGAGGTCGACGGCGTCGGCGAGGGCTTTCGCGCCGGCGTCGTTGACGTGGAGGCCGTCGCCGCTGTTGAACTCCTCGCGGATCCGGGTCGGCTGGTCCGGGTCCGCGACGGCGGCGGCCAGGTCGACGATCGCGTCGAAGGGGTGGTCGTCGCCACCGAGCCACTCGTTCACACGCAGCCGTTCCGCCTGGCCCTCCTCGGTGTCGTAGCCGGGGTAGACCGTGCCGGCGTACGGGCCGACGGTGGAACCGATGACTTTGAGGCCGGCGGCGTGGAAGCGGTCGGCGAGTGCGGTGAGGCCGGTGATCAGGTCGTCGGCGGTGGGCGGCTTGCCGGGCTCGGGGAAGGCGATGGCGCCGGGCAGGCCCAGGTCGTTGAGGCCGATGTGGACGATCACGTGGCTGACACCGGGCACGTCGAGGACGTCGCGTTCGACGCGGGCGAGCAGGTGGTCGCCGATCTCGTCGGTGAGCAGGCGGTTCGCGGAGATGCCCTGGTTGACGATCCAGCCATGGGTGAGGCGGCGGTTGAGCTGGGCGGGGAAGCTGCTGCCGGTGCCGGGGGTGGTGTTCATGCCCTCGATCCAGGAGTCCCCGAACGCGACGGCGATGCGGGTGCCCTCCGGGGCCCGTACGTCGATGCCGGTGACGAAGTGGCCGGTCGGCAGTTCCTCGGCGTCGTGGAGGACCTCGGCGGTGAGCTGGTTGCCGGGGACCGCGTACCCGATGTCGTACGGGATGGCGGAGTACGTGCTCAGGCCCGTGTCGCCCGGCAGGTAGAGGCTGAGGACGAGTTCCTCGCCCGCGGTCACGGCCTGGACGACCGGGTCACTGACGATCTCCTCGCCGGGCGGGACGGTGACGTTGGTGGTGCCGTCGAACAGCAGGACGATGTCCGTGGCCGGGTCGATGCCGCTGCCCTCGGTGCGCCTGGCGAGGTGGGCCCCGCCGATCTCCAGGGGCGTGGTGCCGTAACGGTTGCTCAGGCGCACCCGGAGGGCGTCGCCGCCGCCGGCCGGGCGTATGGCCTGGCGTACGGTCCGGTCGGCGAAGCCCCGGACCTCGAAGAGCTTGAAGCCCTCGTGCGGGTTGACGACGGCGGCGCGGTGGGCGGCGATCCATGTGGTGGCCATGGGCGAAAGGTAGGCACTTTCCTGACTGCCGTCACTACTTCCACCTTACTTCTTTGCCGTTCGGTTACCCGCGGTCGACCTGCTGCGGGGCGAGACCGAAGGTGGTGAAGGCCGTGCGGTCGGGCAGCGGGTACGGGTCCTTGCCGGTGACGGCGTTCAGGATGGTGGCGCTGCGCCAGGCGGCGAGCCCGAGGTCGGGAGTGCCGACGCCGTGGGCGTGGAGCGCCGCGTTCTGCACGTAGACGTGGCAGCCCGCGCCGGTGACCGAGGGGTCGAGGACAAGGCGGAACCGGTCGTCGACGCGGGGCCGCTCCGAGCTGTCGCGACGCAGGTACGGGTCGAGGCCGGCGAGGAGACGGTCGAGGGGGCGTTCGCGGTAGCCGGTGGCGAGGACGACGGCGTCGGTGGTGAGGCGGGAGCGGGTGCCCTGCTGGAGGTGCTCCAGGTGGAGCTCGACCTTGTTGGCGGGCAGTTGGCCGGCCGTGCGGACCTGGACGCCGGGGGTGAGGACCGCGTCGGGCCAGCCGCCGTGCAGGGTGCGGCGGTAGAGCTCCTCGTGGATGGCGGCCAGGGTGGGGGCCGCGATGCCCCGGTGAAGCTGCCACTGGGCGGCGACGAGCCGGTCGCGGGTCGGTTCGGTGAGGGCGTGGAAGTAACGGGCGTAGTCGGGCGTGAAGTGCTCCAGGCCGAGCTTGGAGTACTCCATGGGCGCGAACGCCCCGGTGCGCGCCAGCCAGTGGATCCGCTCGCGACCCGTGGGGCGGGCCTTCAGGAGGTCGAGGAAGATCTCGGCGCCGGACTGGCCCGCGCCGATGACGGTGACGTGGCCGGCGGCGAGGAGATGGTCGCGCTCGCCGAGGTAGTCCGCGGCGTGGATGACGGGCACGCCGGGGGCGTCGACGAGCGGCTGGAGGGGCTCGGGCACGTGCGGGGCGGTGCCGATGCCGAGGACGACGTTCCTGGTGTACGTACGGGCGCTGGTGTACGTACGGGCGCTGGTGTGCGTACGGCCGAGGGAGTCGGCCTCGCCGTCGCCGTCGAGCCGGGTGAAGTCGACCTCGAACAGGTCGCGTTCGGGGTTCCAGCGCACCCCCTCGACCTGGTGGCCGAAGCGCAGCCCGGGGAGGTTCTTGCTGACCCAGCGGCAGTAGGCGTCGTACTCGGCGCGCCGGATGTGGAAGCGCTCGGCGAAGTAGAAGGGGAACAGCCGGTCGCGGGACCTGAGGTAGTTGGGGAACGACCACGGGCTGGTGGGGTCGGCGAGGGTCACGAGGTCGGCCAGGAACGGAACTTGGAGGGTGGTGTCCTCGATGAGGAGGCCGGGGTGCCAGTGGAAGGCGGGGTGCTGGTCGTAGAAGACGGCGTCGAGTTCGGCGAGGG
>NZ_VJZC01000670.1 GCF_009377185.1 Streptomyces spongiae
CGCACGGACTCCCCACCGCCCCGGCCGGCAGGCCTGCTGCGGCGATGTCTTCGTATGCCGATCGGAGTTCAGTCGATCATCGCCGTAGGCCTGGGCGCCCTCATCGGCACCCTCGCCCCGTCCGCGGGCGAGCAGATGAAGATCCTCGGTGAGGTGTTCCTGAACCTGGTGCAGGTCGTGGTCCTGCCCCTGGTCTTCCCGCTCATCGTGCTGGGCATCGCCCGCATGGAGTCGGTCAAGAAGGTCGGCCGGATCGCCGGCAAGGCCATCCTCTACTTCGAGATCGTCACCACCGTGATCCTGCTGATCGCGGTGGGTCTGGCCAAGCTCACGGACATCGGCAAGGGAGCCCCCGTCCACGGGGCCGACGCCAAGGACCTGGACGGCCTGAGCCAGGGCATCGACTTCCACGAGCTGGTCCTGCACGCCGTACCGAAGAACATCTTCGCCGCGTTCGGCGAGGGCAACCTGCTCGGCGCGATCGTCTTCGCCCTGCTCGTGGGCGTCGCCATGGCCGCGATCGGGGAGAAGTCCGAGCCGTTCGCCGCGGTGCTGGAGTCCGTCGCCGCGGTGATGTTCAAGGTCGTCGGCTACGTCATCCGCGTCGCGCCGCTGGGTGTGCTCGGCTTCATCTCCTACGACGTCGCCCACTACGGCTTCGGCAACCTGCGCAGCCTGCTGGGCTTCATCGCCGTGGTCTACGCGGGCCTGGCCATCGTCCTCGGCGTGCTCTTCCCGCTCATCGCGGCGATCTACCGCATCCGCTACGTCGAGCTGCTGAAGTCGATCGCGGGGCTGGCCGGGATCGCCTTCGTCACCCGCAGCTCCGAGTCGGTGCTGGCCCCGCTGATGGGCAGGTTGGAAGCCTTCGGCCTCAGCCGGTCGACGACCTCGTTCGTCGTCCCCCTCGGCTACTCCTTCAACACCGACGGCTCCGTCCTCTACCAGGCCGCCGCGCTGGTCTTCCTCGCCAACGCCTACGGCGCCGACACGTCCCTGCCCGCCCTGCTGCTCATGGTCGGCGTGCTGGTGATCCTCTCCAAGGGCATGGCCGGCGTCGCCTCCGCCTCCATCGTCGTCCTCATCGCGGCCGGCAACTCCATCGGGCTGCCCGCCGAGGGCATCGCCCTGCTCCTCGGCGTGGACTTCATCGTCGACATGGCCCGCACCGGCGTGAACGTCATCGGCAACTCACTCGCCGCCGCCGTCATCGACAGCTCCGAGAGCCGACGCGAGGCGAAACGCGGCAACCGGCCGCAGGGCGAAACCCCCCAGGCACTGGCCGAGCCCGAGGCCACGGTCCTCCAGAAGGAATCCGTACGGTGACCACCCCCGCAGTGACCACCCCCACCTCGGAGATCATCGGCATCCTGGGTGGCATGGGCCCGGCGGCCACCGCCGACTTCTACGCCAAGCTCGTCTCGACCACCCCCGGCTCCAGCGACCAGGACCACCTCCGTACGGTCATCTGGTCCGACCCCACCATCCCCGACCGCACCGAGGCCCTGCTCGGCACCGGCCCCGACCCCACCCCCTGGCTCCTCGCGGGCAGCCGCGTCCTGCGGGAGGCCGGCGCCACGGTCATCGCCATCCCGTGCAACACCGCGCACGCCTTCGTCCCGCGCATCGCCCACCACGTCGGCCTGCCCATCGTCCACATGGTCGGCGAGGTCGCCCGGCACCTCACCACGATCGGCCCCCGCATCCACACGGCCGGACTGCTGGCCACCACCGGCACCGTCCGCGCCGGCCTCTACCAGGAGTGGCTGGACCGCTTCGGCATCCGTCTCGTACTCCCCGACGCCACCAGCCAGAACGATGAGGTCATGACCGCCATCCGCGCCGTGAAGGCAGGCACCCACGACGACACGACGACCACGCTCCTGGCCGACGCCGCGCGGAGCCTGACCGCACAGGGCGCGCAAGCGGTGATCGCGGGCTGCACAGAGATCCCCCTCGGGCTGCCCGCCGACGCCGTGGACGTCCCCCTCGTCGACCCGGCACTCGTGCTGGCCCAGGCCCTGGTCCGCCGGGCAACGACGGAAGGCGAGAACGGACAGGGCTGGGGCTGGTGAAGGGCGATGTACTGTACGCAATATGTCACTCGACAGCCCGGTCTCCCGCCGCCTCCTCAGCGACGAGGTCTTCCACCGCCTGCGCGACTCCATCGTGCGCGGCGAACTCGTCCCCGGCGAGAAGGTCAAGGACGGCGAGCTCGCCGAGCGCCTGGGCCTCAGCCGCACCCCCGTGCGCGAGGCGCTCGCCCGGCTCGCCGACATCGGCCTGGTCGAGGCCAAACCCGGTGTCTACACCCGCATCACCACCCTCAACCGCCGCGACGTCGAGAAGACCCTCGCCGTCCTGCGCTCCCTCGACCAACTCGCCATAGAGACAGCCGTTCCGGTCATGACCGAGCAGGACCTGACGCGCATGCGCGAGGCCAACCGCGACTTCGAACGGGCCGTCGCCGCCAACGACACCACGGCCGCGCTCGCCGCCGACGACCGCTTCCACGGCGTCCCCATCAGGGCCGCGGACAACCCCGTGCTCAGCCGGATCGTCGAGCAGCTCCACCCGCAGATCCACCGCATCCTCTACCGCAAGTTCTCCACGCTGCTCGGCGGCCGCAACACCATCGAACACCACGGCGAACTCATCGACGTCTGCGCCGGCGGCGACGCCCGAGCCGCCGCCGAACTCTCCGGACACCACTGGTCCGAACTCGGCGGACACATCAACGAGCTCTTCGACACCAACCAGTTCGCCGAAGCGGTGACTGGTTAGGCCGACCGTCTGGTTAAGCCGACCGTCTGGTCAGGCCGACCGTCGTTCACCCGCGGTCAGTGCCCCGGCCCGTCGGCGCGACTCCGTGGCGCGGCGCGTCAGTGCGTCGAAGCCCACCGCGGTGAGCAACACCCCACCGGTGATCATCAGCTGGACCGGTGGATCGACTCCCAGCAGCGCCATGCCCGAGGCGATCGACTGGAGGATGAGCACCCCCAGCAGCGCGGACCAGGCCGAGCCGCGTCCGCCGAACAGGCTGGTGCCACCGATGATGGCCGCCGCGACGGCGCTGATCAGCAGTGTGCCGGAGGCCGGGACCTGGCTCGCCGAGGTGAGCCGGGACGCGACGAACAGGCCGCCGACCGCCGCCAGGCCCCCCGACACCATGAACACCGCGATCCGCACACGCGCCACATCGACGCCGGCCCGTCGGGCCGCCTCCACACCGCCGCCCAGCGCGAGGACCTGCCGGCCGTAGGGCGTACGGCGCAGGAACAGGTCCGAGGCCACGATGACGCCGAGAAAGATCAGGAGCGCCAGCGGCAGGCCCTGGAACCGGCCCAGTACGTAGACCGTGGCGAACGCGACCACCGCGAGAAGGGCCGTACGCGCCCAGATCTCGCCCACCGGCCGGAACGGCATCCCGGCGGCGCTACGGCGCCTGTGGTCGTGGTAGGTGACGAGGAGGTACGCGGTCGTGCCGAGCGCCGCCAGGCCGTACGTGGCGACGGGGGCACCGAAGTTGCGGCTGGTCAGCTTGGCGACCAACCCCTCGTCGCTGAAGTTGATGGCGCTCTCCGGCGCCAGCAGGTAGATCATCAGGCCGTTCCAGGCCAGCAGGCCCGCGAGGGTGACGACGAACGCGGGTACGCCGATCCTGGCGAAGAAGAACCCGTGGACGGACCCCGCGGCCGCACCGCAGCTCACCGCGACGAGCACGGCGAGCCATTCCGGCATACCCACGTTCACGTTCAGCGTCGCGAACACGGCGCCCGCCAGCCCGGCGAGCGAACCCACCGACAGGTCGATCTCGCCGATCAGCAGCACGAAGACGACGCCGACGGCGACCATGCCGGTCCCGACGATGTCCACGCTGAGGACCGACAGGTTGCGCGGCGAGAGGAAGTTGTCGTTGAGGCCGTGGAAGACCATCCAGGTCACGGCGAGAGCGATCAGGGCCGGGGCGGGCCCGAGTTCACGATCGTGCAGTTTGCGGCGCACCGCACCGACACACGCCCTGAGAGGCCCCGAGTGCGGGCCCACCTCCTTCGGCCTTCGGGCACAGCTCATCCGGTGAGTCCGGCCTTGTCGCAGGCGGACCGGAGCTCCGGAGTACAGATCTGATTGATCGTGTACATACCGTCCTTCACCAGGGTGTCCTTGATGTTGTCGACAGTCACCGAGACCGACGGGAGCAGAACCGCCGGGATGTCCTTCGTGGAGGCGTTGTCGACGGTGCCGGTGGCGATGGAGTCGACCGGCTCATCGCGCCCCAGGGCGACGGCCATCTCGACGGCGGCGTCGGCCGCGGGCTTGAAGGGCTTGTAGACGGTCATGTACTGCTCGCCCTTGACGATGCGCCGCACGGCCGCGAGATCGGCGTCCTGGCCGGTGATCGGGGGCACCGACCCGGCCTCGGCGGCGTTGAGGGCGGAGATCACGGCGCCGGCGAGGCTGTCGTTGGCGGCCAGAACGCCGTCGATGTTGTCCGCGCCCAGGGCCGAGATGGCACCGGTCATGTTGACGAAGGCGTTCTCCGGCCGCCAGCCGACGGTGTCGTACGACTTGCCGATCTTCACCTTGCCTTCGAGGACGGAGAGAGACCCCCGCTTGAACCAGCCGGCATTGGGGTCGATCGTCGCGCCGTTCATCATGACGATCTGGCCCCCGTCTGCCTCCGTGCCCATGGCCTTCAGAAGCGCCTCGCCCTGAAGCTTGCCGATCTTCGCACCGTCGAAGGTGACGTAGCCGGAGATCGGTCCTTCCGCGAGCCGGTCATAGGCGACGACCGGTATACCGGCCCGCTGCGCCTCCACGACCGACGGACGCAGCCCCTCGGCGTCGATGGCAGCGATGATCAGGACATCCACCCCTTTGGTGATCATGGCTTCGAGCTGCTGCCGCTGGATCGCCGGGTCAGGAGTGGCACCGACCTCCGCTGCCGGACAGTCCGGGCACAGCTGCTCCAGCTTCTCCTCGATCAGGGGCCTGTCGAACTGCCCGAAGCGAGAGGCCCCGCCCCCCGGGAGCAGCACACCGACGGTGAGGCTG
>NZ_VJZC01000067.1 GCF_009377185.1 Streptomyces spongiae
CCGCCACCCCCCGGAGATGAACCCCCATGCACAACGACCGTGAAGTCTCCGAGCAGCGGCTCGCCCGGGTGCTGAACGAGCGCATACGGCCGGCCGTCCACGCCCGGTCGGTCCCACTTCAGGTCGATTTGTGGAACGTCCCCGGTGAGCCCGTACCGGTCCAGGACGGTCTGACCGCCCCCTACCGTCCGGCGCGGGTCGGCGACCGATGGGGCCCCGCCTGGTCGACGAGCTGGTTCCGGGTCAGCGGCACGATCCCCCAGGACTGGACGGGACTGCCCGTCGAGGCCGTGCTCGACCTCGGGTTCTCCACCCACTCCGCCGGCTTCTCCGCCGAGGGCCTGGTCTACCG
This sequence comes from Streptomyces spongiae, assembly GCF_009377185.1. Taxonomy (GTDB): domain Bacteria; phylum Actinomycetota; class Actinomycetes; order Streptomycetales; family Streptomycetaceae; genus Streptomyces; species Streptomyces spongiae. Next base: position 353 of record NZ_VJZC01000067.1, read on the forward strand.
GGCCGACGGCACCGCGGTGAAGGCGCTCAACCCGCGCAACATCTGGCTGCCGGTGGCCGAATCGGCAGGCGGCGGAGAGGAGTTCGTGCGGTACATCGAGGCCGCCGCCAACCCGGTCGTCATGCACACCGCCCCTGGCCATCTGACCTTCGGTCCCACAGCGGTCGGCGGGCGGGCGCCCTGGCTGGACGACCCGTCGGCCGACCGGGGTGAACCCCTGTACCGGCTGCGGCGGTTGGACCTCGCCGTCTTCGACCGCGACGTCCACGAACTCGTCCAGGACCTCGACGTCCTCGGCGAGCTGATGCACGAACTGCCGGTGGACTCCCCGCGCCGCTGGCAGATCCTGCGGGCGGTCGACCGCGCCCTGGACGCGGTCGACCTTCAGGACATCGCCGGCACCGCCGCCGCGGCACGCAAGGCCCTTGTCCCGGCCCTCGCGGCGCCCGCGACCGCGAGCGCGCACAGGGTCTCCGCGGTCGGTCACGCCCACATCGACACGGCCTGGCTGTGGCCACTGCGGGAAACGGTGCGCAAGGTCGCCCGGACCGTCTCCAACGTCACCCAACTGATGGACGACCACCCGGAGTTCCGCTTCGTGATGTCCCAGGCCCAGCAGCTCGCCTGGCTGAAGGAGCACCGGCCCGAGGTCTACGCCCGCGCCCAGGAGAAGGCGAAGACCGGCCAGTTCCTGCCCACGGGCAGTCTGTGGGTGGAGCCCGACACGAACCTCACGGGCGGCGAGTCGCTGGTCCGGCAGTTCGTCCACGGCAAGCGGTTCTACCTGGAGGAGTTCGGCGTCGAGACCGAGGAGATGTGGCTGCCGGACACCTTCGGCTACAACGCGGCGCTGCCCCAGTTGATGAAGCTGGCCGGAGTGCGCTGGTTCCTCACCCAGAAGATCTCCTGGAACACCACCAACAAGTTCCCGCACCACACCTTCTGGTGGGAGGGCGTCGACGGTACCCGGATCTTCAGCCACTTCCCGCCCGTCGACAGCTACAACGGCGACCTCTCCGGCGCCGACATCGCCCACAGCGTGCGCAACTTCCAGGACAAGGGCTCCGCCAACCACTCCCTCATCCCCTTCGGTTACGGCGACGGCGGCGGCGGCCCCACCCGCGAGATGCTGGCCCGCGCCGCCCGGCTGGCCGATCTGGAGGGCTCGGCCCGGGTCACGATGGAGCGGCCCGCCACCTTCTTCGCCCGCGCCCACTCGGAGTACGAGGCGAACGGCGGCGCCCCCGTGTGGTCCGGCGAGCTGTACCTGGAGTTCCACCGCGGCACCCTGACCAGCCAGCTCGCCACCAAGCAGGGCAACCGGCGCAGCGAACACCTGCTGCGCGAGGCCGAGTTGTGGGCCGCCACCGCCGCCGTGCGCCACGGGCACCCGTATCCGTACGAGGCTCTGGACCGGCTGTGGAAGACCGTCCTGCTGCACCAGTTCCACGACATCCTGCCGGGCACCTCGATCGCCTGGGTGCACCGCGAGGCGGAGGAGACGTACGCCGTCGTCGCCCAGGAGCTGGAACGGATCGTCGGGGACGCACAGCGCGCTCTCGCCGGGCCCGGTGGGTCCGCGGGGGGCACGGTCGTCTTCAACGCCGCGCCGCACGGACGCGACGGCGTCCCCGCGCTGGGCGCCGCCTTGCGCACCGAGTCCGCCGACACACCCGTACCGCCTGTCCGGGACGGCGACGGCTTCGTCCTGGACAACGGCCTGCTCCGGGTGACCGTCGACGGCCGCGGCCTGGTCACCTCCGCCTACGACGTGACCGCCGACCGCGAGGCGCTGCCGCCGGGTACCGCCGCGAACCTGCTGCAACTGCATCAGGACTTCCCCAACCAGTGGGACGCGTGGGACATCGACGCCTTCTACCGCAACAACGTCCGCGACCTCACCGAGGCCGAATCGGTCACGGCCTTCGAGGACGGGATCCGCGTCGTCCGCGCCTTCGGCGCCTCGCGGATCGAACAGACCCTGACGCTGGCCGCGGGCTCCCGGCGGCTCGTGATCGACACCGTCGTCGACTGGCAGGAGCGCGAGAAACTCCTCAAGGCCGCCTTCCCGCTGGATGTGCGCGCCGCCCATTCCTCCGCCGAGATCCCCTTCGGGCACGTCGAGCGACCCACCCACACCAACACCAGCTGGGACGCGGCCAAGTTCGAGATCTGCGCCCACCGCTTCCTGCACGTCGGCGAACGCGACTGGGGCGTGGCGCTGGTCAACGACTCGACGTACGGCCATGACGTCACCCGCGACGTCCGTCCCGACGGAGGCACCACCACGACGGTCCGTCTCTCCCTGCTGCGCGCCTCCCGCTTCCCCGACCCGGACGCCGACCAGGGCACCCACCGGCTCCGCTATGCCCTGGTGGTGGGCGCCGGCATCGACGACGCGGTCCGCGAGGGCTACCACCTCAACCTCCCCGAGCGCGCGCTGCCGGGCAGCACGCCTGTCGCTCCCCTGGTCTCGGTCGACCACGAGGGGGTGGTCGTCGAGGCCGTGAAGCTCGCCGACGACCGGTCGGGCGATGTCGTCGTCCGCCTCTACGAGGCCCTCGGCGTCCGCACCCGCGCCATCCTCGGCACCGGCTTCCCTCTCGCGTCCGCCACGGCCACCGACCTCCTGGAACGCCCCCTCGACGACACGACGAGCCATCAGATCGTCGGAGGGGCGGTCCACTTGAGGCTGCGCCCCTTCCAGATCCTCACCCTTCGCCTCCGGCCGGGGAGCGAGTGAACCTCTCGTTGACCTTGCCCCAAGGGGAGCCCGCACCCTCGGTTCATGCGACGAACGAGGGTGCTGGTCGACGTACGGCCGCTGCACGTGGGCGACTTCCGGCGGCTGTGGGCGGCCGCCGTCGTGACCTCTCTGGGGGCCCAGTTGACGGCGGTCGCCGTGCCGCTGCAGATCTACGGCCTCACCGGTTCCTCGTCCTACGTCGGGCTGGCCGGGCTGGTGGGCTTCGCCCCGATGGCGACGGCGGCTCTGTGGGCAGGCGCGCTCGCCGACGTACGGGACCGGCGCCGCGTACTGCTGGCGACCACGATCGGCATCGGCGTGACGTCGCTGCTGCTGTGGGCGCAGACATGGGCGCACCTGCGGTCGGTCGGTGTGCTGCTCCTGCTGGTCGGCGTGCAGCAGGCCCTGTTCGGCGCCAACACGGCGGTGAGCAGGGCCGTGGTTCCTCGCCTGGTCGCACCTGAACTGCTGCCCGCCGCCAACGCGTTGCAGTCGATGGTCGTGCTGTCCGCCGGGATCGCCGGTCCGCTGCTGGCCGGCTTCCTGCTCCCGGTCGTGGGCAGCCAGACCTTGTATCTGGCGGATGCCGTGGCCGTCTGCGCGACCGCGTGGGCCGTTTGGCGGCTGCCGCCCCTTCCTCCGGCCGGCAGCGGCGGGCACGGACGGCGCGCGGGAATCCGGCAGATCGTCGACGGTGTACGTCTCGTGACGCGGCATCAGGTGCTGCTACTGGTCTACGTCTGCGACTTCGCCGCCCTGTTCCTGGGACTGCCCACGGCACTCTTCCCGCAGCTGTCGAGGGAGACGTTCGGCGCGTCGAACATCGGAGTTCTGTACGCCGCCCTCTCGGCCGGTGGCGTGCTGGCGGCACTGTTCTCCGGGACCTTCACGCGCGTCGGCCGCCACGGCATCGCGGTCGCGGCTTCGGTGGGCCTGTGGGGCCTGGCCGTCGCGGGGTTCGGGCTGTCCCGCTCGCCGGCCGCGGCAGTGGGGTGGCTGTTCCTGGCGGGCGGGGCGCTCCTCGCGCTGGGTGTCTTCCGCCGAACCGTCCTGCAGTCCGCCGTGGCGGACGAGATGCGTGGCCGTCTCCAGGGCATCGACACCGTGGTGGCCGCGGGCGGGCCGCGGTTGGGGGATCTCGTGCACGGCACGGCCGGCGCCGCCTTCGGCGCCACGTGGGCGGTCACCGGTGGCGGCGTCCTTACCCTCGCGACGGCGCTCGCCCTGCTCCTGCTCTTCCCGGACTTCCGACGCCATCGAGCACTGGACACCACCGCACCGGACACCACGGTTTCGGGGCGTCCAGGGGTTTGTGTCGCCCCCGCCGCCCCTACCCGTCCCCACAGGCGGGCCTGAGTCACCACATGCCGCTCACATGTGGACTGTGGGGGCGGCGTCGGCGTCGACCGCCGGGACACCGCGCCGGTAGAGCAACAGCGTGATCAGCGCCCCGGCCGCGAAGAAGGCGGCCGACCACCAGTAGGCGGTGGAGTACGACTCCAGCGCGGCCTGCGCCTGGACGACCTTGCTGGTCACGTCCTTGCCCTCCAGGTAGGACGTGGCGGCACTGGCGGCCAGGGTGTTCAGCAGGGCCGTACCGATGGAGCCGCCGATCTGCTGCATGGTGTTGACGGAGGCCGACGCCACTCCCGCGTCGTCGGCGGCCACGCCACTGGTTGCCAGGCTCATGGCCGGGGCCATGACCAGGCCGAGGCCGATGCCGGTGACCAGCAGGGCGGGCAGGACGTCGGCGGCGTAGGTGCTGTCCTGACCGAGGCGGGTCAGCCACACCATGCCGACGGCGCCGAGGGCCATGCCGAGCGGGACCACGACCTTCGGTCCGATGCGCGACATCAGAACACTGGTCGACAGGGTGGCGGCCACCATCAGGACGCCGACCATCGGGAGGAAGGCCAGGCCGGTCCGAATGGCCGAGAAACCGAGGTTGAGCTGCAGGTAGTAGGTCAGGAACAGGAACACGCCGAACATTCCGGCACTGGAGATCAGCATGACCGCGAAGGACGCGCCGCGGTTGCGGTCCAGCAGCACGCGAAGCGGCAGCAGCGGGTGCGATGCCTTGGTCTGCCACCAGGTGAACACCGCGAGCAGGACGCCACCGGCGGCGAGGAAGGCCCAGGACCGGGGTGAGCTCCAGTCGTGGGACTCGGCCATCGAGAAGCCGTAGACGATGGCGAAGAGACCGGCGGTGACCAGGATCGTGCCGGGGATGTCGAGCTTGGCACCGCGTTCGCGAGCGGCCCGCTTGAGCAGCAGCCAGCCGCCGGCGAGCGGGACGACCGCGAGGACGAGGTTGACGTAGAGGGTCCAGCGCCAGTCCAAGTACTCGGTGAGGACCCCGCCCAGCAGCAGGCCGACGGCCGCGCCGGAACCGGCGATGGCACCGAAGATGCCGAATGCCTTGGCCCGTTCCTTGGCGTCGGTGAACGTGGTCGTCAGCAAGGAGAGTGCGGCGGGGGCGAGCAGCGCCCCGAAGACGCCCTGGAGGGCACGGCCCGCGACCAGCATCTCGAAATTGGCGGCGGCACCGGCCACGGCCGAGGCCACGGCGAAGCCGCCCACCCCCACCAGGAACGCGAGCTTGCGGCCGAAGAGGTCCGCTATCCGGCCGCCGAGCAGCAGCAGGCTGCCGAAGGCGAGTGAGTACGCGGTGACGATCCAGGTCCGGTCACCGTCGGAGAAACCGAGGTCGGCCTGGGCGGAGGGCAGGGCGATGTTCACGATGGTCGCGTCCAGCGTGACCATCAACTGCGCGATCCCGATCACGGCAAGGATCCACCACCGGTGACGGGACCCGGCCTCCTCGGGCCGAGCTCCGGTCTTCGTGAGCGGCGCCGAATCCGGCGCTGCAGCTGTCTGGGCCATCGGGCGCACTCCAGTCGTGATCAGAATCGAGAGCCTGCGAAACGAAACGGTTTCGTACTCAAGAATCAGAGACTAGACACTCCGCTAGCGAAACTCAAGCGTTTCGCTAGCGAGGTGAGGGATGCCTCCCGAGGAGGGATCGCGAGAGGTCGCGTCGCCACGGCGCGCCAGAGGCGGTCAGGACGGTCAGGGCATCACCGAGGTCCTGGACTCCTTCCGCCGTTCATCACGGACGGGGGCGGAGGCGCCGCCATGCGCCGCGTTCGGCGCACAGGCAGCCGACGCCGCGGTCGATCCACTCCTGACCGGCCCACTCCGGATGGCGCTCGATCATCAGCGCCCTGACCTCCTCGACGATCGTCTCCTCGCTCAAGGCCGGGACCCGGCGCCGCCAGGACTCCTCGCGCAGCAGCTGCAGGTAGTCGCGGACGTCGGCCAACAGTTGCGCGCCACCGACATCGCCATGGCCGGGGACGGACCACCTGGGGGTTCTGCGCCACCAGGCGCTTCATCGCCTCGGTCCAGCGGATGCCGGACACATCGGTGTCGTGCGGCGGGAACCACGGGAAGATCGCGAACTGCCCGACCTCGACCAGATCGCCGGTGAACATCACCCCGGCGTCGGGGACGGTGGCCACCTGGTCGCCCTTGTGGAGACAGCCGGCGGCCGGCGCCCTTGGTGGCCAGGTCCTGGGCCTGGGCGCTGTTGACGAGGCGAGCACGGTCTCGGCGTTGTGCGGGCCCATGCCGGTTTCGACGACGAGTACGGAGCGGGTGCCGCCGATGACGCCGGCGGTGACTCACCTGAGTGATCTTTGCGGCGATCACATCTCATACACGTGGATTGCGGCTATGACGATCAAGGCCCCGTTCCGTGGCCTTGCCCTGAACCGAACCGCCCACACCGGGAGAGCGCGATGTCCATCGCCCCGATCGATCACCGGACGAAGACCTACAACCTGCGGCACGCCTACTGGATGTGCCGGGCCTCCGAGCTCGCCTACAAGGACGAGGCCACCATCGAGGCCCAGGCCGAGAGCTGGGGCTTCGATCGGGTCGATCACCACCACACCTCGTTCACGCCCCCCTTCCCGCTCCAGGACACGCAGGCGTACAGCATGGCGAGCGACCACATGATCGTCCTCGCGTTCCGGGGAACGGAGCCGGTGAACATCAAGGACTGGCTCTCGGACATCACCACGCCGCCGTGGCCCGGCCCTGCGGACAAGGGGTTCGTCCACTACGGCTTCGGCGAGGCCCTGAACTCCGTCTTTCCACAGGTCAAGAAAGCCCTCAAGGCGTCCCGGACCAACGGCCAGACGGTCTGGATCACCGGGCACAGCCTCGGAGGTGCCCTCGCCATGCTCGCTGGTGCGCGGCTGCACTTCGAGGAGCCGAATCTGCTGGCCGACGGCATCATCACCTTCGGTCAGCCGCGCGTGTGCGACCGGGAACTGGCCACCGCCTGTGACAAGGCGTTCGTCAAGCGCACCCACCGCTTCGTGAACAACAACGACATCGTGCCGCACCTGCCACCCGAGCCCGCCTACACCCACACCCAGTTGCTCCGGTACATCGACTCCGCCGGCAGGCTGCGCGAATCCATGCCGCTGCTGGGCGGGCTGACCGACCGGGCAAAAGGCCTGACGGCCGACGTCCTCGCCCCGGGAAGCGATGGCTTGAGGGACCACTTCATCTTCAACTACGTCGACGTCATGGAGAAGAACGCCACCCGGAGTTGAAAGCCCGTCGCCGTGCGATCCGGCACCAGGAGACCACAGACCACGGTGGTTCCGGGCGCCGGATCCCCGGTCCGCATCGGCCCCGGGGTATCGGTATCGCGCATGCATCGAAACAGCACATGAACGACTTGCCCACAGGGCCGTGAGAACGGTCCACTGCGATGCCGCCCGGCAGTTCGCACCCGGCCTGATCGGCGAAGCCGACGGAGCGTCGACCATCCTGGGTCCGCCGCATGACGCCGCGGACTTACGGCACTTGCACGCCGCCGCGTTCGCCTGCCCCACCCGCTCCGTCCGCCCGGCGTCCGGGCAGCCGGACCTGTGAACCTTGGGAGAACACCGCGGTGGCCGGCCCGGGAGCTGCTCCTCGGGCCGGCCACCGTGTCGGCTCAGGACGTGGGCGTCCCCGTCCGCCCGTAGCAACGCTCCAGCTCGTCCACGTCGTAGAAGTAGCTGCCCTTCGCCACCGGGCGGCAGCCGGTGCGGAACGCGGTCTCCTTCTCGTTGTAGAGCATCCGCACCAGGTAGTGGTCACCCTTGCGGAACAGGTCCCACTGGATGTTCGCGGCCATCGGCGCCACCGACGCGCCCCGCCACGCGTTGTCGGCGTACGTGTACGGCCGCGCCTCGGTGACCGGCTGCGTGCTGCCGGGGAGCCCGAGCAGCACCGCGAGCGGGATGATCTCCTCGGCGTGGGTGAAGCGCAGTTCGGCGCCGAGGTCGCCGGTGCCGGACCGGGCGGCCTCGAGCTTGGCGAAGAAGTCGTCCAGCAGGACCTGGGCCATGGCGTAGGTGATGCCGCTGTCCTTGAAGCCCGGGCCCTTCTCGTAGAAGTCCTCGGCGTCGCTCAGGTACGCGAACCACCGGGCATCACGCGGCGCGATGTAGCGGTCCATGTGCCAAGTGCCCTCCTCGGAGAGCGCCGGGGCGGCCGCGTACAGGTTGTAGACCGCCTCGGCGGCGTCGACCTGGTCGGCGGAGTCGAGCGTGGCGACGAAAGCCGGGGTGAACAGGCGCAGCAGGACACGGCGGGCGGCCCACTGAGTGGCCGGCTGGTCCTTGATCTCGGCCAGCGTGCTGGCGAGCCGCTGGTCGCTCGCGATGTAGTCACGGTAGGCGGCGCCGCCCGCCGACTTGTGGAAGTACAGCAGGTCGGGGTCGGTCCTGGGGGCGCCGATGAGGGGCTTGACGGCCGGATCGTCGTCACCGAGGGCGGTGGCGAAGATGTTGCCGCTGTCCACCGCCCGGTCCTTGCCGGAGCTGACGACGTCGATCTTCTCGCCGTTCCGCGCGATTCGCCGGAACAGCTCCGGCAGCCGCTGCTCCAGCCGTGCGGCCATGTTCTGCATGTCCTGCTTGCCGCGCGCGGTCAGCTGACCGTATCCGATCTTAGCCATGGCGGCCTCCAGCGACCGCACGTCCAGCCCGAAGTGCTCGCCCAGCGGGGTCAGTTCGCCGTCTGCGGCGGCCTTGTCCCACAGCGCGAGGATCAGATCGCCGTCGTCGCTGTCGGTCGACGCGCGGGTGCCGTGCCGGGAGACCGTCTCGGTGAAGACCGGGACGAAGCCCTGCGGGGGGTGCTGGTACGAACGAGCGTCCTGCAGCGGCTCGTAGGGAGTCTTGGTGGCGTAGAAACCGTGCGTCACGGGCACGGCGTTCGCGGGCGCCGCCACGGGGAGCGTGAGCGCGGTGAGGGCCACCGCGGACAGGGCGAGTCGTCTCATGAGCGAGGAGTTTGTTCAGTTTGTGTGAACGACACCCGTACCTGCCGTGACGAGCCGGGGGCGCGACTCTCTGCTGTGCACCAAATCTTTTCGGCCACAGGCGACGCCATCGGGCTCCGCGCTTCGGTGCGGTTTCCATGGCATTCATATGGAGAAGCAATGGTCAAGACTTGTACATGAGCGCTTGTGGAGGTTCGCGGCGGCGGCCGATCATTGGCCGAATCCCACCCGTACCACGAGCACGCAGGAGCTGCCGGTGGCCGCTGGCCAGACAACCCTCGAGCCGGCCGACATGCCGGCAGCGGCAGTGGCGGAGCGGCAGAAGCTGCGCAAGCACTTCGGCCGTTTCGACATTCTCTTCTTCCTCCTGTGCACCATCGTCGGTGTGGACACCATCGGCACCGTGGCGTCGTCCGGTGCCGAGGCGTTCACCTGGCTCATCGTGCTGGCCGTCGTGTTCTTCGTGCCCTCCGCGCTGCTGACCGCCGAACTCGGAGCCGCGTTCCCCGACGAGGGCGGCCCCTACATCTGGACCAGCCGGGCCTTCGGGCGCCTGGCCGGTGCCGTCAACAACTTCCTGTACTGGATCACCAATCCGGTGTGGCTGGGCGGCACGCTCTCCGTCTCCGCCGTCACGGCCTTCACCACCTTCTTCAACGACGGGAAGGACCTGAGCACGCCGGCCTTCTACGCCTTCACCCTCGTCTTCGTCTGGGTGGGCGTGCTCGCCGCGATCCTCTCCTTCGACATCGGCAAGTGGATTCCCACCATCGGCGCCTGGAGCCGTTTCGTCCTGCTCGGCCTGTTCACCGTCACCGTCGTGGTGTACGGCGTCCAGCACGGTCTGCACGGATTCGGAATCGGTGACTTCTCCCCGACGTACGCGGGATTCGTCGGCCTGGTGCCCGTCCTGATGTTCAACTACGTCGGTTTCGAGCTGCCCAGCACCGCCGGCGACGAGATGACCGACGCGCAGAAGGACGTACCTTTCGCCGTCTTCCGCAGCGCCGGCCTCGCCGTCGTGCTGTACGCGCTGCCGATCCTCGGCATCCTGCTCGTCCTGCCGGTCAAGGCCGTCACGGGCCTCGGCGGGTTCATCGACGCGATCCGGCAGGTCTTCACGGTGTACGGCGGTCATGTCGCCGCCGACGGCACCGCCACCCTCAGCGGGGCCGGCAGCCTGCTCGGGGACCTCGCCGCGATCCTGTTCATCCTCACGGTGCTGTCCTCCGGGGTCACGTGGGTCATGGGCTCCGACCGCGCCCTCGCCGTCTCCGGCTACGACGGCGCCGCGCCCCGGTTCCTCGGCGTCATCTCCAGCCGGTTCGGCACCCCGGTTCGGGTCAACATCCTCAGCGGGGTGGTCTCCACCGCCGTCCTGGTCCTGGCCCACGAACTGACCGACGGCAGTGCCGCCAAGCTCTTCGGCGCCGTCCTCGGCCTCGCCGTCTCCACCACCCTGGTCAGCTACCTCGGCATCTTCCCGGCCCTCGCGGTGCTGCGCCGCAAGGCCCCGGACGTCCCCCGCCCGTACAAGGCGCCCTTCCCCCGCACGATCAGTGTGGTGCTCACCCTGCTCGTCCTGTTCGCCAGTGTGCAGCTGGTCGCTCCCGGACTCGGCGACCACTGGTTCGGCGCCGACTACGCGCCGGACGGCTGGAGTTACGGCGAACGCTGGAAGTACCTGCTGACGGAAGCCGTCCCGCTCGCCGGGTTCATGCTCCTCGGCGCGCTCTTCTGGGCCCTGGGCAAGCCGACCCGCACGGCTTCCGCCACCACGGAGTAGCACGCGGCGACGCGGTGTCACGGTGCCTGCGCGCGTCGCCGACGGTTCTCCGAAGCGCGCTGTCGAGGAGACGGAGGAAACTGGAGGTGGGGAACCGGGGCGGGACGCGAGGCGTTCCGCCCGTGAGTGCGGCGGGGCCGCCCGCCGGCGAAAAGGACGGGGACGACGTGATGAGTGACAAGGCCCGGAAGCTCTTCGAAGCGCTCGACCTCGACAGGAACGGGATTCTGACCCGCGACGAAGTAATCATCGCCCTGCGGACGAAGGGCCCGTCGCTGGCCGCATCGGGGGATCTGCCGTACTGGGGGGTCGAGGACATCGACGCCTCCTCCGCCCTGTTCGACGCCGCCGACCAGAACGGGGACGCGATCCTGACGCTGGAGGAGTTCGCGGCGGTGGTCGACCGCCGTTTCGGCTGGCACTGACGCCGGAGCAGTGACGCCGCCCGGATGGTCAGCCTCCGGTGCTCTCCCGCACGACGATCCGGTGCCCGGCCACATGGTCCCGCACGACGGCGTCCTCCGGGGCGTCGATCCGTTCCAGCAGCAGGGAAACGGCGGCCCTGGCGATCTCCTGCTTGTCGGGGGCGACGGTGGTGAGGCTGGGCACGCTGAAGCGGGAGGCGTCGATGTCGTCGAAGCCGACCACGTCCAGGTCGCCGGGCACCGAGCGGCCCTGTTCATGCAGCGCCCGGAGCGCGCCCAGGGCCAGGTGGTCGTTGAGGCACAGCAGGGCGTCCGGGCGAGGAGCGCGCTCCATCAGCGCGGCCGCCGCGCGGGCGCCGTCCTGCCAGTGGTAGGCGTCCACCGGCACCACCAGGTCGGTCTCGAAAGGCAGACCGGCGGCCTTCAGGGCGTCGCGGTAGCCGTCGGTTCGCAGGCTGTCGGTGCCCTGTCGGCCGCGGACGGCGCCGCCGATGACGGCGATGCGGCGGCGGCCCCGGGACAGCAGGTGCTCGGTGGCCTCGCGGGCGGCGCGCACGTTGTCGATGCCGACGTGGTCGGTGCCATCCTCGGCGGGGCGCTCGCCGAGGAGCACGACCGGCAGGCGCCGGTCGCGGGTGGCGAGGTCACGTGGGTTCAGGGCGAGCGGACTGAGGATGACGCCGTCGGAGAACTGCGCGTCGAAACCGTGCAGCGCCGCCAGCTCCCGTTCGCGCACGGCCCTGGTCTGGTGGAGCAGCACGGTCTGTCCACGGAGGTCGGCCTCGGTCATCACGTGCTTGGCCAGCTCCGCGAAGTACGCCACGTCGAGTTCCGGGACGGCCAGGGTGATCATGCCGGCCCGGCCCTGGCGCAGCTGGCGTCCGGCGATGTTGACGCGATAACCGAGGGCGTCGATGGCTTCCTGGACGGCGGCGCGGGTCCGCTCCGAGACGTGCTCGAAGTTGTTGATCACGTTGGAGACGGTCTTGGGCGAGACGCCCGCGTACTCCGCCACGTCCTTGATCCTGGGTCTGGCCGCCACGCTGGTCACCCTTCCGCCTGCCCGTGATCGTACCGACCGTCGCGCGGTGATCCGTCGCTGGCGGTGGCCTACACCGCCCGGGTCACCACCAGCGAGAACTCGTACAGATCGCCTCGGCACAACGACTCGCCGTACTCCACGACATGCCCCTTGTCGTCGAACGCCGTGCGTCGTACGAGCAGGGCGGCGGAACCCTCCTTGATCCCGAGCAGCCCGGCCTGGCGGCCGGTCACGTTCATGGCGCGGATGTGCTGGGTCGCCCGTACCACCCGCACGCCGTGGGCGTTCTCCAGCACCTCGGACAGCGAACCTTCGAGGAGGGACTCGTCGAGGTCGGGGAAGCGCTCGGCGGAGAGGTAGACCGTCTCCAGGCAGATGGGGAAGTCGTCGCCGAGACGCAGCCGTTCGATGCGGTGGAGAGCGGTACCGGGATCGACGCCCAGTGCCGTGGCATGGTGCAGGTCGGCCTCGACCAGTTCCGCGGCGAGGAGTTCGGCGCTGGGGTGGTAGCCGCGCGAGCGCAGGTCCTCGGAGAACGAGGTGAGCGCCGACGTCTTGGTGATCTTCGGCTGTGAGACGAAGGTGCCCACGCCGCGCACACTGCGGACGAGACCGTCCTCGCGCAGGGCCTGGAGCGCACGCCGGGCGGTCGCTCGGCTGACGTGGTACTGCTCGGCGAGCTGCCGTTCGGTGGGCAGCGCCTCGTCGGGCCGCATCCGGGCGATGTCGGCCTGGAGCTGCCGCCGCAGAGCTTCGTACTTGTAGGAGTCCGTCTCCGGGCCGTCGTCTCTGCGCCTGTCCTTGAGCGTCACTGTCACTCCGCGGTTCGCACCTGTCCGCTATCCCCGAGAGGCGCGGTAACGGGGCATCAGCGTACGCACCACGTCCAGGGTCGCCCCGGTGGCCCGGGGCGCGGGCGTCGTCGTCCCGGTCCGGTCGGCGATCCACCGCTCCTCCCAGTCGATCAGGGACGCCTCGAACTCCTCGGCCCGGTAGGGGGATCCAGTCGCCAGGGCACGGACGACGTGCTCGTACCAGCTGCGCCAGCGTGGCAGGTAGAACGAACGGACAAGGCCGGCCCAGTGCCGGCCCGAGTAGTCGTGCAGTTCACTGCGGGGAGGTCCCCAGACCGTGAGGACCCGTCGCGCGTTGGCCTCGTACAAGCCGGCCTCGGCGGGCGTGGAGGCCCAGCTCCTCGCGTCGGCGAGCCACGCGTCCAGCCGGTACTCGGGCCGGGTGGCCAGCAGCTCGTCCAGGTCCTCGAGGGTGGTGAGCAGTGCGGTGGCGGCCGGCCGGAAGCGTTCGAGGTCCCGGTCCACGGCCGCGTCCGCCGCCCGCTGCTGCTGAGCACACGCCACATGGGTGAGCACCTGCGCGGTGACGTCGCACAGGTCCCGGCCTAGTGGCCCCGCGCTGTCCTCCCGCGTCGCCTCGTCGGCCAGAAGCTTCCATGCCTCGGCCAGGCCCGGTGGCACGGTGGGTGAGGGGGGCGCCGCCAGGTGCACCGGCGGATTCGGGCGCAGATCGCCCTCCAGCGTGGGTCGGCAGACGACGACCGAACCCGGTGGTCCGGGGGTGTCGGCTGTGTAGACGGTGGCGTGCAGAAGCTCCCAGGCGCGCAGCAGGCCGGGGGTTCGGCGCCCGTACCTGGCCTCCGTCCAGGTCCGCAGCCATACCCGTACGTCCTCGACGCCTCCTTGCCAGGAGACGTCCGCCAGCAGCTCGTACAGGACCGGGTCACCGCCGAATGCCTCCATGCTCGCGCCTACTCCCGCGAGCGAACCGCCGCGTGGGTCGGCCGCCGCCCGGGCTGCGCCGGTGGCGAGCTCGTCCAGCCTTCCGTAGAGGCCGGGTCGTCCGCCCAGGCTGTGCAGCATGCACCACACCCATGGCTTTCCCCGGTAGCCGTCGGTGTGCCGCCACACCGGCCGGTGCTCGGCCCACAGGTCCAGGATCAGCATGCGGTCGTCCGGGACCGCGTCGAGGAAGGCCCGGGTCCTCTCCGGCGTCCAGTAGTCGGAGCGGTAGGAGAAGGGCCAGGCTTGGAGCACCCACGTGGCCTGGTCGTCCACCGCGGTCATGACACCGTGCACGGCCCGCGCGACACGGGTGATGTCCGCCGGGGCGGTCACCGGAGGTGTCGTCTCGATGAACGGATCGGCGGCGTAGAGGTGGTCGGTGCCGAAGAGGCGGGTCTGCTCGGTCAGCAGCGCGGTGCCGAACTCCTCGAACAACGGGTCGCGCGGGTCCAGGACTTCGACCTCGAAGTCCCACCAGGGAAGGGTCGTCGACCTCGCTCCCCGGTCCGCGATCAGTTCGCGGGGAGCGTGGCCGGAGAAGCCCTGGAGGACCGGCCGCATGCCCAGGGCGCGCTCCCGGTCCAGGATGCGGCGGCCCAGCTCCGCATGGCTGTGGATCCAGCTCTGGGGCAGGGGCCCGCACCAGCCGTCGAGCGAGGCGAGCCAGTTCCACGGGAGGTAGGCCGGGCCGCCGAGGAACCGTCGGGCGGCCTCGTCGTCGAGGCCGGCGCGCAGGAGGGCCCGTTGCCAGGCTGCTTCCGTACCGGTCATCGCCAGTGGCGTGGTCACGCCGTGCAGCGCCATCCAGTCGATGTGGCGCTCCCAGCGCGTCCAGTCCCAGAACGCCGTGGTGTAGCCGAACGTGCAGACGTTGAAGTGGTAGCGGTGCGGGTAGGGGGAGGTCGTACGGGCGGCCGTACCGGTGCGGGGCAGGCGGTCCGGCAGCCGGGGCGCGGGGGCGTCCCAGGTGATCTGCGTCCGGCAGGCCGTGCGGAGATACCAGCGCAGCGCCGAGGCGACGGCGACACCGCTGGACCCGCGCAGCGCCACCCCGTACGGCCCCGCGTCGACCTCGAACCAGTCGGGCCCGCCGCCCCCGGGCGCGACGTCGACGGTGAACTCCGCGGCCCGGCCCGCGAGAAGCCGCTGAAGAAGCTGCCGGGCGGCGGCGCTTCCCACGTTTGCTGCCTCTGATGCCTCGGGTGATGTCATCGTCCGGCCGGCTCCTGACGAGGGTCGACTGTGGTACGTACCACAAGTCAATTGAAGCTAGGTTCGCCGACAGGAGCAGTCAAGGTAGTGGGCCGTATATAGGACTAGTTGGCGTTGGTTGGCGCGAGGGCTCTGTGCAGCCTTATAACCCTCTGGTACGGTCCACAGCCAGCTGGCGGCCCTCACACGCCAGCCCGGTCCGGCCCGTACGAGCTCCTCCCCCGCTCCGGCTCGACACCTCAGGTGGCCTCGACACGATGAACGCCGATCTCGCCTATTTCGCCGCTCTCCAGGAGAACCTCACCGCCTTGGCCGACGCCGAGCGACCCGCCATCGAGCGCGCCGCCGGCGCCATCGCGGACAGCGTCGCCGCCGGGGGTGTCGTCCACTACTTCGGCAGCGGCCATTCGCAGCTCGTCGCCATCGAACCGCTGCTGCGCGCGGGGGGACTCGCCCCGGTCAACGTGATCGCCGATCCGGCGCTCTCCCCCGCCGCCCCTCGGCACGCCGGTGCGGCCGAACGTGTCAGCGGCTACGCGGCGGCGATCCTGAGTACGGCGGACATCAGGGCCGGCGAGGTGGTGGTCGTGATCTCCAACTCCGGTATCAACGCCGTCCCGGTCGAGTTCGCCCTCGGCGCCCGCGCGTTGGGAGCGACCGTCGTCGCCGTCACCAGCCGGGCCCACTCGCTGTCCGCGGAGTCCCGGCACCCCGACGGCCATCGCCTGCTCGACGTCGCCGACATCGTCATCGACACGCACGGCCGCCCCGGTGACACGGTGGTGCCCGTGGGCGACAGCGCCGTCGGCGCCCTGTCCACGGTCGTGGGGGCGGCGATCGTCAACGCCCTGACCTGCCGGGCCGCTGAGCTGCTCGCCGAACTCCACGGTCAGGCACCACCGCTGATCGCCAGTCAGAACACGGGCGACGACGCCGAGCGCCACAACAACGCCCTGCTGGAGAAGGTCAAGGACCGCTGTCCGCAGGGCTGACGCAGCGATCCGTCCGCCGAGGGAACGCAAGGAGGCCGATCATGGACAGGACGCCATGGGTACGTCGCCGTGTCGCGGCGGCGGCCTGCGCCGTCGCGCTCGTGCTGCCGCTCACCGCCTGCGACGCCCTGACTCCCGGGAGCGCGGCGGCGGTGCCCGGTCCCCGCAGTGTGCCGTCCTCGACCGCCGTGCCTGACGACGACATCACCCTGCGTCTGCAGTTCGCCGATGCCCCGCCGATGGTCGACGCGCTGATCGCCGCGTTCGAGAAGGGGCACCCCACCATCAAGGTCGAGCCGCAGTACAAGACGTTCTCGGACTACGTCCAGAACCTGAAGCTCACCATGACCTCCGACACCGCCCCCGACATCGCGCAGTACGCGGTCGGGATGACCGACCTCGCGGCGGACGGCCACATCCTCGATCTCTCGCCCTATCGGGAGGCGTACGGCTGGGACGACGCCATTCCCCCGGTCAGCCTCGACCAGCTCACCGCCGGGCAGACCAGTAAAGCCACCGGTGGGCGGGCCCTGTTCGGGGTCCCGGCCGGTCTGTCGATGACCGGCATCTACTACAACAAGAAGCTGGCCGAGCGGGCCGGGATCCACGCTCCGCCCAGGACTCTGGCGGAGTTCGAGGACCAGCTCGCCGCGGCCAAGAAGGCGGACCTGACACCGCTCGGCGTCGGCGCGCTCGACTCCGGCGGTATCCATTTGTGGGCCGCCCTCCTCAACCAGACCATGCCCACGGACGACTATTGGGACTGGGTCAACGGCACCAAGGGCGCCACCGTCGAGAAGCCCGCCGGGACCACCGCGAGTGAACTGGTCGTCGAATGGGGCCGCAAGGGCTACTACAACGACTCCGCCAACGGCACCGCACAGGTCGACTCCACCGCACAGTTCGCCAAGGGTGACAGCGTCTTCCTGATCAACGGCAACTGGGCGGCCGGGCAGTTGGCGACCGCCATGAAGGACAACGTCGGCTTCTTCCCGATGCCGGGCGAACGGGCCTCCGACCCCATCGTGGCCTCGGGCTTCAGCGTCTCCTACGCCGTCTCGTCGCGGACCGAACACCCCGAGGCGGCAGGCGCGTTCCTCGACTTCCTGACCTCCCCCGAAGCCGGTCAGATCATCAGCGACAACGGCTTCCTGCCACCCAACCCCGAGGCCGTGGCGAAGCCGGAGGGCGTCCTCGCCGACATCGCGGAGGCCCACCGGCGGGCCGTCGCCGACGACGGGATCACGACGTTCCCCGACTTCGCCGCCCCCGCCATGCTCGACCGGCTGCGCTCCGGCATCCAGAAGCTCATCGCGGACCGCGTCGAGCCCGCGGACTACCTCGACTCACTTCAGGACGAGTGGGAGGAACACCATGGGCAGTAGGCCGCCGCGCAGTGAGCCGCCGGTCCGGACCGCGAGCCCCCGCCGACGCAGTCCGTATCGCGGCTACGTGTACGTACTCCCCGCCTTCGCCGTCTACCTCGCTTTCGCGGTGCTGCCCGCCCTGCACACGGCGTATCTCTCCCTCTTCGAGTGGGACGGTGTCACGCTGGGCGACTGGGTCGGCCTCGGCAACTACCAGGAGATCCTCCAGGACTCCATTCTTCGCAGGTCCGTGTTCAACGCGCTGGTCCTGGTGGTGTTCTTCTCCTTCGTGCCCATCGCGCTCGGGCTGGCGATGACCGGTCTGCTGGCCCGTTACCGGCGGCCCGGCATGGGGGCGTACCGGTTCCTGTTCATGCTGCCGCAGGTCGTTCCGCTCGTCGCGGTGGGCGTGACGTGGCGCTGGCTGTACGGGGACGACGGGCTGGTGAACCAGGCGCTGGGCGCGGTCGGCCTGGACGGCGTGACGCGGGCCTGGCTCGGCGACTTCGGCGCCGCACTGATCGCCGTCGGCCTCGTGGGCACCTGGGTGCTCAGTGGCCTGTGCATGATGCTCTTCCTCAGCGGCGTACAGAAGGTGGATCCCCACCTGTACGAGGCGGCCCGGCTCGACGGGGCGGGCCCGGTGCGGGAGTTCGTCTCCGTCACCCTCCCCCACCTGCGTGGCGAACTCGCCGTCGCCATGACGGTGACCACGGTGGCCGCGCTCGCCAGCTTCGACATCGTGTACGTGACGACGAACGGCGGCCCCGGCGAGCAGACCACGGTGCCCGGACTGCTGGTGTACCGACTGGCGTTCTCCGAGGGCAAGGTGGGGCTGGCCGCGGCCCTGGCCGTCGTCCTCGGCTGTCTGATACTCGCGATCGTCTACCTCATCAACCGTCTGTCGAGGTCGGAGTCATGAGCACCGTCATGAACAACGGGACACCTTCATGAACACCGCCACGCGATCGGAACGCTGGTCGGGTTACGCGCTTCTGACAGTCATGGCGATCGCCGTCGTCGTCCCGTTCCTCAGCGTCTTCCTCGCCTCCCTGCAGCCCGCGGGCACGCCGGTGGTGGGCCTGACCTGGCCGGAGCGGTGGAGCTGGGACAACTACGAACAGGCGTGGTCGGTGGCCGGTTTCTCCGACCTCATCCGCCACAGCCTCACCATCGCGCTCGGTGTCGTCCCCGCCTCCCTGCTTCTCGCCACGCTGGCGGGCTACGCGCTGGGCACGGCCCGGCTCCCGGGCGGCAACGCGGTCGCGGCCTTCTTCGTCGCCGGCCTCACCATCCCGGTCGAACTGATCGTGGTTCCCCTCTACTTCGACCTGCGGGGCTTTGGCCTGACCAACTCCTACCTGGGCGTGATCCTGGTGGAGATCGCGCTGTTCATGCCGTTCAGCGTGTTCTGGATGCGCACCCACTTCCAGTCCACCCCGGCGTCGCTGGTGGAGGCGGCCCGTATCGACGGTGCCTCCTCGGCCACGATCCTGCTGAGGATCCTGCTCCCCCTGGCCCGGCCGTCCCTGATGACGCTGGGCCTGCTCGTCTTCATGTGGTCGTGGAACCAGTTCCTGCTGGTGCTGGTCCTCATCCAGGACACCACCAAGCACACGGCTCCCGCCGGGCTCGGCTTCTTCGTGGGCCAGAACACCACCGACATCCCCACACTCGCGGCGGGGACCATCATCGTGATGCTCCCCATCCTGATCCTCTTCGTCATCTTCCAGCGCAGCTTCATGGCGGGGCTGCTTCAGGGCGCGACGAAGGGGTGACGGGCCCGGCCGGTGAGTCACCTTTCAGCAGAGGGTGTGCGGCGCTGTCCAAAGCGTGCCAGGCAGTGCCAGACCTTCTTGAGGTCCTGGAGGGCATGGCGGCCCGTGCGGGCAGCGTCTCCGATGATCTTGGGATCGATCCGTCCGTCCACCGCGATCTCACTTCCCAGGTCGACGTATCTCTGTCCGCGGTAGCTCGGGTGGCGTCGCAGCTCATCCACGCCGAGCCGGAAACCCGGATGCCACTCGACCGGGCACGAGAGCCGGTGAGCCGCGGATTCGACCGCTGTGCCGCGATAACTGGGATCCAGCACCAGCGCCTCGACGTCACGGTCGAATCTGACCGGTCCGTGAATCTGTGCCTCTATGTGGTCGTCCAAGGCATCCAAGCCGTCGGCCTCGGCGAGCTCGATGAGTGCGCAGTGGGCGGCGACACCGAAGGCCGAAGGCTCGGTGGAACTGTCGGGGTAGCAGAACGTGGTGCGTGCGAGAGTCTCAGCGGTGAGCCTGAAATACGAGGAGCCGAACCTCGGCGCGCCACCGACGGGATCGCGACGGTAGTTCAACGCACCGTACACGGGACGCTCGTCAGTCGCGGCGCGGTCGTACGCACCGGCGAAGATTCGACTCTCCCAACGCCACCGGTCTCCGCCAGGGCGAGCGGTCAGGCCGCCGTTGCTCGTGCCCGTCACGAACTGCGACCGGTAGACGCCGTCCTCCGCCATCTTCACCAGGATCGGCCGGTCTCCCGACTCACGATCGGGATGGAAGTGCATCGTCACCCGCAGGTCAGGAGCAAGCGGCCCTCCCGTGGACAAAGCCGCGACATGGCGCAGAGCCCTCTCCTGAAGCGACACGTGAAACGACGCGGCGATATCAGCACCCATCCGTGGAGTGTGTCCGGACGACGGCAGCCACCGCACCCGATTATTACCATCCGTAATGATTCGACTACTCTTCGAATCTGTCGGCATCAGGTGAGGAGAAGTGTATGGACTCGGACAGGCGCCAGTTCCTTGGCAGGTGCGGAGCCGTGGTGACGGGAGTCGCGGCGCCGTTCGCCCTCCCTCGCCACGCACTCCAGGAGAGCCACGCCAGCACCCGCACCCGCGCCGGCACGCGTCACGAGCGATTCATGTGGCTGGCCATCGAGCAGGCCCGAAGAAACCCCCAGTGGCCGTTCGGCGCGGTGATCGTCGACCACCGCACCGGCGAGGTCCTGGGGAGTGGGGTCAACACCGGGGCGGACAGCCCGGTGCTGCACGGCGAGGTGGTCGCCATGAACGACTACGTACACCGGCAAGGCAACCAGGGCTGGGCCGACACCACCCTCTACACAACGGGCGAGCCCTGCTCGATGTGCATGAGCGCGATGGCGTGGGCGAATCTGCGGCGTGTCGTCTGGGCAAGCTCGATCGACGAGATCCGCCGCACCGAGATCAACCAAATCGCCCTGTCCGCACGGGAGGTGGCCGCCTCCGCACGGTCCTTCTACACCCCGGAGCTACTCCTGGGCGGCGTACTGTCGGACCACACGAACCGCCTCTTCGAGGAGGCCCAACGGCTGCGTCAGAACCTCCCGGACGCGCCCCCCGCCAAGCCGTCCTGACGGGGTCTTGCCCAGGGGGTTCCCTTCCGTGGCCGAGAGCCCTCTGAGGAAGGGACGCAGGTCAGCCCATGCCCTGGAGGCGCCAGATCTGGTTCCTCTTGTTGTTCAGCGCGCCGGCCGCGTCACAGGGCCACTGATGGATCTTCGCGCCGGCCGCGGTCGAGACCTGACTGACGTCGACACACTTGCCGCTGTGGACGGCGACGAGTTGGTAGTCCTTGCTGTTGCCGAGTGCGGTGACGGGGTTGAGGGTGAACATCTGGTTCGTGGCGCCGTTGCAGGTGTACTGCTGGACGGCCGCACCGTCGGTCGTGGAAGCGCCCGCCACGTCCAGGCACTTGCCACTGTGCTCGTTGACCACGGTGTAGGTGTTGGTACGCCCGGCCACCGGCCTGAAGTCGAGCATCTGCTGGTAGCCGCCCTCGCAGTGGTACTGCTGGTACTGCGTGCCGTTGGCCGTGCTCAGGTTGGTGTCGTCCAGACACTGACCGCTGTGCTGGACCACCGCGACCGTGGAGACCGTGGTGTTGGACGGCGGCAGCAGGGTGACCGTGTAGCCGTCGGCGGCGTCCGTCCACGGCACGTTCACGGAGGCCGAGTTGCTGCTGACCGTCAGGAGTTGGTCGGAGACCGTTCCGGTGTTGCCGTTACAAGAATCACCGTCACCGGTGCCTCACGCGACCTGATGCTGGACCGCCTGCGCGTCACACCGTCCCACGGCACCCTGACGTCGACGGTCTATGAGGCGGAAGGCGGCAAGGTCTCCGGCGCCGCCAAGGCGACCGCCACTCACTACAACCCCGACCCCATCGCCCGGCACGCCGACCTCTCGGTCAACGGCGGACCGGCTCACCTTCACCGCGGAGGAGCTGCCCGACTTCAACGGCGACACCTACAACCAGTACGACCAGCGATCCCCGTACGCACCCGTCATCGACCGGATCGCCGTCACACCGCTCACAGAGAAGTAGCCCGAGTACGCCCAGGATGCCGGAGGGGACGTATCGCTGAATCGCGGCGCGTCCCCAAGGCCCGTTGCACCGGGGCCGATCAGCTGTTCAATCGGCGCCGTCGCCGCGAAGCGCCAGGTCGAGCAGCCCGGGGAACCGCGCGTCGAACTCCTCGCGACGCAGTCGGTTGATCCGCCTGGGCCCCTGGTCACGCTGTTCGACCAGCCCGGCGCCGCGCAGGACCGAGAAGTGGTGGCTGAATACGGCTTTACCGACGGGCACGTCGAAGCTGCCACAGTTGCTCGTCCAGTCGGCGCCGCCCGCCAGTTCGCGGATCAACTGAATGCGCACAGGGTCGGCCAGTGCCGACAGCGCGGTCAGAACGGACACCTCCTCGGGATCCGTGTGCACCGGTGCCGCACGGTGACTACCGCCCCGCAACCTGGTTCGACATGCCCCTCCCACCGCCATGAAGGTGGCCTGGAGGTCTCCGGACGTATCCGTGCGGTCGGCGAAGGCGTCGAGGGGCTGCGCCCGGGGCAGGAATGTCGTCGGTTCGTCCTGGGGCGGGTCAGGCTTCGCGGGCCGGGGCCGCCGCGTGGATGAGCTGGCGCAACGCGCCGTGGTAGACCTCGTGTTCGGTGACGGCGGGCACGATCGCGGCCAGGTTGCCGGTCAGCGCCGGGAACTCCTCCGGGTCGAGTGCGGCCAGTGCGGTGCGGGTGGCTGATTGTGCGGCCTTGGGATCGCGGTGGTCGACGAAGCCGGCGCTGCCGAGGGTGAGCAGGTACATCCGTCGGTACGCGGTGATCGCTTCCTCTGGGGTCATTCCGGCGGCGACACTGTGGGCGAGTTGCGGCTCGACCAGGCGGGCCAGCAGGTTCGGGCCGAGCCAGGGCCGCGTGCCGCGCAGGGCGAGCAGTCCCGGGTGGGCCGCCAGTAGCCGGTAGAGCGCGGTGAACCGGGTCTCGGTGGCGGTGGCCCAGTCGGTGTCCGGCTCGATCTCGGGCAGCCGGGCGGCCAGATGGTCGATGCACAGGTCCAGCAGGCCGGCCAGGTCGGTGCACCGGCGCTGGAGCGAGGCGAGGGAGATCTCCAGTCGCGTGGCCAGCGCACGGAACGTCAACGCCTCGGGGCCGCCCTCGTCGACGAGGTGGAGGGCGGTTTCGGCGATGCGGTCCTGGGTCGCGCGGTCGAGCGATGGGGAGCGGCGGGGCATACGAGTCATCGTACGGTTCGTCGTATCGCTCCCTGAACGAAGAGCCCGCGTCCACTCGCGCAGGGAGTGACCGCGCAGCTCTCGAAGCGCGTGGCAGGCGCCCGGTCCAGTCGACGCAACCCCAGGTCAACGCACTTCCCTTTGCGACCCGTACGGGTGATCTCGGCGTCCGTGAGGGGTGTCTTGGGCCCGCAGGGACAGGATCCGGGCACACGTGGGCGGCGCCCCGCCCTCCCGCGTGCGTCCCGCCGTCCACCCGCAGGAGCATGCCGATGACCTCGCAAGCCACAAGGCTCGACTTCACCAAGGAGACGGGCATCGGGCCGGCCGACCGCCAGGGCGAGTTCGGGCCGGACGAGCGGCGACTGATGGAGGACATCCAGGGCAACATCCTCAAGAGCCACGGCCGCGACCACAGCCGTCACCTCTTCATCCGTTTCGACCGCGAACGGCCGGGCAAGGCCCGAGCCTGGCTGGCGACCATGGCCGACCAGGTCACCACGGCGATGGCGCAGTGGGAGCAGTCCCGCAAGCGCGCCGCGATCTTCGCCGCTGTCGGCCTGGGCCCGGTCGGCGCGCCTTTGAGTGCGGAGCTCGGGGACGGTCCACGCGTCTCGACGGGCGTCAAGGTCGGCCCCTTCGGCGGCCACAACGGCCCCGACGGCCCCGACGGCCACAAGCGTCGTACAGCACCCGAGGTGCGGCTGAGCGCGGCACTTGCCGAGGACCCCAGTCCCCCCTTCGTCAACCTGATGCTCTCCGCATCCGGGTACCAGGCGCTCGGCATCACCGACCTGCCCCAGGACGAGGCGTTCCGGCGGGGCACCCGGGGCACCGCCACCCTCGCCAAGTTGTGCGACCCTCCGGTCTCCGAGTGGCACGAGGGTTTCCAGGGGGCGATCGACGCGCTGGTCATCGTCGCCGACGACTCTCCGGCCGAGGTGCAGGAGAAGGCCGACGCCGTCGCCGGAGCGCTCCTTCGGGCCGGGGCAGGCAAGGTCGTTCACGAGGAGATCGGCAAGGTACTGCGGACCCACCCGCACGGGCCGGTGCGCGAGCACTTCGGATTCATCGACGGTGTGAGCGAGCCGCACTTCCTCACCAAGGACATCGAGGAGGCGAAGAAGGAGCAGGGGTACGAGAAATGGCACCCCGGTGCGCCTCTCCACCTCGTTCTCGCCAAGGACCCGGGCGGGCACGCAGAGACCGGTTACGGCTCGTACTTCGTGTACCGGAAGCTGGAGCAGGACGTTCCCCACTTCAACCGGCAGCGGCTGAAGCTCGCCACAGAGCTGGCCAAGGCCGACGGCAGGGCGGAACCCCACGAAGGCGACATCGAGCTCGCGGGCGCCTACATGGTGGGTCGCTTCCGCAACGGCGTGCCCGTGAGCCAGCCCGCGACGGGCGCCGGCGATGACGCCCCCATCGCGAACGACTTCGACTTCCTGGGCGACAAGGACGGCCTGAAGTGCCCCTACCAGGCGCACATCCGCAAGACCAATCCCCGCGGTGACACCACATGGCAGTTCAACGGGTCCCTGGAGAAGGAACGCAACCGGCGCATCGCCCGCCGAGGCATCTCCTACGAGAGCGACGGCGGCGTCGGGCTGCTGTTCCTGTGCGCCCAGGCCGACATCTCCCGGCAGTTCGAGTTCATGCAGGCCGACTGGTGCAACGACGTCGACTTCATCTGTGGCGGCGAAGACGGCAAACCCTCCACCGGCCAGGACCCGATCGTCGGCTGCGGCCACGCGGACACTCCGATGAACTGGCCCAAGAAGCATGGCGTTCCGGGCGAGATGCTCAGCGTGAGCCTCGCCGAGTCCGTCACGCTGCGCGGTGCGGAGTACTTCTTCCTCCCCAGCCGCGGCTTCCTCAAGACCGCGCGACGGCCCTGACCCACCGTGCCGTACGCGATGTCCGACAGTCCCTCCCGGAAGGAGCCTCCTCCTTGGCCCACCGCAGTATGTCCCGCCGCGCCCGAGCCTGTGCTCTGGTCACCGCCGTCAGCGCCGTCATGGTGCTGGGCGCCGGTCACGCTGTCGCCCACGGCGGCGGAGACCACCCTCACGAAGGCAGCCCCGAAGCAGCCGAAGTCTCCGAGAAGAAGGTGGCGAAGGAGGTCGATCCCGACGAGGCAGCCGCTCTGGGGCAGTCCCACGCCGAAGAGCACGCCCGCCTGCGGATCGCCGCCGACAAGACCTCCGACTATCCGCAGACCACCCGTACCAACCGCCTGAACTGGCTGACTCAGGACCAGAAGACCAAGAACGCGAAGTTCGCCGCCGGCAAGTTCGGCAAGTTCACCGACTACTTCCCGTCGCCCGACTACGGCGTGCACATCGCCCAACTGCCCACCGGAAAGATCCTGGTCTTCTCCTTCGAACCGGTGGAGGACAACCCCACCCGGGAAACGGCACCCACCCAGCTCATCGGACGTGAGAACGCCGGACGCGCCTACCTGTGGGACCCGGAGAAGGGCACCGGGAAGGACGCGTTCAGAGCCGTGCCCCCGCCCGTGATCGACATGCCGGACGGCAGGAACGAGCCGCGCCCCGCGCCGTTCTTCTGCGCCGGGCACTCCTTCCTTCCCAACGGGATGCTCGGCGTCTTCGGCGGCAACCTCGGTGGCAACGGAGGCTCGGGCGCCAAACTGGCGCTGATCTTCGACCCCTTCAAGGAGGTCTGGCTGCGTCAGCCGGACATGTCCGTGGGCCGCTGGTACCCCACCGTGGTCACCGGCGCGGACGGCCGTCAACTGATCTTCTCCGGACAGTCGGAGCGCGGGTGGGGCACGCCCACCGAGATCGTGGAGCGCTTCCCGGCCAGGAACCATCCTGTGCTCACGGACGGGAGCGTCCAACCCCGCCCGAACGTCCCGGTGGACCGCTTCGCGGCCGACGCCCCGTTCCACAACGACTACCCCCACGCGTTCTCGCTGCGGGACGGCCTGATCTACACCTTCGGCCGGGACTCCGACCAGCAGTGGAAGTTCGACCCCGTCGCCGGGACCCGCATCGGCCTGCCCAACCGGCCGGACAAGCCCAAGGGACGCAAGACCCTGCGCGGCGAAAGGTTCTACGGCTCCGCCGTGCCGCTGCCCAACGGACTGCGCGGACCCGACGCCGTCCTGCAGATGGGCGGCGACCCCAGCGACCCCGAGACCTACCTGTTCAAGGACGGCAGCTGGACCAAGCCGGGTGCCAAGGCTTTCGGGCGCACTCAGGACAACACCCTTGTCCTGCCCGACGGCACGCTCTTCACGGTCAACGGCTCCCCCGACATCCGGGACTACGGCAATGGCCCGTACAACCCGAACGCCGACCAGAAGTACCGCCAGACCGAGCTGGGTGACAAGAAGGGCAACTGGCGCCTGGGTCCCGTCCAGCGACTGCCCCGCGGTTACCACTCCAACGCGGTGGTGATGCCCGACGGCCGCATCATGATCACCGGCGACGAGCTGCAGCAGATCGCCAACGACCCGGACATCACCGACGACATGCACGGCGCCATCGAGATCTACGAGCCGGCCTACCTGCACCGCGGCAAGCGGCCCCACCTCGGCGACGCTCCGGACAGCATCCTGCGCTACCGGAAGGAGTTCACCGTCGGCACCGACACAGCCGACGCCGTGGACCGCGCCGTGATTCTGGCACCGTCCACCTCCACCCATTCCGTGAACACCAGTCAGCGGCATCTGGAACTGAAGATCACTGAGCGCGCGGACGGCTCGCTGAAGCTGAAGGCGCCGCCCTCCGCGAAGGACGCCGTCCCCGGCTACTACATGCTCTTCCTGCTGGACAAGAACGGTGTCCCGAGCACAGCCCAGTGGGTCCGATTCGGCCCACCCCAGGGCTCCTGACCCGCCGGCAGGCACAGCGGTACGCCGCCCTCATCGCACACGGTGAGGGCGGCGCCCGCCCTGACATCGGGCCGGCCGCGTTCAGTGGCCGCGGCGACCGAACTCCTTGCCGTCCACCTGGCACCAACCTAGCCTGCGTTTGTGCCGCAAATAAACAAATCCGGGACGCGTTACGCCACAACCGACACCACACTCACCCGACTCCGCGTCACCATCACCGTCTTCTTCGCCCTCGACGGGTTCCTCTTCGCCGGCTGGATCGTCCGCATCCCCGACATCAAGGAACAGACCGGCTCCTCCGCCAGCGCCCTGGGACTGGCGCTCCTCGGAGTCTCGGCCGGCGCCGTCCTCACCATGATGGTCACGGGACGCCTCTGCCGCCGTTACGGCAGCCACCCCATCACCGTCATCTGCGCGGTCGTCCTCTCGCTCAGCGTCGCACTGCCACCACTCACCCACTCCGCATCCGCCCTCGGCGCAGCACTGTTGCTGCTCGGACTGGGCTATGGCGGGATAAACGTCGCGTTCAACAGCGCCGCGGTCGACCTGGTGAAGGCGCTCCGCAGGCCCGTCATGCCCAGCTTCCACGCCGCGTTCAGCCTCGGTGGCATGATCGGCGCCGGTCTCGGTGGACTGGTCGCCGGGGCGCTGTCCCCCACGCGGCATCTGCTCGGCCTGACCGCGATCGGCCTGCTCGTCACCGCCCTGGCGGGCCGCACCCTGTTGCGTCTCCGACCCCCGGCACCACCGGAGAACACATCGGACACGGAGCCCGCACCGCGGCGCCTGGACAGGCGCACCCGCGGTCTGGTGATCACCTTCGGTCTGATCGCCCTGTGCACGGCCTATGGGGAGGGAGCCATGGCCGACTGGAGCGCGCTGCACCTGGAACAGGATCTCGACGCCACTCCGGGCGCCGCGGCCATCGGCTATTCCTGCTTCGCCCTTGCCATGACCATCGGCCGCCTGACCGGCACCAGGCTGCTCGAACGTCTGGGCCAGACCCGCACCTTGGTATCCGGTGGCGCGACCGCCGCCGTCGGTATGCTGCTCGGCTCGCTCGCCCCCTCCCTGTGGGCAGCGCTGCTCGGCTTCGTGATCGCCGGGCTCGGTCTCGCCAACCTCTTCCCCGTCGCCATCGAACGCGCCGGCACGCTGGCCGGCCCCGACGGCGTCGCGATCGCGTCCACCCTCGGCTACGGCGGCATGCTCCTGGGACCACCCGCCATCGGCTTCATGGCGGACTGGTTCTCCCTTCCTACCGCCCTCACCAGCGTGGCGGCGCTGGCCGCGCTGGCCACGGTCATCGCCTTCACCACCCGGCGTGCGGCAACGGGCTGAGGGTGTTCCGGGCGGCGCCGACGCGCTCGGGGCGCTTCGACCTCACTCCATCCGGCACACTCGCCCCATGGAGATCACCGAGCACATTGAGGCCCTGGACAGGGAGGGCCGGCTGCTGGTCGCGGCCGCCGAGAGCGCGGGTACCGGGGCCCGGGTACCGACATGCCCCGACTGGCGGGTGCGGGATCTGTTGCGGCACACGGGGATGGTGCACCGGTGGGCCGGGGCGTTCGTCGCCGACGGCCACACGTCGTACCACCCGGACAAGGGCGAGCCCGACCTGGACGGCGGCGACCTCCTGGCCTGGTTCCGGGAGGGCCACCGGTGGCTCGTCGACACCCTCACCACGGCTCCCCCGGACGTGGCGTGCTGGAGCTTCCTGCCCGCGCCCTCGCCCCTGGCCTTCTGGGCACGGCGGCAGGCGCACGAGACGACGGTTCACCGGCTGGACGCGGAGTCGGCGCGCGACGGCACGGCCGACGCGGTCGGCGCGAGCGCCCCGGACTTCGCGATCACGCCGGAGTTCGCGGTGGACGGCATCGACGAGTTGCTGCTCGCCTTCCACGCACGGGAGAAGAGCCGGGTACGCACCGACCGGCCGCGGGTCCTCAGGGTGCGGGCGACGGACACGGGCACCACGTGGACCGTACGGCTGTCATCGGGGCCACCGGTGAGTGAGCGGGGCGAGACGGCGGAGGCGGACTGCGAGGTGGCCGGTCCGGCCGCGCGGCTCTACCTGTCGCTGTGGAACAGGCTGCCGATGCCCGGCGTCTCGGGCGACGAGTCGGTGGCGACGCTGTGGCGGGAGAACTCAGCCGTGACGTGGAGGTAGCCGGTCGCCGCTGCGCGCCCGGCGGGCTGTCTTGCCCCGCCGGGCGCACACCTGTTTCATACGGCTCGTGGAGACGAACGGGGGACGGGAACGCATGGTGCACGAGGGGCAGGGGCGGCGCACGCAGTCCGATCGGGACGCGATCACCGTGGAGATCGGGTACGCGCTGTTCAGCGCGGCCTTCGCGGCGGCCGCGGTGTTCGGGGTCGTGGCGGGTCCGGCGCTGTTGTTCGCGCTGCCGGGCGGTGTGGAACGCGCCCTCG
Source organism: Streptomyces spongiae (assembly GCF_009377185.1). Classification (GTDB taxonomy): domain Bacteria; phylum Actinomycetota; class Actinomycetes; order Streptomycetales; family Streptomycetaceae; genus Streptomyces; species Streptomyces spongiae. The sequence goes on from NZ_VJZC01000067.1 coordinate 29,925, forward strand.
TCCTCTGTGGACTGGCGCTGGCCGCCCCGCTCTTCGCCGTCCGCGTGGTG
>NZ_VJZC01000671.1 GCF_009377185.1 Streptomyces spongiae
CAGCCGCACCGCCCGCTTCACCCTCGACCCCGCCTTCACCATCGGCGAGGTCAACCCCCGACTCTTCGGCTCGTTCGTCGAGCACCTCGGCCGCTGCGTCTACACCGGCGTACACGAGCCGGACCACCCCACGGCCGACGAGGCGGGCCTCCGCACCGACGTGCTGGACCTCGTCCGGGAACTGGGCGTCACCACGATCCGCTACCCCGGCGGCAACTTCGTCTCCGGCTACAAGTGGGAGGACTCCGTCGGCCCCGTCGAGGACCGCCCCCGCCGCCTCGACCTCGCCTGGCGCTCCACGGAGACCAACCACTTCGGGCTCTCCGAGTACATCGCCTTCCTCCGCAAGATCGGCCCCCAGGCCGAGCCCATGATGGCCCTCAACCTCGGCACAAGGGGCGTCGCCGAGGCCCTGGAACTCCAGGAGTACGCCAACCACCCCGCCGGCACGGCACTGTCGGACCTCCGCGCCACCCACGGCGACAAGGACCCCTTCGGCATCAAGCTGTGGTGCCTCGGCAACGAGATGGACGGCCCCTGGCAGACCGGCCACAAGACCGCCCAGGAGTACGGCCGCCTCGCCGCCGAGACCGCCCGCGCCATGCGCCAGATCGACCCCACCGTCGAACTCGTCGCCTGCGGTTCCTCCAGCCAGTCCATGCCGACGTTCGCCGAGTGGGAGGCGACGGTCCTCGCCGAGACGTACGACCTGGTCGACCACATCTCCCTGCACGCCTACTACCAGCCCGAGGACGGCGACGTCGACTCCTTCCTGGCCTCCGCCGTCGACATGGAGTCCTTCATCGAGAACGTGATCGCCACCGCCGACCACGTGGGCGCGAAGCTCAAGTCCAAGAAGAAGATCAACCTCTCCTTCGACGAGTGGAACGTCTGGTACATCTCGGAGTGGCACGCGATCGAGAACTCCGGCGCACGGGACTGGGCGGTGGCCCCCCGCCTCCTGGAGGACAACTACAGCGTCATGGACGCCGTCGTCTTCGGCTCGCTCCTGATCGCGCTGCTCCGGCACGCCGACCGCGTCACCGTCGCCTGCCTCGCCCAGCTCGTCAACGTCATCGCGCCGATCATGACCGAACCGGGCGGCCCGGCTTGGCGGCAGACCACGTTCTTCCCGTTCGCGCAGGCATCCCGGTACGGGCGCGGGCAGGTCCTCGACGTACGGGTCGACTCACCGACGTACGAGACGAAGAAGTACGGCGAGGCGGACCTGCTGCACGCCACGGCCGTGCGGGCCGAGGACGGCTCGGTCACCGTGTTCGCCGTCAACCGCGACCGCGCCGAGTCGCTCCCGCTCGAAGTCGCCCTGAGCGGGCTGGAGCTGACCGAAGTCGTCGAGCACAGCGTGCTCGCGGACGCCGACCCCGACGCCCGCAACACCCTCGACGAGCCGGGGCGCGTCACCCCGCACACCGTCGAGGGCACGGCTCTCCGCGACGGCACGCTGCACACCGTCCTCGAACCGCTGTCCTGGAACGTGATCCGGCTCCGCTAGCGGCAGACCGGCCGGGGGAGTGCCCGTAGGCCACGGGCGCTCCCCCCTCACATGCTCCCCCACAGGATCGTTACCGCGTGCTCAGGTTTTCCTCAGCTTCGCCGCCTATCGTCGGCCCCTGCCAATCAATCCCTACCTATCCGGTGGGAAAACCAGGGAAGACGGAAGACGGGAGACGGACGTAGATGCGGACGCTGGTACTGCTCGCACTCGCGGGCCTCGGCGCCCAACTCGTGGACGGCAGCCTGGGCATGGCCTACGGCGTGACCTCCACGACCCTGCTGCTCGCGATGGGCACCAACCCGGCGGCGGCCTCGGCGACGGTCCACCTCGCCGAGATCGGCACCACGCTGATGTCGGGCGCCGCGCACTGGCGGTTCGGCAACGTGGACTGGAAGGTCGTGGCCAGGATCGGGGTGCCGGGGGCGGTCGGCGCGTTCCTGGGCGCGACCGTGCTGTCCACGCTGTCCACCGAGGTCGCCGAGCCGGTCATGTCGCTGATCCTGCTGGGACTCGGGCTGTACGTCATGTCCCGCTTCACCTTCCGGGGGCTGCCCAAGGGGCAGTTGGGCAAGCCGCTGCGGAAGCGGTTCCTGTCGCCGCTCGGACTGGTCGCCGGGTTCCTGGACGCGACGGGTGGGGGCGGCTGGGGTCCGGTCGGTACGCCGGCGTTGCTCGCCAGCGGGCGGATGGAGCCGCGCAAGGTGATCGGCTCCATCGACACGAGTGAGTTCCTCGTCGCGATCGCCGCCAGTCTCGGTTTCCTGTTCTCGCTCGGCTCCCAGGGCATCGACTTCCTGTGGGTGCTCGCGTTCCTGGTGGGTGGGCTGATCGCGGCGCCGATCGCGGCGTGGCTCGTGCGGTTGGTGCCGCCGCGGGTTCTCGGGTCCGCGGTCGGCGGGATCATCGTCGTCACCAATGTCCGTACGGTGATGAGGAGTGACTGGGTGGGGGCGACGGGGACGGTGAGCTCCGCTGTGTACGGGCTCCTGTATGTGCTGTGGGCTGCTGCTGTGGCGTACTCCGTCCGCGCCTATCGGAGGGAGAAGGCCACGGAGTCTCTGGCCGAGGAGCCGCAGACCGTGGGGGCGTGAGCGGTTGGGTGGCGTCCGCGGGTGATTCGTGGCTGGTCGCGCCCACGCGGCGGAGCCGCATATCGACAACTGCCCCGCGCCCCTTCAGGGGCGCGGGGAACTGCGCGACCAGCCCCCACCGGCCCGCGGATCTACCTCTACCAGCGGAGCGCTACGCGCTGTCGACGCCCACGGTCAGCGTCGCCTTGTAGCCGTCGGAGACACTGTCGCCCAGGGCCGTGAGCGTGAGGAGGCCGCTGGAGGCGCCTCCGTCGTCGTAGATGCTGTCGTCGGCGAGGGCCGTCTCGGGGGTGGTGTTGGCCGAGTACGGGGACGTCGCCTGGATCTCCTCGTTGATGTCCGCGTCGAAGAACAGCTGGCCGGTGTGGATGATCTCGCCGCCGGTGTACGAGTCGTCGGTGAGCGTGACGTCCGTGTGCACCCGCATGTGGACGTGGACGGCGCGCGAGACGTAGTGACCGGGCCAGATCGAGGTGATGCTGCACTGGCCGTTCTCGTCGGTCATCTGCCCGCCGCGCAGGAACGTGCCGTTGTCCTCCTCCTCGTGTCCGTTGCCGCCCACGAAGCCGGAGTACTCGCCGAGGTGGTCGCAGTGCCAGATCTCCAGGAGCGCGTCGGCGAGCGGGGCACAGTCGTTCGCCACGTCGACGACCGTGAAGGTGTACTGGACCTCGAAGCCCTCCTTGTCCTCGCGGATGTCCTCGCGGACGAGGGCGCCTTCGAGGGAGTACGGGCCTTCGGTGACCTCCGCGTTCAGGACGCAGACGTCGGCGGTGGTGGACGAGGAGTCCGAGGCGGACTCCGATGCCGTGGACGCCTTGGTCGTCGCTTTCTCGGTGGTCGGGTTGGCCGCGGCGAGGCCTGCCGCGGCGAGCCCGCCCGCCACGGCGACGGTGCCGCCGCCGATCAGGACCCGGCGCCGCTTGACGCTCTTGTCGAGGCGGTGCCGGCCGGACTGGTTCTCGTTGGTGGTGTTCTCTGTCATGCCCAGTGAAGTTAGGCACGCAGCTGAGGAAATCCTTAACACGGGACTGTGCGTACGCTGGGGATGTAAGTCCCAACCCAGTCTGTTTCCACGGGAGTTGGGACACAGTTCGCAGACTCGCTGCGCGGACTCGCTTCGCAGACGGCGGTCAGCGCAGGCGCATCGCCAGCGTCACCGCGGCCCCGGTCGCGCCCGCCGCGATGGTGAGACGGTCGGTGACCAGGTGGGCGAGCCAGAGGCCGCGGCCGGAGCGGGTGTCGTCGAGGCCGGGGAGGAGCTCGGGGATGGCCGGTGTGAAGCCGGGGCCGTTGTCGGTGATCCGGCACTCCAGCTCGTCGGCCAGGCGGCGCAGTTCGAGGTGGCCGCGCCCGCCCGCGTGCTCGATGGCGTTGTCGGCGATCTCGCTGATGGCGAGGGTGAACTCGCCCAGGCGTACCCCGGCCAGTCCCTCGGAGGCAGCCGTGTCCTCCACGAGGGCGCGCAGCACGGACAGGTTCGCCTCTGTGAAGTGTCGCTTCAACAGGACCGTCTCGGAGTCGTCAAGGCCGCTCAGCCGCATATATCCAAGCTAGCGGCGATGGGGCGATCCATGCGGGAAGTACCGGCCGGGGGCGGAGACCGGTCGGAGTTGTGCGTTCGTGATCGCGGAATGACTTCTTCCGGTCGGTGGTCGTTGCTCGCTTTCCCGGTTTCGGCTGCCGCCCCCGCGCATGGCCGTGGGGTGGCCCGAGCACGACGACTCGGGCCACCCCACGGCGAGGTGCGGCAGGGGTGCGCGCGTCAGCTCGTCTCGACGCCCACCGTCAGTGTGCCCGCGTAGCCCGCCGATGGCGAAGTGCCCAGCGCCGTCAGCGTGAGCAGGCCGGACGCGGCGCCTCCGTCGTCGTAGATGGAGTCCTGGGCGAGCGTGGTGCGGGGGACCGTGTTGGCCGAGTACGGCGAGAGGGCCCCGACTCTGGCCGTGACCGTCTCGTCGAAGAAGAGCTGCCCGGTGTGGAGCTCCTGGCCGCCGGTGAACGAGCCGTCAGGAGTGAGCGTGACATCGACGTGCACCTTGAGGTGGATGTGCACGCACCGCCCGCGGTACCAGCCGGGGTAGACCGAGGTGATCCGGGCGACACCGTCCGAGCCCGTCAGCACGCCCCCGCGCAGGAACGTGCCGTTGTCCGGCTCGTCGTGGCCGTTGTTGCCGACGAACCCGGAGTACTCACCGAGCGCGTCGGAGTGCCAGATCTCCACGAGGGCGTTCGCCAGCGGGGCGCAGGTGTCGTCGTCGACCACGGTGAGGGTGAGCTGGAGCGGGAAGCCGGTCTTGTCCTCGCTGATGTCGGAGCGGACGTACTGTCCGTCGAGGTAGTAGGGACCTTCGGTCATCTCCTTCGTGAGGGTGCAGACGGCCGCGGCGGCCACGGGGGCCGTACCGGCCGTCGTGGGGGTGGGGGTGGTCACGAGTGGTC
>NZ_VJZC01000672.1 GCF_009377185.1 Streptomyces spongiae
GACGGGTAGGGGCGGCGGGGGCGAAAACACACCCCTCGCTCAGGTCTGCGGCGCCGGGTACGCCACCGGGCCTCGCAACCCCGACCGGTTCACCGCCCGTACGCCGAAGAAGACGTTGTCCTTGGACAGGTCGACCTCGTACGACGTGACGTCTCCCGCCGGGATCACATGCGTCCACGAGGACGCGGTCGTCTCGCGCCAGACGATCTCGTAGCCCACGAGATCGGGCTCGGACCCCCGCACCCAGGTCAGCCGCGTCGCGTTCGTGAGCGTGGACGTGACGATCCTGGCGTCACGCGGCGTGCCGGGGGCCTGGGCCAGGGTCCACAGGGCGGCCGCGTTCACCTTGGCCACACGCGCCGTGAAGGCGAAGTCGCAGAACTCCGGAAGGTCGCCGTACCGCTTGCCGTCCTCCACCCGCACGTCCTGGTGCTGGTGGGCGAAGTCCTCGGCGGGTTCCGTGAAGCGGGCCGCGGGATAGGCGCGTTCCAGGAAGGGGATGTGGTCGCCGCCCCGGCGGTAGCGGTCACGGCGGTAGATCACGCGGACGTTCATGCCCGTCGCGTCGTTGTCCGCCACATCCCGCACGAACCGGGCCAGTTGGCGGGACGGGGAGTCGTTCTCGCCGCCCACCGACCGGCGGATCGCCGCCTCCTCCGGGGTCTCGGACGACGGCACGCCCTCCGCGAACAGACGGATCGTGTACGGGTCACGCGTCCCGTCGTCCGCCGTCGAACTGCCGACGATGTCGTTGGTGAACATGCCCTGGACGTCCGTACCGGCGGCCTTGTACTGCTGCGCCATGTACGCCGCCCCGTACAGCCCCTGCTCCTCCCCCGCCACCGCCGCGAACACGATCGTCGAGGCCGGCCGGCGTCGCGCCATCACCCGGGCCAGCTCCATGGCGACGGCCACCCCGGAGGCGTCGTCGTCCGCGCCCGGCGCGTCGGAGGTGGCGTCCATGACGTCCGACGCCCGCGAGTCGTAGTGGCCCGACACCACGTACACCCTCTCCGGTGTGACCGAGCCGCGGAGCGTGGCGACCACGTTCGTGATGCGGGTCGGCACGGGGATGCGGCTCGCCGGTTCCTGGACGTACGACTGGAGGTCCACCGTCATCCGGCCGCCGGAGGCCGCCGCGTACGACCGCATCTGAGCCGCGATCCAGTCGCGGGCCGCGCCGATGCCGCGGGCGGGGTCGTCCTGGGAGGACAGGGTGTGGCGGGTGCCGAAGGACACCAGTTCGCGGACCGTCGCCTCGATGCGGTCGGGGTCGATCTCCCGTAAGAGGGCGCGGAGTTCGCGCGTGGGCGGCTGTGCGGTCGCGGGTGGGCGCGAAGACCCCGTACCGTCCCCTGCGCCGTCAGCGGCCACGGCTGCCGCGGGAGCCGTCGCCGTCCCGGTCACCCCCGCGGCAGCCGTGGCCGTGGCCGTCAGAACCGTTCTCCTGCTGGGGCGCATATGTCCTCCGTGCCGGCTCGCGTTGAGGGTGTGTGAGGAGCCCACCCGAGATGCGTGGTGAAGCGCTTCCACCCAATGTGTTGTGGGCACAACAGCACGTAACTACCCTGCAACTCCCTTGAGCAACTCCCTTCAGCGCACCTCCTGTTGACACACGGGGAGCATTCACATGCCGTCAACTCCCAGCGCTTCTCCTCCCGATGGTTTCCCGGACGACCGGGCCAGTGACTTCGTACGCGACTTCCGCACCACCGTCGCCCCCGAGTACGGCAGCCGGGCCGGACTCGAGACCAACCCGCCGCTGTTCATCCTCCGGTTACCGGAGACGGCGTACCCGAGCGGCGTCGACCGCGTGGTCAAGGCGCTGATCGACGCCCTGCACCAGAACGGCCGGCGCGTCCCCTACGCCCATCTGCCGGCCGGCGACGACTCCGAGCTGCTCTCGGTGAGTGCCGGGGTGCAACTGCGCGGCGGCACCCCGGACCACATGACCCCCGACCGCTACCCGAACTTCCTGGTCATGCGGGACCTGGTCGCCTACGTCCGGGCGAATCCGACCGCCTGGGCGAACGAGCCCCAGGCCAAGCAGCTGCGCACCTACGCCGCCGAACAGCGCGCGAGTCGCGGCGGTGTGCTGGCGTTCACGCGGATGGAGGGACCGCAGCTCGACGGGATCGCCGGGTTCCTCGCGGGGCTGAGCTGGCTGTCGTTCGTCCAGCGGCTTCCCCGGTGGGTGTGGGCCCGCTGGACCTCCCGCAGGGTGATGCGGCGCTGGCTCGGCGCCGAACAGGTGGCCGCCGGCAGCACGAAGCTCTTCCGGGTGATGGACGAGCTGGGTGCCGTACGCAGGACGCAGCTCATGAACGAGCCCGATCACCCGGAGGCGTTGCAGGAGTTCGACTGGCTCGTGCTGCGGGCCCTCCTGGAGGACCTGAGCAGACCGGCGGTCGGGCGGTTCCTGCCCGGCCGGCGCCGGAGAACAGCCCGCCCCGTGATGATCGTGGAGGTCCCGCCACCGGGCACCCGGGGCGCCCGGGCCGCCGAGCGCTTCCTGCGCTCCCTGCACCGGGCGCACACCACCGCGCAGCCGCCCGGACCGCTCGTGGTGGCCGTGGGCCGGCCGTCCGACGACCTGCTGGGGGACCTCGGCCGCCCGGAGAACATCACCCTGCCGGAGGCGAGCCTCCAGCTCACCCGCAGGGGCGGCCCGCCGGTCCTGGTGACCTTCGGTGAGGAGGCCCTCGCGGGGCCGGGGCTGCACATCCCCCTGGTCGCCCCCAAGACGTTCCGGTTCAGCCGGCGCGTGCCCACCTCGATCGCGAGCGGCGTGACGGCCCTGGCCCTCGTCGCGGCGGGCGTGCTGTGGAAGAACTTCGTCGCGCAGGACTACACCTGCCGCGGCGGCACCGACTCCGTGGCCGAGGCCGCACCCGGCAAGCCCGTCCCCGTGGACGCGGCCGGGTGGTACAAGGCCGCCGCGGACGCGATCGACGTCCAGAACAAGCGGGCGCGGGGCTACGCCCGCCAGGGCAGGACGGTACGGACCGTCGTCGTCTACGTCTCCAAGAAGCCCGAGACCGTCGACGAGACCCGCTTCGACGGCACCATCCCGGAGCTGCGCGGCATCGCCATGTGGCAGGAGCAGCTGAACGACGACGCGGCCTCCAACACCTCCCTCGTCCCCCTGATCGTCGACGTCCAGGAGACCGGCGAGGGCTTCCGCGACGCCGAGGCCAAGGCCGAGGAACTCGTCGCGCGGGTCGGCCGGGAACGCGCGGGCGCCAACAACCCCGACAAGGTCGTGGGCGTGCTCGCGTACGCGCAGAGCCGCGAGGAGACCCGGGACGCGCTGCAGGTGCTCGGCCAGGCCCGGATCCCCACGGTCGGGACCACGGCGACGGCCGACGAGATGGTGAGCGACGAGGCGGGCTTCAGCTACTGGCCGTTCACGCCGAACAACTCGCGGGAGGCCGGGATCGAGGCGGACTTCGCCCGCCGGACGAACATCGTGGCCCGGCACGGCTCCGAGAACGAGTGCGTCCCCGCCGCGCACGCGATCGTGATCGAGAGCTCGGCCGACCTCTACAGCCGCAGCCTCGCCGCCCGCTTCACCGAGGACTTCCCCGGCACCGAGCAGGTGTTCAACTTCAACCAGGAGGGCGACTTCACACCCGCCCCGCCCGCCGGCACCGAGAGCCTGACCAGCGCGGACGTACTGGCGCGGCGGATCTGCGAGGCGCTGGAGCAGGAGCCGGAGTCGGTCGTGTACTGGTCCGCGCGGGCTAGGGACTTCACGGCGTTCGTCAACTCCATGCACCGGGAGGGGACGTGCACCACCGACGACATCACGGTCCTCGGCGGGAACGAACTGACCAACGTGGCCCAGACCGGCGTGTTCAAGGACAAGGACTGGCTGCGCCTCTACTACTCCGCGCACCGGCTGCCGTCCACCGACGACAGGGCGAGCGCCAAGACCCGCCAGTTCGTCGACGACTACGTCGAGTTCGTGGAGCGGACCACCAAGGGCCCCGATCCCTGGCGTCAGGACGGACACTCGGCGGTGTCGTACGACGCGTTCCACGTCCTGTCCCAGGCCGTGGCCGACGCGCTGCAGGCCAAGCCGGACGTGAGCCGCGAGCTGGTGCTGGCGAAGCTGCAGAACGGCGTCCGCTTCGACGGGGCCACCGGGTTCGTCGGCTACGCCGAGGACGTCCACAGCCCGCCCGTGGACAAGACCCTGGTCCTGCTCCGGCAGCTGGGCAACCAGCCTGAGGCCGTCCTCGCCTGCGGTGCCTACGCCCAGGGCACGTCGAGCGCGAAGCAGGGCCCACCCTGTTCCGCGAAGGCGGCAGGGGACTGAAGGGGACGGTGCCCGGCGGGTCGGCGGCCTCAGTCCGCCTTCGTGTACGTCAGCGACTTCCCCGAATCCGTGCTCACCCGGCGGAGGCGGCCGTCGGAGAGGAACGTGACCTCGGAGGCGGCGCCCGGGGTACAGGTCGGCGGTTCGCCGACGGTGACGGTGGAGGGGCCGATCCTCAGCGGGCCGCCTCCGCTCGGGGCCGACGCCAGCTCGGCCTCGAACACGCAGTGGTACGTACCGCCTCCGGCCGGCCCGTCCGCCGTGAGCGAGAGGACCGTGTCACCGATCTCGCCCTGCTGGATGACCAGTCGGCGGGTGCTGTGCCCGGTGGCGTTGTCGATGCTCGACTCCCAGGTGCCGAGGTACTTCGCCGGGATCGTGCCGCCGTCGGGGGACTGGGTGGTGGGGTCCCCGGTGGCCGGTGAGGGCGAGGATCCGGAGGTGTTCGGGCCCGGGGTCGTGGGCGCGCTCGTCGTCGGGGACGCCGTGTCGTCGCCGTCCTGGTCGGAGCCGTTCTTCATCAGCGCGTACACCGAACCGCCCGCCGCGAGCGCGACGACCAGCGCGACCGCGATGAGCGCCGCCGTGGAGCGGCCGTCCCTGCGCGGGGGCTCGGGCGCGCCGAGGACCACGCCCGGAGCGTAGGCCGGACCGTAGGGGGGAGTCGGCCCGAGGGGGCCCGCCGGGGGGCCGTAGCTGTCTCTTA
>NZ_VJZC01000673.1 GCF_009377185.1 Streptomyces spongiae
GCTGGGGGGTGGGGTTCTGCTCAGCGGTCACGCTGGAAGCGTAGCTGTGTGGCTGCTCGGTCGCGTCTGCCGGGTTTGTGTCGGTGGTCGGCTGCGGGTTCGTTGTGGCTGGTCGCGCAGTTCCCCGCGCCCCTTAAAAGCATGGGCGCGACCAACCACGAACAACCGGATAGCCGCCGACGTACCGAATGAACCGATCTCGTAGGCGCCAAGAACACCCGTCATCGGGCGATCTCTTACCCAACCCCCACCTCGGACTGGGCCGTCTATTACCCAGTAGGTACCCTGCATCGCATGCGTGCACTTCTCGTGGTCAATCCGGCGGCAACCACCACAAGCGCACGAACGCGCGATGTCCTGATCCATGCCCTCGCGAGCGAGATGAAGCTCGACGCGGTCACGACGGAGTACCGGGGGCACGCGCGCGACCTCGGCCGGCAGGCGGCGGGGAGCGAGGACGTCGACCTGGTCATCACACTCGGCGGCGACGGCACGATCAACGAGGTCGTGAACGGTCTTCTCCACGAGGGCCCCGACCCCGACCGGCTCCCGCGCCTCGCCGTGGTCCCCGGCGGCTCGACCAACGTCTTCGCCCGCGCCCTGGGCCTCCCCAACGACGCGGTGGAAGCGACCGGCGCCCTCCTGGACGCCCTGCGTCAGGGCAGCGAGCGCACGGTCGGCCTGGGTCTCGCCGCCGGCACCCCGGGCAGCGAGGACGAGGGCGTCCCCGCCCGCTGGTTCACCTTCAACGCCGGCCTCGGCTTCGACGCCGGCGTGGTCGGCCGCGTCGAACAGCACCGTGAGCGCGGAAAACGCTCGACCCACTCGCTCTACATGCGGCAGGCGTTCCGCCAGTTCTTCGGAGAACCGCACCGCCGCAAGGGGACCATCACACTGGAGCGACCCGGCGCCGACCCGGTGACCGATTTGGTGCTGTCCATAGTCTGCAACACCTCTCCGTGGACGTATCTGGGCAATCGCCCGGTGTACGCGTCGCCTAAGGCCTCGTTCGATAAAGGCCTCGACGTACTCGGTCTCAGCCGCATGTCGACGGGCGCGGTTGCCCGGTATGGCACCCAGTTGCTCACTTCGTCCCCCGAGCGGGGCCCCCATGGCAAGCATGCGGTGTCCGTCCATGACCTGACCGACTTCACCTTGCATTCGAAGGTGCCACTCCCGCTTCAGATGGACGGCGACCACCTAGGGCTGCGTACGAGCGTGACGTTCACAGGCGTACGCCGTGCACTGCGTGTGATTGTGTGAGCGGAACGGGCAAAAGTCCTTCCACTCGAACGTTTAGGCCAGGATCCACCCCATGGAAGTACGGCTGTGACCTAGTCGACACCGAGGAATCAAAAAAAACTTTCCAGAAGGGGTTGTATCCGCCGCTGAGGTTTGCGAGTCTCTACGTGGCGCTCGGGACAGCCCGCAACATCGGCCCCACAGAGCACCGGAACCCCTCCTCAAATCTCAGGACCACACCAGTCCGTCTGGTGATCGGCCCTTCACTTGTTGAGGGATTCGTGAAAGCGTTCACATTCACAAGCAACGTGCAAGTAACACCAAGAGAGGTAGCAGCCATGGACTGGCGTCACAACGCCGTTTGCCGCGAGGAAGACCCCGAGCTGTTCTTCCCCATCGGCAACACTGGTCCTGCGCTGCTGCAGATCGAGGAAGCCAAGGCTGTTTGCCGTCGCTGCCCGGTGATCGAGCAGTGTCTGCAGTGGGCGCTTGAGTCCGGCCAGGACTCCGGCGTCTGGGGTGGCCTCAGCGAGGACGAGCGCCGCGCCATGAAGCGCCGCGCCGCCCGCAACCGGGCCCGTCAGGCATCCGCCTGACATCCCACCCAGCAACAGTCTGAGCTTGGCGGCGCGTACAGCGAGTACGCTTCTCCCGCCCCCGAGCCGCAGCGCGCAGTGCCCCCGATGCGCAGATTCGCAAGCATCTGAGCCTCGGACCAATTCACTTGGTCCGAGGCTCATCGCTTTTCTCGCACCCGCTCCGTCCTGTCCCATCCCCGTTCCATACGTACGCGCGCACCGTTCGCGTACGCGACGGGTGTGAACGTCTTGTGTACGTCTGCGGCAGGCGCTACTTCTGCGCCCGTACCGGCACGTCCAGGATCACCCTCGTCCCCCGCTCCGGCGCCGGCACCATGTCGAACGTGCCGCCCAACTCCCCCTCCACCAGCGTCCGTACGATCTGCAGGCCGAGGTTGCCCGAGCGGTGCGGGTCGAAGCCCTCGGGGAGGCCGACGCCGTCGTCCTGGACGGTGACGAGAAGGCGGGCCTCCTTGGTCGTGCCGCCACGTACCGCCGAGACCTCCACGGTGCCGGTGTCGCCCTCACGGAAGCCGTGTTCGAGGGCGTTCTGCAGGATTTCCGTGAGGACCATGGAGAGCGGGGTCGCCACCTCCGCGTCCAGGATGCCGAACCGGCCGGTGCGCCGGCCCGCGACCTTGCCCGGGGAGATCTCCGCGACCATCGCGAGGACGCGGTCGGCGATCTCGTCGAACTCCACCCGCTCGTCCAGGGTTTGCGACAGCGTCTCGTGCACGATCGCGATGGACCCGACCCGCCGCACGGCCTCTTCGAGGGCCTCACGGCCGCGCTCCGACTCGATGCGCCGGGCCTGGAGGCGCAGGAGCGCGGCGACCGTCTGGAGGTTGTTCTTGACCCGGTGGTGGATCTCCCGGATCGTGGCGTCCTTCGTGATCAACTCGCGCTCACGGCGACGCAGTTCGGTGACGTCCCTCAGGAGGACCAGCGAGCCGATGCGGGTGCCCTTGGGCTTGAGCGGGATCGCCCGGAACTGGATGACCCCGTCATGGGCCTCGATCTCGAACTCACGTGGTGCCCAGCCGCTGGCCACCTTGGCGAGCGCCTCGTCCACCGGGCCCCGGGACGGGGCGAGTTCGGCGGTGGTGTGGCCGAGGTGGTGGCCGAGGAGGTCGGCGGCGAGACCGAGGCGGTGGTAGGCGGAGAGGGCGTTCGGTGAGGCGTACTGGACGATTCCGTCGGCGTCGAGCCGGATCAGTCCGTCGCCGACGCGCGGCGAGGCGTCCATGTCGACCTGCTGGTCCGGGAACGGGAACGCTCCGGCGGCGATCATCTGGGCGAGGTCGGACGCGCTCTGGAGATACGTCAGCTCCAGGCGGCTCGGGGTGCGCACGGTCAGCAGGTTGGTGTTGCGCGCGATGACGCCGAGGACGCGGCCCTCCCGCCGTACGGGGATGGACTCGACCCGTACGGGGACCTCCTCGCGCCACTCGGGGTCGCCCTCGCGCACGATGCGGCCCTCGTCCAGGGCCGCGTCCAGGAGGGGCCTGCGACCGCGCGGGACGAGATGGCCGACCATGTCGTCCTGGTACGAGGTGGGGCCCGTGTTGGGGCGCATCTGGGCGACGGAGACGTACCGGGTGCCGTCGTGGGTGGGGACCCAGAGGACGAGGTCGGCGAAGGAGAGGTCCGAGAGCAGCTGCCACTCCGACACCAGCAGGTGCAGCCACTCCAGGTCGGAGTCACCCAGGGCGGTGTGCTGGCGTACGAGTTCGTTCATGGAGGGCACGTGTGCGAGCGTACCTGGCGGTTAGGACATCACAGGAAACCGTGCGCGCACCCTCCGATACGGCCCCGGAAACACCCGCGGGCCGCGGCGCCTGGGAGGGACCCTCAACCCTCCCGGCACCGCAGCCCGGAGCAACATCGGCCGCGGGGTGTGCGGTCCCGGTCGGCCGAAGGATGAGGACCCGGAGCAGTCAGGGCAGAGAGCACCGGTTCCTCGGTCCGTCTTCCTGTGCGGGGAAGACGGGGGCTTGTGGTTCGCATGCTCGGTGGTTCACACGCTCTACGTAGGCATTGTGGACTAGACCACATCCGTGTGTCCATGCGTTGACGGATGTTTGTTGTTGTCGCATTGTCCAACATCCGCCGATGCCTACCACGCAGAGTAGCCCGCCGCGGTTCACGTGGGGGACCGGATCGAGACACTCGCAGAAAGGCGCTTCTGCTAGATTGGTCTAAACCACATCGTGCCCCTCCGGGTCCCAGTTGACTCCCTCTCCAGATCGGCAGGCCCAGCGTGGAAGTTGTCATCGTCCCGGACGCGAAGGCGGGCGGCGAACTCATTGCCGAGGCCATGGCCCAGCTGCTCCGGCGCAAGCCCGACGCCCTGCTCGGCGTGGCCACCGGTTCCACTCCGCTGCCCGTCTACCAGGCTCTGGCGGCGCGGGTGGGCTCCGGCACGGTGGACACGTCACGGGCCCGCATAGCCCAGCTCGACGAGTACGTGGGGCTGCCCGCCGAGCACCCCGAGTCGTACCGTTCGGTGCTCCGGCGCGAGGTGCTTCAGCCGCTGGGCATCGGCATGGACGCGTTCATGGGCCCCGACGGCACCGCCGAGGACGTGCAGGGCGCCTGTGAGGCGTACGACAAGGCGCTGGCCGACGCCGGGGGCGTGGACCTCCAACTGCTCGGGATCGGGACCGACGGGCACATCGGGTTCAACGAACCGTGCTCCTCGCTCGCCTCGCGGACCCGGATCAAGACGCTGACGGAGCAGACCCGGATCGACAACGCGCGGTTCTTCGACGGGGACATCGCGCAGGTACCGCACCACGTCATCACCCAGGGCATCGGGACGATCCTCGACGCGCGGCATCTGGTGCTGCTCGCGACGGGTGAGGGCAAGGCGGACGCGGTGGCGGCGACCGTGGAGGGGCCGCTCGCCGCGGTGTGTCCGGCGTCGGCGCTGCAGCTTCATCGGCATGCGACGGTTGTCGTCGACGAGGGTGCCGCGTCGAAGCTGAAGCTGGCGGATTACTTCCGCCACACGTATGCGAACAAGCCCGCCTGGCAGGGGATCTGAACCTGCGGGTTCCCGTCCCTGGTACGCCGATTGGAGCTCGGGGGCGGATGTGCGTGGCGGGGTGCGGGTTCGTTGTGGCTGGTCGCGCAGTTCCCCGCGCCCCTATCGGGGCGCCCCAAGAAACAGAACGGCCGAGGCGCCGGTGCCCCCGCT
>NZ_VJZC01000674.1 GCF_009377185.1 Streptomyces spongiae
GCCGTGGAGCCTGCCCCCGAGCCCGCCGCGGAGCCCCCCGCCGAGGACGCCGACGGATCGGCCGCGCCGGACGTCGGACCGACCACGACCGTCGACCTGCCCGTGATCCCCTGGGTGGTGTCCGCGCGCTGCGCCGACGCACTACGAGCCCAGATCGAACGACTCACGGCGGTCGACGCCGACCCGCTGGACACCGGGTTCTCCCTCGCGGCCACCCGCGCCGTACTCGACCACCGTGCCGTCGTCCTCGGCCACGACCTCGCCGACCTCCGCGCCCAGCTGGGCGAACCCGAGATCAAGGGAGCGGCGACCGAGGGCCGCACGGCGTGGGTGTTCACCGGCCAGGGCAGCCAACGGCCCGGCATGGGACGGCAACTCGCCGCCACCTTCCCCGCCTTCGCCACCGCTCTCGACCACGTCTGCTCACTCCTCGACGCCGAACTCGGTTTCGGACAGCCCTTGCGCACCGTCCTGTTCGGCGACGACGAGCAGGTGCTCCAGGACACCGGCTACGCCCAGACCGCTCTGTTCGCCCTGCAGGTCGCCCTCATACGACTGTTGCGCTCCTGGGGCTCGGAACCGGAGGTGGTGTTGGGGCACTCGGTGGGCGAGTTCGCCGCCGCCTATGCGGCCGGTGTCCTCGAACTGCCTGACGCCGTACGGCTGGTCGCGGCCCGCGCGCGGCTCATGCGGGTCCTGCCGGAAGGCGGCGCCATGGCGGCGATCGAGGGAACCGAGAAAGAGGTCACCGCGCTCCTCGCGGACGGCGCAGTCGTCGCCGCCGTGAACAGCGCCACATCCGTCGTGGTCTCCGGACGCGGGGACGCCGTGCGGCACCTGGTCGAAACAGCACGCCAACAGGGCCGCCGGGCCACGCTGTTGAGCGTCTCGCACGCCTTTCACTCCCCGCTCATGGAACCGATGCTGGCGGAATTCGCCGACATCGCCGCCCAGGCGACCTACCACCGTCCGACGCTCCACGCCGTCAGCACCCTCACCGGCGCCGTGCTCTGCGCAGACGACTGGACGACCGCTGACTACTGGGTACGGCAGGTTCGCGAGGCCGTCCGCTTCCACGACGCGGCCCGCACCGCCGTCGCCGACCTGGGCGTCGCCCGGTTCCTCGAAATCGGCCCCGATCCCGTCCTGTCCGCGCTGGTCGACACGGTCCCCGCGGTATGCGTGCTGCGTCGTGACCGCGATGAACGTGAAACCACCCTCGCAGCCGTCGCCGAGCTGTTCGTTCGCGGTACCCACGTCGACTGGGCGGCCGTCTTCGCGGGCACGGGCGCGCGCGAGGTGCCGCT
The DNA here is from genome assembly GCF_009377185.1 of Streptomyces spongiae. Classification (GTDB taxonomy): domain Bacteria; phylum Actinomycetota; class Actinomycetes; order Streptomycetales; family Streptomycetaceae; genus Streptomyces; species Streptomyces spongiae. Next base: position 1,308 of record NZ_VJZC01000674.1, read on the forward strand.
GCCGACGTATGCCTTCCAGCGCCGCCGCTCCTGGCTCGAAGCGCCGCGCACCACCGTCGACGCCGCCGGACTGGGCCTGCGCCCCGTCCGCCATCCGCTGCTCGGCGCGGCCGTGTCCGTCGCCGACACCGACACCATGCTGCTGACGGCGCGACTGTCCATCGCCGACCAGCCCTGGCTCGCGGACCATGCCGTGGCGGGCACGGTGATCGTGCCCGGTACGGCGCTGCTGGAGCTGGCGCTGGCGGCAGGGGAGCGGGCCGGCTGCAACCACATCGTCGAACTCACCCTCCACGCCCCGCTCGCCCTCCCGACGGACGGGGCCGTCGAACTCCAGGTGAGCGTGGAGCCCCCGGACGCCGCCGGACACCGAGCCCTGCGCGTTCACGCCCGCCCGCACGACACGGCCGACGAACTGCCCTGGACGCTGCACGCGTCGGGCACCTCGGCAGCGGCCGGCGCGCCGTCCCAAGAGGAATGGGACCTGCGAACGTGGCCGCCCCAGGGCGCGGAGCAGGTCGAACTCGACGGGCTCTACGAGCGGTTGGGGTCGGTCGGCCTGTCGTACGGCCCGGCGTTCCGCGGCCTGGAAGCGGTATGGCGTGCCGGAGACGACTGGTTCGTCCAGGCCACACTGCCCGACGCCACCTCGGGTGACGGCGAGGGATTCGGCGTGCATCCGGCGCTCCTGGACACGGTGTTGCACGTCCTGGGCCTGTGGGAGCGGGACGGTGCCGACGCCATGCTGCCGTTTCTGTGGTCGGGCGTGGAACTGTCGGCCGTGGGCGCGTCGACAGTGCGCGTCCGCGTGAGGCGGCGGGGCGAGGACGCGGTCGAACTCCGCGTCGCCGACGCGACAGGCGAACCGGTCGCCACCATCGACAGCCTCCTCCTGCGCGCGGTCACTCTCACGGACCTGGGGAGCAGCGGAAGCTTCGTCCGGGACGCGCTGTTCCGGGTGGAGTGGCGACCGATGACCACGGCCGGAGATGCCCGGAACAGCGACTGGGGCGTCCTCGGCGAGGTCCCGGACGTACAAGCGGCCCGGCATACGACCCCGTACGCCGACCTGGAGGCGCTCCGGACGGCACTCGACGCCGGAACGCAACCGCCGAGCACCGTACTCCTGCCGATCGCGACGGACGCCCGCTCCGTCCGCGAGACCGTCATCGAGGCGCTCGGCTCGATCAGGGAGTGGCTTCAGGAGCCACGACTTGCCGAAACCCGCCTGATGATCGTGCTCTCGGGCGCGGCCGAGCACGAGGAGCCCGTCAACGAGCCGGCCGCGGCCGCGGTACGGGGCCTGGTCCGCACGGCCGCGGCCGAACACCCGGGGCGCTTCGCCCTGGCCGATCTCGACCTCGACTCCGCGTCCTGGGAAACGCTCGCCGGCGTTCCGGAGACGATGAGCGAAGTACTGATCCGCAACGGCACGGCACGCGTGCCCCGCCTCGTTCGCATGGCGGGCGGTGACGTCCTGGTGCCGCCCGTGGGTGTGGGCGCCGGCTGGCGGATGGATGTGGTGGCCCAGGGGCGGCTGGACGGGGTGAGGCTGGTCCCGGAGGAGCCACGCCCGTTGCATGCCGGTGAGGTGCGGGTGGCGGTGCGGGCCGCGGGAATGAACTTCCGTGATGTGCTCAACGTGCTGGGCATGTACCCCGGGGATGCCGGCCGGCTCGGGCACGAGGGCGCCGGCGTGGTCGTGGAGGTCGGCCCGGACGTGACCGGCCTCGCCGTCGGTGATCGGGTGATGGGCCTGCTGGATGCGGCGTTCGCTCCGACGGCGGTGACGGATGCCCGGTTGCTGGCGCGGGTTCCGGACGGGTGGTCGTTCGAGCAGGCCGCCTCTGTGCCGCTCGTGTTCCTGACCGCCTATTACGCCTTGGTGGATCTGGCTGGTCTCGGGGCCGGGGAGTCGCTGCTGGTCCACTCCGCTGCCGGTGGTGTCGGTATGGCCGCCGTACAGCTGGCCCGTCACCTGGGCGGCGAGGTGTACGCGACGGCGAGTGAGCCGAAGTGGCCGGCCGTACGAGACTTGGGTGTTCCCGAGGAGCGGATCGCCTCCTCCCGGACGACGGAGTTCGAGGAGCGGTTCCAGCCGGGTGTGGACGTGGTCCTGGGCTCACTCGCCGGGGAGTTCGTGGACGCCTCGCTGCGGTTGGTGCGGCCTGGTGGCCGGTTCGTGGAGATGGGCAAGACCGACATCCGCGAACCCGAGCAGGTGCGGGCGCACCATGGCATCGACTACACCTCCTTCGACCACATGGATGCGGGTCGGGACCGGATCGCGGAGATGTGGGCCGCGCTGCTGGAGCTGTTCGAGCGGGGCGTGCTGCGGCCGAACCCGGTAACGGCGTTCGAGATGGGGCGGGCTCCGGAGGCGTTGCGGCTGCTGGGCCAGGCCGGGCATGTGGGCAAGGTCGTGCTGCGGGTGCCGTCGCCGTGGGATGGCGATGGGACGGTGTTGATCACGGGTGGTACGGGTGGTCTGGGTGCGGAAGTGGCCCGGCATCTGGTCACCGTGCATGGTGTGCGGGATCTGCTGCTGGTGTCCCGGCGGGGGTGTGAGGCTCCTGGTGCTGCTGAGCTCCGGGCGGAGCTGGAGGGGTTGGGTGCGAGGGTCAGCGTGCGAGCGTGTGATGTGGCTGACCGTGAGGCGCTGGCCGTTCTGATCGACGGTGTTGATCTGTCGGGTGTGGTGCATGCGGCGGGTGTCCTGGACGACGGTCTGATTGCGGATCTGACGGCGGAGCGGTTGGCGGGTGTGCTGGCGGCGAAGGCCGAGTCGGCGCTGCATCTGCATGAGTTGACTGCTGACCGGAAGTTGTCGGCGTTTGTGTTGTTCTCGTCGTTCGCGGGTGTGGTGGGTAATCCCGGTCAGGGGGCGTACTCGGCGGCGAACAATGTGCTGGACGCGCTGGCGGTCGCTCGCCGGGCTCAGGGTCTGCCGGCCGTGTCGCTGGCGTGGGGCATGTGGGCGACTGCCGACGGTATGGGCGGCACGCTGGGCGATGCGGAGCAGGAGCGGATGGCGCGCCAGGGCTTCCCGGCGTTGGAGACGGGCGAGGGCCTGGCCCTGCTCGATGCCGCGCTCGCCGCGAACGAACCGACCGTCGTCCCCGTCGCCCTGCGCACGTCCGCCCTCGGCGAGGCCGGACACGGCGCGCTTCCCGCTGTCCTGCACGACCTGGTACCGGTCAGGGCACGTCGTCGTACCGTCGATGCGGCTTCTGCGGACGGCGGTGAGCTGGCGCGCCGTCTCGCGGAGCTGGCGCCTGCCGAACAGCGCAGGGATCTGCTGGAGTTGGTCCGGGCACAGGTCGCCAAGGCGCTCGGCCATGCTTCGGCGGCGTCGGTGGACGAGACCCGCAGCTTCAAGGATCTCGGGTTCGACTCGCTCACCGCGGTGGATCTGCGCAACCGGCTCGGCTCCGCCACCGGTATCGCGCTCCCCGCCACTCTCGTCTTCGACCACCCCAACCCGAAGTCACTCACCGACCACCTTCTCGAACGGGTCGTCGGAGAGGTCACCGCGCCAGCTCCATCGCAACCGCGTACGCAGCCGGCGGCCGGTGTGGACGAGGCGGTTGCGATCGTGGGGATGGGGTGCCGGTTCCCGGGCGGTGTGGATTCGCCGGGGGCGTTGTGGGACTTGGTGGCGTCCGGCGGTGACGGTGTGTCGGGTTTTCCGGTGGATCGTGGC
>NZ_VJZC01000675.1 GCF_009377185.1 Streptomyces spongiae
CTCCCGCCCCGCCCCTGAAAAGCCCAACTGCGTCACGCCGACCCGTACGCGCCCCTCTGCAGGTGAGTCCGGATCGGGTCGTGGCACGAAGGACGACGGCCGAAAGGCCGTCCTTTCAGCCCTTCCCGCCGGACGGCAGGCAACCGCCCCGACCGGCGGTGACGGCCGCTTCCCCGTGGCTTGGCTGTGCATCCGCGCACCCCGCGGCGCCACCCCCACCGCCACCTCGAAGTGCCTGTGTGGCCGTGACCGCAGCGCCGTCGGCCACCGCAAGGTGCTCGCCCTAATCACCGACCACGAAGCCCACCGCGACACCTGCCCGCTCCGCACCACACAGGAAAGGAGGAACGCCGCATGACCAGCACCACCACGCCCGAGCCGTCCATCGACGGCGCGGCCCTGCTCGACGAGGTCGAAGCGTTCCACCGCCGCTTCAACGTCTTCCCCACCGAACACGCCTACGTCGCCGTCACGCTCTGGGATGCGCATGCCCACCTGATGGACGCGCTCGACGGCACCGCTCGCATCGCGTTCCTGAGTCCCGAACCGGGCTCGGGGAAGTCGCGGGCTCTGGAGATCATCGAGACGCTCACCCCGCGCGCTGCGACCACCGTCAACGCATCCGCCAACGCCCTGTTCCGGCTGGTAGCGGCCGATGCGGGAACGCCGACGGTGCTGTTCGACGAGATCGACACCGTATTCGGCCCCAAGGCCGGCGGGAACGAAGAGGTCCGCGGGTTCCTCAACTCCGGCTACCGGCGCGGCGCCAAGTCCCTGCGCTGTGTCGGAGAAGGCTCCGAGCAGAAGGCAGGCTTCTTCGATTCGTTCTGTGCGGTCGCCATGGCCGGACTCGGATCGCTGCCCGACACCATCCTGACCAGGTCGGTCATCATCCGCATGCGCAAGAAGGCCCCCAACGAGACGTGCGAGCCCTACCGGCGCCGCGTCCACGAGAAGCAGGGCCACGCCCTGCGCGACCGGCTAGCCGAGTGGACCGCCACCATCCACGATGAGATCGCCGAGGCGTGGCCTGAGATGCCCGAGGGCGTCACGGACCGGCCCGCCGACGTGTGGGAGCCACTGCTGGCGGTCGCCGACGCGGCCGGCGGGCACTGGCCCGAGCGGGCCCGCGCCGCCTGCATCGCGCTCATCAAGGCCGCTTCGCAGGGCGATGACGCATCCCTGGGGGTGCGCCTTCTGACGGACCTACGCGACAAGGTGTTCTGCGGCTCCGACCGCATGCCCACCGCCGCGATCCTCGAAGTCCTCCTGAAGCTCGATGACGCCCCATGGGCCGACCTGAGCGACGACGGTCAGAGCATCAAGCCACTCACCGCACGCGCCCTGTCCAAGCTCCTGAGCCAGTACGTGCGCCCCGACAACAGCCCCATCAAGCCCCGCGGCATCCGGGTGGGCAGTGGCACCCCGAAGGGCTACTACGCGGAAGACCTCAGCGACGCCTGGAACCGCTACTGCCCCCCTCACCCTGAGAAGTCCGCAACATCCGCAACGTCCGCAACATCGCAGGTCAACGGGGGTGAATCTGTGGCGGAAGCCCCTTCCGAGAGCCGCCACATGTCCGCGGAATCCGACACACGCCAGCTCCGCATCGCTGGCTGACCAGGCCGAACCCCACAGTCCCGCCGCGCCGCCCGGCGCGGCGGGACCTATCCGCAACAGAAACGGCATCCGCCACAGATTCAAGCCGCTGACCAGCAATGTTGCGGCGTGGCGGATGTTGCGGATTCCCCAGAAGACAGAAGAGGAGTCACGAAGGTGTCGAAGGAGAGTGGACTTCCCCCGAGCTATTCGGCTGCGGAGGTAGCGATATCCCTGGGGTGCTCGGAGTGGTGGGTGAAGGAGCAGGTCCGCCGACGGCGCATCCCCTTCCTGCGGAGCGGTGGCGGTTACCGCTTCACGAGCGATCACGTTCGAGAGATCTTCCACATTCTTGAGGAGCGGCCCAGTTCGGCAAATGCCATCGAGGGCGAAGTCGTACCCCGGCGCCGCACTGCGGCGCAGCCCGTGGGGCCAGTGGTGAGTCTCCGTGCGCGCCGTCCGCGTCGCGCACGGAACGCCGCCTGACAGAACAGCCGATCACGAGGGGTGGAGGCCAACCATGGCCTCCACCCCTCGCTTTGTCGCGAGAGGTAACCATGGGCTACGGCGAGAAGCGCGCCGATTACTACCGAGGCCGGTACTGGATTGCAGCCGGCGTGCTCCGCACCGTGGTGGACGCCAACGGCGCCACGATTCGATTTGCCACCAAGCGCGAGGCCGCGAAGGCAGCGAACGACGCAGAGGCCAAGGTCAGAGAGGTCGGCTATCGCGACCCGAACGCCGGTAAGGAAACCTTCGGCGAGTACGTGAACCGGTGGTACGCGGCACAGGAGTTGGCCGCATCCACCATGCAGAACTACAAGCGGCACATTGAGGAGCACCTCCTCCCTGCCTTCGAGGACAAGGCCATCGCCGACATCCAGCCCACGGACGTCGGCGCCTGGGAGAAGAAGGAGCGGAAGCTCTACGCCGCGTCCAGCGTGAAGACCTGGCACGGCACGCTGCACCTCATCCTCGCCGACGCCGTGGATGAAGGACTTCGAGACTCCAACCCGGCCACCAAGCGGCGCGGCCGAGGCAAGCGCGCCGGCCGCTCCCGGAACCGCGGCCCCGAGAAGGTGGTGACCGACGCTCTCGGAATCCTGCTGACAGCCGAGCGCGCTTCGCTGCTGTCTGGCCGTGACGACGAGTTCGTAGCCGTGGTGCTGAAGGGCTACACCGGTATGCGATGGGGCGAAATCGTCGGGCTAGAGCGCAAGTTCGTCCGCCCTGCCTCGGTGCGGGTGGAGTGGCAGCTCTACGAACTCGATTCGGGGGAGTTCGAGCGCTGCCCGCCCAAGGACGACTCCTATCGGACCATCGACACGCCCAAGTGGCTGTCCGGCTTGGTTGCAAGCCATATCGCCCGGACCGAGTCGGCACCCTGCCCGTGCCACGACCACGCCTACGTGTTCCGTGGCCACGGTCCCGCCAATGGCGCTGCCCGGCACGTCGGCGCAAAGCTGGTCGACGTCGCCCGCCGTGCCGATGTCTCCCCGGCAACGGTCTCGAACGTGCTGAACCGGCCGGGCGCAGTCGCGGAGCGGACGCGAACCAGGGTGGAGACAGCCATCGCGGAACTCGGTTACGTCCGTGCGGGCCAGTCAGCAGAGACGGCGTCGCACTGGCGGCGGACCGGATTTGCGACCTGGTTGTTCCAGCCGGCCACGACAGGCTGGTACCCGAAGAAGGCCCCCCAGGAGGCGCGCCCTGTGCCGGTGATGGCGGACCCCTGGCCGGGAGTGCCGGCGCGGGGCCGGAACGCCTCTGGCAGGGCGGACGCGTGCTGGCTTCCGATCGCGCGAGGCCTCACTCCGCATGGGCTCAGGCACTCTCACAAGACGGTCATGGAGGAGCTCGGAATCCCGCCCAAACTCATGGATGAGCGCCTCGGGCACGAGGACGGTTCTGTGCAGGCGCGCTACTCGCACATCACCGCGCGGATGAGGAATCGGCTCATGGACGAACTGACCGAGCAGTGGCAAGAGTCGTTGGCGGCACGGTCTGCCATGCACCCGCGGTCACCGGTGCGCGCGCTCGATGCCTTGCTGAGAGCGCGCCAGGGGTGAAGCTCGGGGAGTGGATTTCCTTGATCCACTCCCCGTTCACTCCCCAGAGGCCCCGAGAAACGAGTCAGGGCCGGTTTCCCGCGAAGGAAAACCGGCCCTGACCTGGTATTTCAGCTGTCGGGGTGGCGGGATTTGAACCCACGACCTCTTCGTCCCGAACGAAGCGCGCTGCCAAGCTGCGCTACACCCCGATTGTCGCTGCGTGTCGCGGCGACGTCGTTTACTTTAGCCCACTGGTGGCTGGAGACGAAATCCGGTTTTCCGGGAGGCCGCAGGGGCGCCGCGCTGTTGCGTTACTCCCGTTCCACCAGCGTCAGCAGGGATGCCTCAGGGGGGCAGGCGAACCGTACGGGGGTGTAGCGGCTTGCGCCGCAGCCTGCCGAGACGTGGAGGTGCGCCGTCCGGTCGTCCACCGTGTGCGTGGACAGGCCCTTCACTCGGTCCGTGTCCAGGTCGCAGTTGGTCACGAGCGCGCCGTAGAAGGGGATGCAGATCTGGCCGCCGTGGGTGTGGCCGGCGAGGATCAGGGGGTAACCGTCCGCGGTGAAGGCGTCCAGGGAGCGCAGGTACGGGGCGTGCACCACACCTATTGAGAAGTCGGCCGATTCCGAGGGGCCGCCCGCCACGCGCGCGTACCGGTCCCGCTTGATGTGCGGGTCGTCCACGCCGGTCAGCTCCACCGGCACGCCGTCGATCTTGAGCGTCCCGCGCGTGTTCGTGAGGTTCAGCCAGCCCGCCGTGTCGAAGCCGTCGCGCAGCTCCTCCCAGGGGTTGTGGACGACGCCCACCGCCGGTGCGTTGCCGTTCAGGCCGTGGCGGCCCTGGGCCTTCTCCAGCAGGTAGCGGGCGGGGTTGCGCAGCGTCGGGCCGTAGTAGTCGTTCGAACCGAAGACGTACGCCCCCGGGAACTCCATCAGCGGGCCCAGCGCGTCGAGTACTTCGGGGACGCCCTCCGGGTCCGAGAGGTTGTCCCCGGTGTTGATGACGAAGTCGGGGCGCAACCCGGCCAGCGAGCGCAGCCAGCGCTGCTTCTTGCGCTGTCCGCTCACCATGTGGATGTCGGAGACCTGGAGTATGCGCAGCGGCCGCATGCCTGATGGCAGCACCGGTACCGTCACCCGGCGCAGTCGGAAGAAGCGGGTCTCGAAACCCGCCGCATAGACCAGCCCGGCGGCGCCCGCCGCCGCGATCCCCAGAGGTACTCCGTATCGCGCTCGCATACGTCCATCGTGTCAGACCCGCAGGACACCTCGTGCAGCCTGTGGATAACCATGGTCGGGCGCGGGCGGACTCCGGGTTCCCACCAGCCCGCCCCGCCACGCCCCGGCCA
>NZ_VJZC01000676.1 GCF_009377185.1 Streptomyces spongiae
CCCACCCGCACCCAAGCCACGCACCCCAGACACCCCCCACGGGGCATCCAGACACCCCCCACAGGGCATGGGGCGGCAGCCCCACAGATCGGCCCCCTACGGAAGCATGGGATGGCTGCCCGTGTTCGTCGGCGCATGCTCAGGAAGCCACAGCACCGCCACCGCCCCCTCCGCGGGCACATCCTCCGGCACGCCGGCCGGGCGTACGTTGCGGAAGGTCAGCCGCGCCCCGAGCACCCGGGCCTGGCCGGCAGCGATGGTCAGGCCCAGGCCGTGGCCCTGGCCCGCACGGTCGGACGCGCCCGTACGGAAGCGGCGCGGGCCGTCGGCCAGCAGTTCCTCCGGAAAACCGGGACCGTGGTCGCGGACCCGGATCACACGGCCCTCGACCGTGACCTCGATCGGCGGCCTGCCGTGCTTCGCCGCGTTGGCCAGCAGGTTGAACAGGACGCGTTCCAGGCGGCGCGGATCCGTAGTGACCTCCGACTCATGGACGACCGTCACCTTCACGTTCGCGTCCTTCGCGGCGACCCGCCGGGTCACGAACTCGGCCAGCATGATGTCCTGCAACTCGGCCCGCTCGGAGGCACCGTCCAGCCGGGCCACCTCCAGGACGTCCTCCACGAGCGTGCGCATCGCCTGGGCACGGTCGCGGACCAGCTCCGTGGGGCGCCCCGGAGGCAGGAGTTCCGCCGCCGTCAGGAGGCCCGTGACCGGGGTACGCAACTCGTGCGCGATGTCCGCCGTCACCCTCCGCTCGGCCTCGATGCGCTGCTGGAGCGCGTCCGCCATGGCGTCCACGGCCCGCGCGAGGTCGTCGGTCTCGTCGCGTACGACACCGCCGATCGCGTCCCGGACCCGTACGTCGGTCTCCCCCTTGGCGACCTGGTTCGCCGCCGCCGCGGCCTTGCGCAGCCGGCGTGACATCTGGCCCCCTATGAGCACCCCGAGCGCGCAGCCGCCGAACACGACCGCGATCGAGCCGATGACCAGAGCCTGGTCGAGGTCCTTCATGACATCCGCGCTGCGGTCGGTGAACCGGGTGTTGAGGGACAGCACCCTGCCGTCCTTCAGCGGCACCGCGGCCCAGATGTCCGGTACGCCGTTCGGACCGTCCGCGACATACGTGGCACGCCGGCCCTCCGAGACCTTCGCCAGCAGGTCGCGCGGGATCCTGGGGTCGTCGACCTCCACCCCGAACGCCCCCGGGTTCTGTTGACGCCCCGCCTCGTACATCCGCTGGGCGACCTGGATCCGCTCGTCCGCCAGGTCGCGGGCGTTGTCCAGCATCGACACCCGGGCCGCGTTGTGCACGACCAGGCTCAGCGCGAGCGCCACCAGTGCGCCGACCATGGCGATCGCCGCGCTCAGCTTCCAGCGCAGCCCCGTGCGCAGCCCCGAGCGCGTGCGCGTCAGCCGACTCACCGGGCCTCCCGCCAGCCGTTCCACCGAGCCTCCCGCCGGTCGTCCCACCTGGTCTCCCGCCGGTCGTGCCGACAGGCCCTCCGCCGATCGACCAGACAGACCCGTCAGGCCCGTCAGATCCGTCAGGCCCGTCAGATCCGGCTGGCCTTCCGCCGGTCGGCCCCCCAGGTGTTTCGCCGCTCGTCCGTCCGGACGTCTGTCCGGACTTCCCGACGGCGGCCGTTCGAAAGTCCCCCGCATGCCTCTTACCTCTGTTACCCCTGCTCAGGCCTTGAGTTTGTAGCCGAAACCGCGGACGGTCTCGATCCGGTCCTGACCGATCTTCGTCCGCAGCCGCTGCACATGGACGTCCACGACCCGGGTGTCACCGCCCCAGCCGTAGTCCCACACACGTTCGAGCAGCTTGTCACGGGACAGCACCGTGCCGGGAGCCGAGGAGAACTCCAGCAGCAGCCGCATCTCCGTCGGCGTCAACGCCACCGGCTGCCCGGACCGCCGTACCTCCATGCCCTCGGTGTCGACCTCCAGCTCACCGAAGGTGAGAACGCCGCCGACCGCTTCGGCCTCGTGGCCGTCCCCCTTCGCCGCGCCGCCGCTAGCGTGCCCGAACCGGCGCAGTACCGCCCGGATACGCGCGACCAGCACCGCGCCGTCGAACGGCTTGGTCACGTAGTCGTCCGCGCCCGCCTCCAGACCGAGGACGACGTCGATGGAGTCGGCGCGGGCCGACAGCATGATCACGGGAACGGTCGACTCGTCCCTGATGCGCCGGCAGAGACTGACCCCGTCCAGACCCGGCACCATCACGTCCAGCAGCGCGATGTCGGGGCGGTCGGTACGGAACGCGTCGAGGCCCGCCAGCCCGTCCGGCATGGCCGTGACCGCGAAGCCGTCCCGCTCCAGCGCGAGCTGGGTGGCCTCGCGGATGACGTCGTCGTCCTCGACGAACAGGACGTGGGTCTGCTCTGCCATCCGCTGCTCTCAGTCACTCTCTGTCGGCGTCACTTCGTCGGTGTCACTTCGTCGGTGTCACTTCGTCGGCGTCAATTCGCGGGGACCGGCTCCGGGGTGTCCGTGTCTCCCACCGCGTTGCTGTAGTCATTGTGCGTACGGGACTGTTCCGTGAAGCGGTGCTTGGCCCAGCGGTAGGTGATCACTTCCTCGCTGGACGGGAACTCGACCGGGTCGCCCTTGGCGTACAACTGCTGGGTCACCACCAGCTCGCCACGGTCGATCTCCGCGTACACCGGGGGTTCCTCGGCACGGAAGACGTTCTCGTACCCGCTGCGCCGCTCGCGGAACACGTACGACGCGACGCCGACCGCGTCACTGCAGGTCATCACGTTGACCACGATGTCGTTGGCCGACGCGCCGGTCAGCTTGCCGTACGACACGTCGACCGGGTACTCGTCGGCGACGCACGGCTGGAGATCCCGTTTGACCTCCTTGCTGACCTTGGGGTCGGCCTTGACCAGTTTGACCACCTTGGCCATGCTGTCGCGGTCCTCGGTGGCTGTGGCGGTGGGGGAGGCGGCGCCCTGCGCGAGGGAGTCGTTGTCCGCCGGGCCCTCGTCACGGGCTCCGGTGCCGCCGGTGCCGCAGGCGGCGACGAAAAGCCCGAGGGCGGTGATCATGGCTCCTGCCGTGATCACCGCCTTCTGGGCGTGGCTGGGGCCGTCCGGCCCGGGCCGGTTGCTCAGGCCGCGCAACGCTCCCGCTCCTCACGCTCGAGCGCGCGGGCGCCCAGGTCGCGGCTCTCCAGCTCCTCGCGGAGCCGGGCCAGCGCCCGGTGCAGCGTGCTCTTGACGGTTCCGGCCGACATGCCCAGGGCCGCGGCCGTCTCCTCCGTGGACATCTGCTCCCAGTGTCGCAGCACCACGACGCTGCGTTGCTTGGGAGCGAGAACCTTCATCACATCCATCAGCAGGGCGCGGTCGGCGTGCTGCTCGGTGGAGTCGTCGACGGAGGCGTCCGGGAGCTGCTCGGTCGGCACTTCCTCCAGCTTGCGGGCCCGCCACCACTCGGTCCGGGTGTTGATCATCACGCGGCGGAGGTAGGCGTCCGCGAGCCGCTTGTCGGCTATGCCGTCCCAGCGGCCGTACGTCCGTGCGAGGGCCGTCTGCAGCAGGTCCTGTGCGTCGACCGGGTCCGGAACCAGCCGGCGGGCGCTGCGCAGCAGCGCGTCCTGCCGGGTGCGGACGTACTCCTCGAATTCGAGCACCTCGCCCTGCGCCATTCCAACCGCCTCCGTTCCCCGTGTCCCGGCGGTGTCCCTGTCCGCCGCCGGTCGCTCTCGCTGGTCGCCGTACCGCTGTTCGCGTGTCGCGTGTTCGTGCGTTCGCGTGTTCGTGCGGTACGCCAATGAAGCTACGGAGCGGTTGTCACGGGGCTGTCCGAGGGAGCCTGCGGAGAACGCTCGGCTGTCCGTCGGTTGTGTAACGGAAGTAGGGCCGAGATAAAGAGCGGGCCTTTTTGGCGCGTGTATGGGGTGATTTGCCGGGCGACGGTTGTGTGTCGGTGGGCAGAGGGCTGTGACACAGCTGAGGGCGGGAGGCCGTGTGGGCGTGACCGTGTGGACCGTGCTGGGTGACGGCGGCCGTCGCCGTTACGGGGCGGTCGCCGTCACCGGCACGAGTACGCGGTCACGCCCTCCTCGTCCGCGATCAGGTCAGCGGCAGGCGGTACAGACCGCCCGGCAGGGGCTCCACCAGGCCGTCGGCGACCAGCCCGTCCAGGGCGCGGGCGCGCTGCACCGGCTCGTCCCACACCCGGTCGAGAACCGACTGCGGTACGGGCGCGACGGCTTCCCGCAGTACGGCGAGCAGCTTGCCGCGGACCTGACGGTCGGTGCCGGCGTAGGTCTGGCCACGGCGGGCGGGGCCGTCGTGCGCGGGCTTCCCGGCGAGCCGCCACGCGCACTGCGCGGCGATCGGGCAGTGGTGGCACGTCTCGTTCTTCGCCGTGCACACCAGGGCGCCCAACTCCATGGAGGCGGCGGCCCATCGGGAGGCGGTGCCCTCGTCGTCGGGCAGCAGCTCGCGGGCGAGCCTGCGCTCGGCGGCGGTCGTCGCGTTCGGCGGGTACTGCACGCCGGTCACCGCGCGGGCGATGACGCGGCGCACGTTGGTGTCGAGGACGGCGTGCCGCTGCCCGTACGCGAACGACGCCACCGCGGCGGCCGTGTACTCGCCGATGCCGGGCAGCGCGAGCAACTGCGCGTGTTCCGTGGGTACGTCGCCGCCGTGCCGTTCCGTTATGGCGACCGCGGCGCCGTGCAGACGGAGGGCGCGGCGCGGGTAACCGAGGCGGCCCCATGCGCGTACGGCCTCTCCGGGGGCCTCCTTGGCGAGGTCCGCGGGGCGGGGCCAGCGGGCCAACCACTGCTCGTAGACGGGCAGGACGCGGTTGACGGGGGTCTGCTGCAGCATGAACTCACTGACCATCACCCCCCAGGGCCCGGCCTCGGGCCGCCGCCAGGGCAGGTCGCGGGCGTGTGTGTCGAACCAGTCGATGACCGGCTCGTGAAGGGTGCCTCGGGCGGGCGTCGGTGTGGTGGGGGTGGGGA
>NZ_VJZC01000677.1 GCF_009377185.1 Streptomyces spongiae
GGGTAGGGGCGGCGGGGGCGAGAAAAACCCACCCACCACGCTAATGTCGACGCCACAACGCACGTTACTGATCGGTAAGGGGAAGGCCATGCAGCTCGGGATCAACCTCGGCTACTGGGGCGCCGGAATGGACGCGGACAATCTCGCCGTCGCCCAGGAGGCCGACCGACTCGGCTACGCGGTGTGCTGGGCCGCCGAGGCCTACGGCTCGGACGCGGCCACCGTACTCACCTGGGTCGCCGCCCAGACCGACCGCATCGACGTCGGCTCGGCCATCTTCCAGATCCCGGCCCGCCAGCCCGCGATGACCGCGATGACCGCCGCCACCCTCGACTCGCTCTCCGGCGGCCGCTTCCGCCTCGGCCTCGGCGTCTCGGGCCCCCAGGTCTCCGAGGGCTGGTACGGAGTGAAGTTCGACAAGCCCCTGGCCCGCACCCGCGAGTACGTAGAGATCATCCGCAAGGCGATGACCCGCGAGCGTCTCTCCTACGAGGGCGAGCACTGGACGCTCCCGCTCCCCGGCGGCCCGGGCAAGCCGCTCAAGCTCACCGTGCACCCGCAGCGCGAGCACATCCCGCTCTACATCGCCGCCATCGGACCGAAGAACCTGGAGCAGACCGGTGAGATCGCCGACGGTGCCCTCCTGATCTTCCCCTCCGCCGCGCACCTCGAGGACACCGCGATCACGTACCTGCGCGCGGGCCGCGAGAAGGCCGGCAAGACCCTCGACGGGTTCGACATCTGCCCGACGCTGCCCCTCGCGGTCGGCGACGACAAGGACGTGACCACCCTCGCCGACACCTTCCGCCCCTACACGGCGCTGTACGTCGGCGGCATGGGAAGCCGCAAGCAGAACTTCTACAACCAGCTCGCCCAGCGCATGGGCTACGAGAAGGAGGCCGCCGAGATCCAGGACAAGTACCTGGCCGGCGACAAGCAGGGCGCGGCGGCGGCCATCCCGCACGAGCTGATCGACCAGACCACACTCCTCGGCTCCGTCGACCGCATCGCCGACCGTATGAAGGCCTACGCCGAGGCCGGGGTCACCACGCTCACCCTCGCACCCGCGGGCTTCACGCTGGAGGAGCGGGTCGCCTCACTCAGGGCCGGATCCGAGGCCCTGGAGCGGGCCGGGCTCGCGTAACGGACCGAGACGGTTTCCGCGGCCGTGGTGGGGGCTCGGGGGGTCTTCCCCGCCACGGCCGTCACCGGACACAACGCCTCACCGCACCGCTTGGTTACGCGCCCCTCGGACCCCTTGGTTACGCGCCTCTCGTACGCCGCGCGTCCACCGTTCGGCGGATTTGTCCGACACAGGTGTTGCCGCACCCCTGTCACCGCATTTGACTCGTTCTTTGCGGACCCTGCAGAGAGGTGCCTCAGATGCTTTCGGCCAAGAGTCTGTTCCAGGAGATCCTCGACAACGACGAGTCGTTCCGGCTGTTCTGCTCCATCGCCGCCAGTGGGGAGTCGCAGGGAGGCTGGGAGAACGCCCGCATCGCCGCGCTCGTCCCGCAGAGCGAGCGCGCCCTCGCACCCAAGATCACCCGCCACGGCGCCGACGAGGACAAACACGGGCGCATCTTCAACGCCCTCATGAAGAAGCGTGGCCTCGAACCCGTCGAGGTCCCGCCCGCCACCGACTACACCATGCTCCTGGAGCGGCACGGCATCGGCCTCGCCCACGAGAAACTGGGGAGCGACCAGCCGCTCGCCGTCCAGGACATCGTCACCTACCTCGCCCACAGCAGGGTCACCGAACAGCGTGCCTCCGAGGAGATGGAGCTCCTCCGCAAGCACTTCGCCGACCACCCCGACATCGGGCGCGCGGTGAGGATGATCTCCGACGACGAGGACAACCACCTCGCGTACTGCCACGAGGAGTTGCTGCGCTTCGCGGCCGCGGGTCACGGCCGTATGATCCAGCGCACCCTCCGTGAGTGCGCCCTCGCCGAGATCCGCGTCTACCGGGACGTCAGCCTCGCCGTGATGGCCAACATGGGCCGCATCCTCGGCTGGTCCAGGCCCAAGGCCGCCGTTCTCGCCGCGGGCATCCACGCCGTCTACCTGTACGAGCGGCTCGGCGGCTGGCGCCGCATGGTCTCCCTGAAGATGCCCGAGCGCCGCGACGCCCTCGGCGGACCGGCGACCGCGGCACCCGAGTTCGCGTAACCGACAACAGACCGGCACGCGCGCGTGAGGCATGAGAACGGCCGCCACGCGCGCGTGCCGACCGCGGCGTCCGTGAGCCCGAACTCGTGGGTGACCAGGTCGAACTCCCCTTCCGTCGGCTCGTGCGGCCCGATCCGGACGAAGCCGCCCGCGGCCCGCGCGTCCTCCAGGGCGCCAGACAGGTCCTCGGGGCCCTCCGTGCGCTTCACGTCGCGGTAGACCGCGCGGTCGACGATCACAGGGCATGTCCTTCCGGCGTCGGCTCGGGGGAGTACCGCGGGTGCCGAGAACCCCCACGGGTCTCGCGGGTGGCCCGTTTAGGCTGGGCCGCATGCCCACGTTGATCCTTGTCCGGCACGGACGGTCCACCGCCAACACCTCGGGGGTGCTCGCCGGGTGGACGCCCGGCGTCGCCCTGGACGAACGCGGGGCCGCGCAGGCCGCCGCGCTGCCCGGGCGCCTCGCCGGGCTGCCTGTCTCCGAGGTGGTCACCAGCCCGCTGCAGCGCTGCCAGGAGACGATCCGGCCGCTCCTCGACGCCCGCCCGGAGCTCAGCCCGCACACCGACGAGCGGATCGGAGAGGCCCACTACGGTGACTGGTCCGGCCGCAAGCTCGCCGAGCTGGGGGACGAGCCGCTGATGGAGGTCGTCCAGGCGTACCCGTCGGCGGCCGCGTTCCCCGGTGGTGAGTCGATGCGGGCGATGCAGGACCGTGCCGTGGCGGCCGTACGCGAGTGGAACGCGCGCGTGGAGCGCGATCACGGTGCCGACGCCGTGTACGTCATGTGCTCGCACGGCGACATCATCAAGTCCCTTGTGGCGGACGCGCTCGGACTCCATCTCGACCTCTTCCAGCGGATCTCCGTGGAACCGTGCTCCATCACCGCGATCCGTTACACCCGGCTGCGACCGTTTCTCGTTCGCCTCGGCGACACCGGGGATTTGGCGTCGCTTGCCCCGCGGGAGGAGCCGCCGGGGCCCGACGCTCCAGTCGGAGGCGATGCGGGCGCACCGTGATCGTCAACCGCAGTAGGGTGAAGCGGTCGCAGCGGTACAGCACGTGTCAGCAGCCGCGGCGGCCGGTACCGACATCGATTCCAATGGAGACAGGACGTGTCCCGTCAGGTGTTCCTCTACGACCCCCCGGACCGCTTCGTGGCCGGTACGGTCGGGCTGCCCGGGCGCCGTACCTTCTTCCTGCAGGCTTCGTCGGGGCAGCGCGTCACCAGCGTCGCCCTGGAGAAGACCCAGGTCGCCGCGCTCGCGGAGCGCATGGACGAGTTGCTCGACGAGGTCGTACGGCGCAGTGGGGGTGGCGCCTCCGTTCCCGCCGTGGCCCCCAGTGAGATCTCCGACACGGCTCCGCTGGAGGCGCCGATCGAGGAGGAGTTCCGGGTCGGCACCATGGCGCTGGCCTGGGACGGTGACGAGCAACGCATGATCGTCGAGGCACAGGCGCTGGTGGAGTTGGACGCCGACTCCGAGGAGGACCTGGCCGAGGCCGAGGAAAAGTTGCTGCAGGACGAGGAGAACGGTCCGCCGATGCTCCGCGTCCGGCTCACCGGCGCGCAGGCCCGTGCCTTCGCCAAGCGCGCCCTCGACGTCGTCAACGCGGGACGCCCGCCGTGCCCGCTGTGCAGCCTGCCGCTCGACCCGGAGGGACATGTATGTCCGCGCCAGAACGGATACCGTCGCGGAGCGTGACGTCCGCCGAGCTGCTTGCCGAGGGCGAGCTGACCGTGCGCGGCCGCGTCCGGGAGGCGTCCAACGCGGTGCTGTACTGCACGGTGGCGCACGAGGGTCAGGAAGCCGCCTGCGTCTACAAGCCCGTCGCCGGCGAGAGACCCCTGTGGGACTTCCCCGACGGGACGCTCGCCCAGCGCGAGGTCGCGGCGTACGAGGTCTCCGAGGCGACCGGCTGGGGCCTCGTACCGCCCACCGTGCTGCGCGAGGGGCCGTACGGCGAGGGCATGTGCCAGCTGTGGATCGAGGGACAGCCGGGCGCCGAGCTCCTCGCCCTCGTCGACGGGGAGGAGCCGGGGGAGGGCTGGAAGGCCGTCGGCTTCGCCGAGGTCGGCGACGGGGAGACGGCTCTGCTCGTGCACGCCGACGACCTGCGGCTGCGGCGGCTCGCCGTCCTCGACGCGGTCATCAACAACGCCGACCGCAAGGGCGGCCATCTGCTGCCGGCCGGTGAGGGCCGTCTGTACGCCATCGACCACGGCGTCACCTTCAACGCCGAGAACAAGCTGCGCACGTTGCTGTGGGGCTGGGCGGGGGAGCCCCTCACGGAGGAGGCGACCGAGGTGCTGACGTCCTTGCGGACGGCGCTCGCCGAGGGCGGGAGCCTGGCGGTACGGCTGGCGGAGCTGATCACGGCGGCCGAACTGGAGGCCACCCGCACCCGCGTCGAGGCCCTGCTCACCTCGGGCAAGCACCCGGAGCCGACCGGCGACTGGCCCGCCATCCCCTGGCCCCCGGTGTAATTCCCTGGCTCCCGGTCCGAGGCGCCTTGAAGGGGGCGCGGGGAACTGCGCGAGCAACCACACCCAACCCGCACCCGCGCACACACGCCAGGCCCCCGAGACCGTCCGCGCCTTGAAGGGGGCGCGGGGAACTGCGCGAGCAACCACACACAACCCGCACCCGCGCACACACGCCAGGCCTCCGAGACCGTCCGCGCCTTGAAGGGGGCGCGGGGAACTGCGCGAGCAACCACACACAACCCGCACCCGCGCACACACGCCAGGCCTCCGAGACCGTCCGCGCCTTGAAGGGGGCGCGGGGAACTGCGCGAGCAACCACA
>NZ_VJZC01000678.1 GCF_009377185.1 Streptomyces spongiae
GGGTAGGGGCGGCGGGGGCGAAACAAATCCCGGCCCCGGGGCTCAGGTCGTAGGCGAGCCGATCGCCGTCGCCAGACCCCCCAGCAGCCGTACGACCCCCGCCGGACCGTCCACCACCACATCCGCCCGCTCAGCCAACGCAGTGACCTCGTTGCTGCCGCTGCACACCAGGAATCCGGGCATGCCCTCGGCACGCAGTTCCTCGACGGCCGTGAACGCGGGAAGGTCACCGAGGTCGTCGCCGGCGTACAGCACCGCCTCGGCGCCGATCTCGCGGACGTACTCCCGCAACGCCACCCCCTTGTCCACCCCCGGCGGCCGGAGTTCGAGGACCATCCGGCCGGGCTCGACCACGAGACCGTGACGGGCGGCCAGGGCGGTGAGAGGTCCGCGGAGGGCCTCGAAGGCCGCCTGGGGGTCGGCGGCCCGACGGGTGTGGACCGCGACGGCACGGCCCTTCTCCTCGATCCACGTCCCCTCCCCGGCCGACGCCTGGTCGAGGACACCGGGAAGCTCGGCACGGACCGCGGCGACGCCCGGGTGGGGCGGCGGCGCCGTGACGGTGCCGGTGACCGCGTCCCACCGCTCCGCCCCGTAGTGCCCGAGGACGACCAGGTGCTCCAGGCCGTCCACGCCGGAGAAGCCCCCGTGCTGTACCGCCACACCGGCCGGACGGCCCGTGATCACGGCCACGGAGGCGATCTTCGGGGCGAGCGCCGCGAGCGCGGGCACCGCCTCGGGGTGGGCGCGGGCCTGTTCCGGATCGGGCACGATCGGCGCGAGCGTCCCGTCGAAGTCCAGCGCGACCACCGTTCGCCCGGGGTGGGCGAGGATCGCGTCGAGTCCGTCGCGCCCGGCGGGGGTCACGGGCGTCGCGGGCCTCGGCCACGTGCCCTTGGGGTCCGTCGGTTCCGGGGAGTCCGTGTGGGTGCCCATGATGTGACCCTATCCAGGCAGAGCTCGACGCACGCTCACCTCTCCGACCGCCGCGCCTCCCGAACCCTCCGCAGCCGGTTCACCGTCACCGGGTCGTGCTCCAGGGCACGCCGGTCGTCGAGCAGCGCGTTGAGCAGCTGGTAGTAGCGCACCGGCGCCAGCCCCAGCTGCTCCCGTATGGCGCGCTCCTTCGCCCCGGGGCCCACGAAGCCGCGGCGCTCCAGGGCGAGGATGGCCAGTTCACGCGGGCTCAGCTCGTCCATGCCCCGAACCGTAGCCCCCACCACTGACAACGCCCATCGCTACCGGATCACTGCTCAGCGTTCTCCGCCGCCTCCGCCAGCTGCTGCAACCCCTGCAGCACCGCTTCGGGGTTCCCGTTCGGCGAGACGGCCCTGCCTATCCGCTCCTTGACGGCGGCGCTGACCTCGGCCCAGGACGTCTTGCCGACGGGGGGCAGCTCGGTCTGCGGGAGTTCGTCGAGGAAGGGGGTGAGGGCGGAGTCCGACTTGGTGGTGGACATGGTCTGCGACGCGGCCGTCGTGACGGGCAGCAGGTCGTACTCGCGGGAGAAGGCCAGCACGTTCTTCGGGCTGTAGACGTAGTCGAGGAAGTCGCCGATCTCTTCGCGGTGGCCGTTCCGCTTGAAGGCCATCATCCAGTCGGCGACGCCCAGGTTGGCGCGGGCCTCGCCGCCGCGGCCGGGCATGGGCACCATGCCGTACTCCACGTTCCGCTTGGCGGCGGCCTTCATGAGGGTCGGGTGGCCGTTGAGCATGCCGACCTCGCCGCGCGTGAACGCGGCGAACGCGGCGGCGCGGTTGAGCTTCGCGGGTGCCGTCGGGCCGGTCAGGCCCTTGCCGACCAGGTTGTCCTTGAGCCAGGTCAAGGTCTTGACGTTCTTCTCGGAGTCGAGCTGGTAGGAGCCGACCTCGTCGGTGTAGCCGGCGCCGCCGCTCAGCAGCCACTGCATGGTCTCGGCCTGGGCCTCCTCCGGGCCCAGTGGCAGCGCGTACGGGGTCTTCACGCCGTCGGCCTTGAGCTTGGCCGCGTCGGCCGCGAGGTCGCTCCAGGTCTTCGGGGCACTGGTGATCCCCGCGTCGGCGAACAGCTTCTTGTTGTAGAAGAGCACCCGCGTGGACGCGGCGAACGGCAGCCCGTACGCGATCCGGCTCACCTTGCCCGCGTCGCTGAGCTGGGGCAGGAAATCGGCCTGCACGGGGATCGAGAGCAGCTGTCCGGCCTCGTAGAGCTGGTCGCGAGCGGCGTAGTCGGCGTACGCGCCGATCTGCGCCATGTCCGGGGCCTTGCCCGCCGCGACCATGTCCTTGACCTTGCGGTCGACCTGGTTCCACGAGTAAACGCTGACCTTCACCCGCACCTTCGGGTGATCGGCCTCGTACTTCTCGACGAGGTCGTCCCAGTACTTCTTCGAGCTGTTCGCCGGGGAGTCGCCGTACTCGGCGGCCACCAGTCTGAGCGTGACCTCCTGCGCTGTGGCCGGGCCCGTGCAGCCGGCGACCGCCGCCGTCATGCCCAGTGCGGTCACCACCGCGAGCCAACCCGTCATACGCCGCCCACGCGCAGGCAGTTGCACCGTCCGTACTCCCAACCTCTTGATCCAGGCCCCGTGCGCCCAGCCTGGGTCGCAGGCCGGTGTCCAAGCCTGTACGTCCCGAACTTCGCCACAAGGTCTACACCACGTAAGTGGACTAGACCTCTTCAGGGTACAAGGGTCACACTGTTCCTCGTGAGACATGTCATCGCCCTCGACGTGGGCGGCACCGGAATGAAGGCCGCCCTGGTGGGGGCCCACGGCACCGCCTCCGCCGACGGGCCGCCCCCCACGCCTCCCCTGCTGCACCAGGCCCGCAGGGCGACCGGGCGCGAGCGCGGCCCGGACGCCGTGGTCGAGTCGGTCCTCGACTTCGCCGCCGAGCTTCGCGCCTACGGTGAGCGCCGTTTCGGCGAGCCCGCCGCGGCCGCCGGCGTCGCCGTCCCCGGCATCGTCGACACCGAGCACGGCACCGCCGTCTACGCGGCCAACCTCGGCTGGCGCGACGTCCCGCTGCGCGCGCTGCTCAGCGAACGGCTGGACGGCGTTCCGGTCGCCCTCGGCCACGACGTACGCACGGGTGGACTCGCCGAAGGACGGATCGGCGCGGGCCAGGGGGCCGACCGTTTCCTGTTCGTGCCGCTGGGCACCGGGATCGCGGGCGCGATCGGCATCGGCGGCACGGTCGAGGCGGGCGCGCACGGCTTCGCGGGCGAGATCGGCCACATCGTCGTACGGCCCGGGGGTACTCCGTGTCCGTGCCGGCAGCGCGGCTGTCTGGAGCGGTACGCGTCGGCGGCCGCCGTCAGCGAGGCCTGGGCCGCGGCGTCCGGGGACCCCGAGGCGGACGCGGCGGACTGCGCGAAGGCCGTGGAGTCGGGTGACCCGCGGGCGCAGGAGGTCTGGCAGGGGGCGGTGGACGCGCTCGCCGACGGGCTGGTCACCGCGCTCACTCTGCTGGACCCGCGCACCCTGATCATCGGTGGCGGGCTGGCCGAGGCCGGGGAAACCTTGTTCACACCGCTACGGGACGCCGTGCGGCGCCGCGTCACCTTTCAGAAGCTGCCGTCCATCGTCCCCGCGGCCCTCGGGGACACCGCCGGATGCCTGGGCGCGGGGCTCATGGCCTGGGATCTGCTGAGCACCACTCCAGCGGCCTCTACATCGTCCTCTACGTCTTTGGAGGTAACCCCCTGATGGCCACGGCCAGTGAGCGGGACCTGGAACTGGACCCGGACCGGCAGAGTCCGGTGCCGAACCGCGCCTCGCAGCATTCGAACCGCGCCTCCCGCGGCGCGCCCACGGTTCTCTCCGGCGCCCGCGTGGTCCTGCCGACCGGGATCGTGGACGGCGGGCGCGTGGTCGTCGAGGGCACGCGGATCGCGGACGCGGCGCACGGCGTGGCCGAGGGCGCCGACGTGATCGACCTCACCGGCCACTGGCTGGTCCCCGGATTCGTCGACGTGCACAACCACGGTGGCGGCGGCGCGTCCTTCACCTCCGGGACGGCCGACGAGATCCTCCAGGGCATCCACACCCACCGCCTGCACGGCACCACCACGCTCGTCGCCTCGACGGTCACCGTGGACATGGACTTCCTCGCCCAGCGGGCGGGCCTGCTGTCCGAGCTGGCCGAACAGGGCGAGATCGCGGGCGTCCACTTCGAGGGCCCCTTCATCTCGCCGTGCCGCAAGGGCGCGCACTCCGAGGCGCTGCTGCGTGACCCGGAGCCGGCCGAGGTCCGCAAGGTGATCGACGCGGCGCGGGGGCAGGCCAGGATGGTCACGCTCGCCACCGAGCTGCCCGGCGGCATCGACTCCGTACGGCTCCTGGTGGAGAACGGGGTGATCGCGGCGATCGGGCACACGGACGCGACGTACGAGCAGACGGTGGAGGCCATTGACGCGGGCGCGACCGTGGCCACCCATCTGTTCAACGCGATGCCGCAGCTCGGGCATCGTGAGCCCGGGCCGGTGGCGGCGCTGCTGGAGGACGAGCGGGTGACGGTCGAGCTGATCAACGACGGGGTCCATCTGCACCCGGCCTCACTGGAGCTGGCGTTCCGCCATGCGGGGTGCTCTCGGGTGGCGTTCATCACGGACGCGATGGACGCGGCGGGTTTCGGTGACGGGCGGTACCGGCTCGGGCCGCTGGAGGTCGAGGTGAGCGCGGGGGTGGCTCGGCTGGTGGAGGGTGGCTCGATCGCGGGGTCGACGCTGACGTTGGACCGGGCGTTCCAGCGGGCGGTCGTGGTGGATCGGCTGCCGGTGGAGGACGTGGTGGCGGCCATCTCCGTCAATCCGGCGCGGTTGTTGGGGGTGTACGACCGGGTGGGCTCCCTTGAGCCCGGGAAGGATGCGGATCTGGTGGTGCTGGATGCGGAGTTCGCGCTGGTGGGTGTGATGCGGCGGGGTGAGTGGGTGGTGAACCCGCTGTCCCGCTGACGGCCCGTCGCCCCTCTTTTCCTCGCCCCCGCCGCCCCTACC
>NZ_VJZC01000679.1 GCF_009377185.1 Streptomyces spongiae
AACCCGCACCGCGCGGACGCCTGCGCGCGAAACCCATTGGCGTTCCTCGATCTGCCTACATAACCTTCCACTCAGCCTAGTACCCCTAGGTTTGGCTTCGCTCCCCTTTCCCCAGGAGACCCCATGCGCCCCCTCACCGAGCAGGACATCCGCAACTCCTTCGTCAACTGCACCAAGGGAGAGGCGAAACGCCTCGCGATACCCCGCGACCTCGACCAACGCCCCTGGGACGACCTGGACTTCCTCGGCTGGCGCGACCCTGGCGCGCCCGACCGGAGCTATCTCGTCGCCGAGCACGACAACCGCCCGGTCGGCGTCACGCTGCGCTTCCCGTCCGTACGGCGCGGCCTCCTGCACCGGAGCCTGTGTTCGTTGTGCCTGACCACGCACCCGGGCAGCGGCGTCTCCCTGATGACGGCACGCAAGGCGGGCGCGGCCGGACGCGAGGGCAACTCGGTCGGGGTGTACATGTGCGCCGACCTCGCCTGCTCCCTCTACGTACGCGGCAAGAAGGTCCCCGAGTCCGGGAGCCGTTTCGAGGAGACCCTCACACAGGAGGAACAGATCGCCCGCACAGTGGGCAATCTGTCCTCGTTCCTGCGGAAGCTGTACGAGTGAGCCGCCCCCGGCCGTCCTACCGGTCCCGCAACCGCGCCGCCTCCACCTGGTGCAGGTGGATCAGGATGTCGTGGGTGCGGCCGAGCGCGATGTCGTACTCCCGGTAGGGGTCCACCGTGCCGATGCTGCGCGTCGGACGGGCCCGCTCCAGCCAGGCCCGGGCAGGCTCGGGCACGGTCCGCAGGTCGACGAGGTAGTCGCGGTGACGGACGCGGTCGAGCGTGGCCTCGTTGGTGCCCGCACGGGCCGGGCCGACGGTGAAGCGCTGGATCTTCCCGTCGGGTCCGGTCGAGTTGAAGGAGCCCCGGTCGAAGCTGAACCCGACGCTCACGTACGCGCCGCCGAGCCGGTCACGCAGGAACGCGCCCTGCATCCTCGGGTAGGCGACGGGATCGGGCGTCTCGTAACCGAGGTGGGCGTTGTGCGCCGACACGAGGACCTTGGTGCCCGTGTGCTCCTGCCACCAGGCCGTGTTGTCCGCCATGACCTGGTCGCGGTAGCGCATGGCGGCGGCAGCCTGCGTCTGGTCCGCGCCGGCGTCGAAGGAGTAGAAGCGCGCGACCTGGTCGATGACCGTCGCGTTCTGGACCGCCCAGTCGTACGCCGTCCTGTCGTACGCCCTGTCGTCCCCCGGAGACTGCTTCCGCAGCAGCTTCAGGGCCTCACCGGTCCGGGCGGCCATCTCCACGCGCTCGGCGAGCGGCCTGTTCATGTACTGGTCCATGTACGTGCCGGTCGCCACGGTGGGCCGCAGACCGCGGTACAACTCGGTGAAGCGTGCCTGGAGCTCCGGGTGGGCGCGGGCCACGTAGTCGGTGACCTTGTCGTAGACCTCCGGTCCGGCCCAGCCGAGGTCGTTGCCCATGAACCGGACGGGATCGTGCGGGTGCTGCCGGTTGTGGGCGCGCATCCACTCGACGAGCGCCAGGTAGTCGGTGTTGTTCCACCAGAGGTAGGCGGCCTGGAACTCGTCCCGCATGATGCGTCGCGGGTCGCCCTTGCCGTTCAGGACGTAGTCGTTGAGGCGCTGGCCGGTGCTCCAGCTCACCTCCAGGCCGAAGGTGCGGAAGCCCTTGGTCTCCACGAGGTGCCGGAAGACGCGGTGCTTCATGGCGAAGAAGTCGTGCGAACTGTGCGTGGCCTCGCCGAGGCCCACGACGCGGGCGTCCCCGATCATGCGGTCGAGGGGGCGTAGATCGCCGGTGTCGCCCCGCGGTTCGACGGAACGCAGCGGATGCGCGGCGCGTTCGAGGGCGGTGACGACCTGCTCCTCGGTCGCCGCCCGTACGGTGACGACCCGTTCCCCGGGCGTCGCGGCCGCGGGTAACGTCCCGGCCGCCGTGGTGCCGAGGCAGACGAGCAGGGCACATGCGATTGCGGATCGATGCCATCTCATGATCCCAGCCTTTCGGTCCGGTCGGTGCGACACCATCCGGTGCACCGCCGTCCGGGGGTGGTGGCAGATGCACGGGTTCATCGGGGGTTGCCCCCAGGGTGCGCCCCGTTGTCCCGCCCTCGCCGCTGTCTCATCCCTTGACGCGCCTCCTCGCGACCGGTGGGTACGGCCTACGCTCCCGTGCGGACGGTCGACGTCCGTGAAGAAACGTTCCGGGCGGTGGTGGAAGGGGAAAAGCCCAAGGATGCGAGACGTACGTGGCGCGTGGGCCCTGGTCGGCACGCAGGTGGCGAAGTGGCGCCAGGATCCCGTGGTCGTGCAGTCGGTGCGGTCGGCGGCGGCCGCGACGCTGGCGTACGTGGTGGCGCTGCAGTTCAGCCCCGAGGTGGCGCCCCTCACCGCCCCCCTGACCGCGCTCCTCGTCGTGCAGGTCACCCTCTACGCCACCATCACGAAGGGCATCCGCCGGGTGAACTCGGTGGTCGCCGGAGTGGTCATCGCCATCGGGTTCAGCGTCCTGGTGGGGCTCACCTGGTGGAGCCTGGCACTGATCATCCTCGCCTCGCTCGCGGTCGGACATCTCGTGCGGGTCAGCGAGTTCGTCCCCGAGGTGGCGATCAGCGCCATGCTCGTGCTCGGCGTCACCCGGGTCGGGGACACCGCGTGGGCACGGGTGCTGGAGACGCTGATCGGCGCCGTCGTGGGGCTCGCCTTCAACTTCCTGCTCGCTCCCCCTGTGTGGGTGGAGGCGGCCGGCGATTCCATCGAGGACATGGCGCGCCGGATGCGGCAGTTGATGCTGCGCGTCGGCGAGGAGGCCGCCGGCCGCACCGCCGTCGAGGAGGCCGCCGCCCAGCTCCACGAAGCCCGCGAACTCGACCACGACATCGTCGAGGTGGACGCGGCCCTCCAACAGGCCGAGGACAGCCTGAAGCTCAACCCGCGGGTACGGGAGGGGCTGCTGCACCGGGTCGTACTCCGCACCGGCCTCGACACGCTGGAGATCTGCACGGTGGTCCTGCGGGTCATCGCCCGCACCCTCACCGACCTCGCCCGGGAACGGGAGCCGGAGCGGCTGTTCGAGCCCCAGACGGGAGCGGTCCTCGAACAGCTCCTCGCCGAGATCGCGGACGCGGTCGTCAGCTTCGCGGTGCTGGTCACCACCGACGTCAGCAGCAACGCCGAGTCCGCCGAGGCCCGGCTCACCGCCGAGTTGGCCACGGCCACCGCGACCCGCGACAAGCTGGCCCAGCTGCTGCTGGAGGACGTGCAGCGGGACGCCCGCCAGTGGCAACTGCGCGGCGCCGTCCTCACCGAGGTCAACCGCATCCTGGACGAGCTCGACACCGAGCACCGCTCCCGCCGGCTGCTGGAGGAACTCGACCGCTGCACCCGCGAGGAGCGCGAGCGCAGTCCCCACCTCACCCGCGTACGCGACCGCGTGCGCCGCGCCCGCAAGTCCCTGCGGAACCGGGCAGCCCTCCTCCGACGTTCTCGGTGAAGGTCAGGCGTCGGGCACAGCGGCGACGCGACAAGGCACGCGACAAGGCACGACAGCGAGGGGGCGTACGGAATGGCCGACGGCACCGTACGGATCGACGGCACCACACTGCACCTGCCGGGAGGCGTCCAGGTGCGGTTCAAACGGACCCTGCGTCTGCCCGAGACGGGGACGCACCAGCTGCCGCCGGGGCTCGGCGACTTCCCGGTCCGCCGTGTCGAGGACTTCCCGGACACGGCACCGGAGGGGATGCGGGCACGCGGCGGCGTGATGCTGCCGGTGTACCTGCGCGAGGCGATGTGGCTGCACTTCGGGGGTACGACGGAGCCGGCCGCGCTCCAGGTCGGCGTCGGCAAGGTGTGCGCGGTCTCCGGCAAGCCGTGGAGCAGCCGCCTGAGCCGTGACCCGCAGAACTACGTGGTGCTGCCGCGGCAGCCGTGGCTGGACGGCATCAACTCCGGGAAGGGCACGGTCCGCCAGTTCGTGGCCGTCCCGCTGGGCCTGGGCGCCACGGTCGAGGGTCAGGTCACCGGTGAGGAGGTGTGGGGCGGCGTACAGCTGCAGTCGTTCCCGCTGAACGGCGAGCGGCTGGCCCAGTGGCGGGAGGAGGAGCAGATGCGGCGGGCGGCCGAGGACCGGCTGCGGGTGCGGTCGGCGGGGAAGACCGGGGGTTACGGCGCCGCGTTCCCCCTGAACGCCCCACCCGCGCCGGGTGCCGCACCGCAAGCCGCGCAGGGCGGTGGCCCCGCCGGCCCGCCCCGCGCTCCCGCCGCGATGGGGCTCGGTGTCGGCGGTTCGATGCGCCAGGAGGTCTACCGGGACACCTGGCCGCGCGGCAGTTGGGCAGAGGAGCCCGCCGGGCGGGTCTTCGTGCATCTCGTCACCCCGCCGGAGTGGCGCCGGATCACCGGCGAGGCGCCGCCGCCGTCGCCCGTGGACCGCGCGGCGTACACCCGGGCCGGGCTGCCGTGGTTCGACTACTACGACCAGGACGCCCACGACCTCCCGCCCACCGACGCGCTGGGCTCGGTGCAGCCGGTCGGCGACTGGCTCGGCGACGACCACGAGCCCTGGCAGCAGCCCTCGCCCCACCAGGTGAAACCGCTGGGGGATGCTCCGGGCAAGCCGGTGGAGGACGGCGCCTGGTAGCCGGGGGCGAGGGCTGGTTGGGCCCGCGCGTGGCGCACACCCACTGCTCGGTTTTGCGCTTCGGCACCCGCGCGGGTCAAGGTGGATCACTCACCGGACGACGACCGACAGACCGAGGTGCGAGTAGTGACGAGTGAACCGGCGCGGGACCGACACGACTGGACCAGGCGCCGTTTCATGACGGCGCTCACGGCGTCGGCGGTGCCTGTGTCGCTGGCGGGGTGCTCGGAGTCCCCCACGGCGGAGGCCCCCGAACCGTCGGCCACGCCGAGTACCTCCGCGTCTTCTTCCCCGCAGACCACCTCTCCCT
>NZ_VJZC01000680.1 GCF_009377185.1 Streptomyces spongiae
CGCACCACCCGTGCGGCTTTCGTCGTCGGCTGCGGGTGGCCCCTGTGGGGTCTCGTCGCCGTCGGCGGCTGCCGGTTCGTCCGTCTTCTCGGCCGCCTCCGCGGCGGTGGGCTCCGGCTCCACGACCGGCTCGGGTGCCTCGGCGGCCGCCGGCTCCGGGGCGGCCGCAGCTTCGGGCTCCGGCTCGGCGACCTTCTCGGCCACCGGCTCGGGCTCGACAACGGGCTCCGGCTCCACGACGGGCTCGGGGGCCTCGGCCACCGTCGGCTCCGGCTCCGGTTCCACGGCCGGCTTCGGCTCGGCCACGGGCTCCGTGGGCTCGGGGGCCTTCTCCACCGCCGGGGGCGTGGGCGTCGGCTTCGGGACCGTTACGTTGTCGAAGGCCGCCGAGACCAGGTCGTCCACCTCGGACGGGGACTCCTTGGTCTTGGGAGCCGGCTCGGGCTCGGCGGCAGCCGTCCGCTCGGCGGCAGCCGGCGGCTCCGGCTCCTGCGGAGCCGTCTGCGTGGTCTCGGGCGAGGGCTCCCGCGAAGGGGATGCCGCGTCGGCGTCGCGCCCCTTGCGTGAGCGGCCGAACGCGTTCCGCAGGAGAGAAAGAATGCCCATTGTCGCGCAACCCTTCGCGTGAGTTGTAGCCCGTCGATCCCTGGCCAGGACGGACACGTAAGGTTAGCGGCCGATCTCGGTGATCTTGGGGTGGGGCAGGGGGCAGGTGTTAGCCCTTGCCGCATCCTGGTGTCAATACCGCCTCAACTTCCCCAGGTTCACCCCTTGTTCACCCGCCGTCCGCGTTCTCGAACGCGTTCGCCCCTAACGTCACATTCACATCAAGGGCACGTATGGGGAGAGCAAAGTGCGCAAACTGCTGCCAATGGTCGGAGTGAACGGGGCGAGCGCGTCGCACCCCGGCGGGCGGTCCGCCATGACCTGCCGTTTCCGGTGTGGTGACGCCTGCTTCCACGAGGTGCCGAACACCACCACCAACGAGTACGTCGGGGACGTCATCGCCGGCGCCCTGAGCCGGCGGTCGGTCATGCGCGCCGCCGCCGTCGTCACCGTGGCCGGTGCCGCGGGCGGCGCCGCCCTCACGCCCGCCGCCGCGGCTGATAGCGGGACCGGGACCGGGGCCGGGACCGGCGCCGCCACCGCCGCCTCGGCCGGTAAGGGCCGCAACGCCGCCCGCGGTCTTCGGTTCACCCCCGTCGCCCCCAACACCGCCGACGCCGTGGTGATCCCAGACGGGTACAAGCAGAACGTCGTCATCCGCTGGGGCGAGCCCATCCTGCGCGGCGCCCCCGCCTTCGACCCCGAGAACCAGACGGCCAAGGCCCAGGCCGGGCAGTTCGGTTACAACAACGACTTCCTCGCTCTCCTCCCGCTGCCCGGTGAGCGCGGCCGGCAGCTCCTCGTCGCCAACCACGAGTACACCGACGAAGTGCTGATGTTCCGCGGGTACGACGCCGCGAACCCCACCCGTGAGCAGGTCGAGGTCGCCTGGGCCGCCCACGGTCTGTCCGCGGTCGTCGTCGAGGGCGACCAGCGCACTGGCAAGCTCACCGCCGTGCCCCGGCACCCGCTCAACCGCCGCGTCACCGCCACCACCGAGTTCCGCCTCACCGGTCCCGTCGCCGGATCGGACCTCGTGAAGACCTCCGCCGACCCGACCGGCACGAAGGTGCTGGGCACACTCAACAACTGCTCGGGCGGTACGACCCCCTGGGGCACGACCCTGCACGGCGAGGAGAACTTCAACCAGTACTTCGCCAACGGCAGCCGCGCGACCGACAAGCGCTACGGCATCGGCACGACCGCCAGCGAGCGCAAGTGGGAGAGGTTCGACAAGCGGTTCGACCTCGCACAGGAGCCGAACGAGGTTCACCGGTTCGGGTACGTCGTGGAGTTCGACCCGTACGACCCCTCCTCCACGCCCCGCAAGCACACCGCGATCGGCCGCTACAAGCACGAGGCCGCGACCATCCGGCTCACGGCCGACGGCCGCCCGGTCGTGTACTCGGGTGACGACGAGCGCTTCGACTACTTCTACAAGTTCGTCAGCAGCAAGCGGATGAAGCACGGGACCTCCCGGGCCGTGCGCGAGCACAACCTCACCCTCCTCGACGAGGGCACGCTGTACGTCGCCAAGCTCACTGGTGACTCCCCCGCCATCGAGATCGACGGCACCGGCAAGCTGCCCGCCGACGGTGAGTTCGACGGCAGCGGCGAGTGGATCCCGCTGGCCACCGCCACCGCGAAGGGCGCCACCTCGCACGTCGACGGAATGACCGCCGAGGAGGTGTTCGTCTTCACCCGCCTCGCCGGGGACAAGGTCGGCGCCACCAAGATGGACCGGCCCGAGGACATCGAGCCCAACCCCGTCAGCGGCAAGGTCTACGTCGCCCTGACCAACAACACCAACCGCGGTGTCGGTACGAACGCCAAGCCGGACGAGGCCAACCCGCGCAACGCCAACAAGCACGGGCACGTGCTGGAGCTCACCGAGCGCTTCAACCGGCCCGAGAGCACGAAGTTCGCCTGGCTGCTCTTCCTCGTCGCCGGTGACCCGAACGACCCGGCCACCTACTTCGCGGGCTTCCCGAAGGACAAGGTCAGCCCGATCTCCTGCCCGGACAACGTCGCCTTCGACCCGCACGGCAACCTGTGGATCTCCACCGACGGCGCCCAACTCGGCTCGCACGACGGCCTGTTCGGCGTGGCGACCAGGGGCGAGCGGCGCGGTGAGCTCAAGCAGTTCCTGACCGTCCCGAACGGCGCCGAGACCTGCGGCCCGATCATCCAGGAACGCCGCGTCCTGGTCGCCGTACAGCACCCGGGCGAGCTCGACGGCGCCTCCGTGGAGAACCCGAAGAGCGCCTGGCCGGACGGGGAGGGCAAGATCGTCCGCCCGGCCGTGGTCTCGGTGTGGCGCGCGGACGGCTGCGACATCGGCGCCTGACGGCCAAGTAGCGCGTCCAGCACGTCCAGGGCGTATTACGCGGGCTTCCGTTCGCGGTACGTGTGCTCGTACGGCTGCTCGTACGGCGAAGGGGGCGCTCCCAGGCCCGGGGGCGCCCCCTTCGCCATGAGCCACTCCCGGTACGACGGCGACTGGCGGACCGTGTCCCAGTACGCCTCGACCAGCTGCGGGTACACGGACTCCAGCACCTCCTCGGTGCGCGCCGCGAGGATGAGGCGTACGCCGAGGGGGTCGCCGTGCAGGCGGCGTACGGCCATCCCGGGGCGGGACTGGCAGGTCGGCTGGCAGACGGTGACGACCTCGCCGGTCGCGACGAGGGACGCGGTGGTGTGGTAGTCGCCGTGCAGGATGCGGGGGCTGAGGCCCGCGGCGCGCAGCATGCGGTGCACCGCGTCCCACTCGCCGTCCACCGTCGGGTCGACCATCCAGCGGTCCTCGGCCAGCTCGGCGAGGCGTACGACGGACCGGGTGGCGGCCGGGTGGTCCTCGGCCAGCGACACGAACTGCGGCTCGCGCTCGACGAGGACGCGCAGGCCGAGCTCGGGCGGGATGCGCAGCGGGCAGCCCTCCACCTCGTGCACGAAGGCGACGTCGAGCTGGCCGTCGGCGACCATGCGGAGCAGGGAGTTCGCGGAGACGTCCATCTGGAGGAGGGCCTCGCGCCCACCGTTCCTCAGACGGCGCAGCCAGCCCGCGAGGGCGGGGCTCGCGGTGGAGCCGACGCGGACCTGAGGGCCCGTCACGGCGGCGGACCGGGCCTCGGCCACCAGGGCGCGCATCTCGGCGACGAGGGGGCGGGCCCGGCCGAGGACCACCCGGCCCAGCGCGGTGGGGCGGCAGCCGGTGCGCTCGCGCAGGAACAGGGCGCCGCCCAGCTCCTGCTCGATGCGGCGCAACTGGGTGCTCAACGAGGGCTGGGCCACGCCGAGTTGGCGCGCGGCCCGGTGCAGGCTGCCGGTGTCGGCGATGGCGCACAACGCGCGTAGATGCCTGACCTCAAGCTCCATGGCGGGGGCTCTCCGCTCTTCCCGGCTCCATGCCAGTGGAGACTAAAGCGGAGGCAATGCTTTCACCAGACGCACAAACCGCCTGCAACACAGGCGAGTTGGACTGCCGATAGTCGCGGGCTATCACCACTTGCCATCATCACAGCCACCGCACAGGCGCCGAGACTCGATGACGACTTCACAACCCCCACACGAGGAGTCATCGATGCGTATGCGTGCGCGCATGCCCAAGTCCGCCCGCCTGGCGGCGATCGGCCTCGCCCTCGCGGGTGCCGGCCTCGGTACGGCGGTCCCCGCGTCCGCCGCTCCCGCGCCCGAGCCGCTCGCGAAGTACGCCGGTTCGGCCGAAGAGGCCAAGGCCAACGACGCGTTCTTCGAGGCCGTGATCCGGTCGGTCGCCGAGAAGCGCGCCGCCGCCCCCGACGCCGCGGCCGTCACCGTCGTCTACGACGCCTCCCGCGCGCCCAGATTCGCGAGCCAGATAGCCCGCAGCACCCAGATCTGGAACAGCTCGGTGTCGAACGTGAAGCTCCAGTCGGGCTCGGCGTCGGGCGCCGACTTCAGCTACCGCGAGGGCAACGACCCGCGCGGCTCGTACGCCTCCACGGACGGTCACGGCGGCGGCTACATCTTCCTCGACTACGCGCAGAACCAGCAGTACGACTCCACGCGCGTGACCGCCCACGAGACGGGGCACGTGCTCGGTCTGCCCGACCACTACACCGGCCCGTGCAGTGAGCTGATGTCGGGCGGCGGTCCCGGCACGTCGTGCAGGAACGCCAACCCGGACGCCAACGAGCGGGCCCGCGTGGACCGGTTGTGGGCCAACGGCTTCGCCCAGGCCCTGGACAAGGCGCTCGGCAAGGCTCGCTAGCCAGGCCCGTCGGCAGGGCTCGTTAGCTATGCCCGTCGGCAGGGTCCGTTCAGCCGCCACCCCCCACAGGTGCGGGCCGCCCTCCTGCACAGGGCGGCCC
>NZ_VJZC01000068.1 GCF_009377185.1 Streptomyces spongiae
CCGCTGTTCGGGGTGGGTGAGTTCGGGACGGCTTTCGTCGGCGGCGGCGGAGGTGCCGGCCTCGGCTGAGGTCTCCGCATCGGGTGGTGTCGCACGGCCCTTGCGCGGGAGCAGGAAGGCCACCGCCAGGGTGCCCACACCCAGGATCACCGCACCCACCAGACTGGTGTGGGACACCGAGTCCGCGAAGGACGAGCTGACCGCGTCCGCCATGCGGTGGGCCGCGTGGGCGAGTTCCTCGGCCTGTGCGTTCAACTGCGCGGCCTGTTCGGCGTTACCCGCGTTCGCCGCCTCCTCCGCGAGCTTGCGCGCCTGCTCGCCGACGGCTTCGGCCGTTGCGTACCCCGCGCCGACCGATTCCTGCGCCTGGCTCAGTACATCGGCCGGAAGCTCGGTGCCGGCGGCGGCGTCGGACAGGTTGGACGCGTACGAAGTGGACAGCAGCGAGCCGAGGATGGCGATGCCGATCGCGCCGCCCAGTTCCGTGGAGGTGTCGTTGACCGCGCTGCCCACGCCCAGTTCCTCCTCGGGGAACGCGCCGACGATGGCGTCCGTGCACGGTGAGAGCGCCAGACCGATCGAGAGCCCGAGGATGAAGAGCGGTGCCACGAAATCACCGTACGAGGAAGCCTTGTCGACCTGGATGAGCAGCGCGAGCGCCACGGTTCCACCCACCATGCCCGCCAGGATCATGGACCGCATGCCGAGGCGGGGGGTGAGATAGCCGGTCAGTGCCGAACCGACGAAGACCGCTCCGGCCAGCGGCAGCATGGCCAGGCCGGTCTCGAACGCGTCGAACCGCAGGACGAACTGCAGGTGCTGTGTGAGGTAGAAGAAGGCGCCGAAGACCACGAGATAGAACAGCACGACGGCGATGTTGGCGCCCGTGAACCCGCGGTCCGCGAAGCGGCGCAGGTTGAGGAGGGGGTAGGGGTGCCGCAGCTCCCAGACGATGAACGCCGCGAGCCCCACCCCCGTGACGACCGCGCCGATGACCGCTCCCGTGCCCCAGCCGTGCGGTGCCTCGATCAAGGTGAAGATCAGTGCGGAGATCCAGACCACGGACAGGAAGCCGCCCACGTAGTCGATCCGGTCCATCTGCGCGGCCTTCGACGGCGGTATCAGCATGAAGGCGCCGACGATGGCGAGGACGATCACGGGAATGTTGATCAGGAACGTCGACTGCCAGCTCTGGTCCTTCAGGAGGATGCCCGCGACCAGGGGTCCTGCCGCGATCGCGAAGCCGGCGGTGGCCGACCACAGGGTGATCGCCTTGGTCCGCTCGGCACGGGGGAAGGTCGCGACGAGCAGCGAGAGTGTGGCGGGCATGATGAGCGCCGCGCCCACCCCCATCACGGCACGGGCCGTGATGACGCCTGCCGCGCTGTCGACGAGTGAGCCCGATATCGCTCCGATGGCGAAGAGGACGAGTCCGAGGACGAGCGCGCCGCGCCGGCTGTACTTGTCGCCGATGGCGGCGAACAGCAGCATCAGCGCGGAGTACGGGACCGTGTAGCCGTCGATGACCCACTGGAGGTCGGTGCTGGACAGGCCGAGGTCGTGGGTCATGGCGGGGGCCGCGACCGTGAGGGCCGTGTTGGCCATCAAGATCATCAGCAGGCTCAGGCAGAGCACGGCCAGAGCCCACCAGCGCCGGGCGTAGGGCGGGTCCGTCCTCTCGACCGGTTCGTTCACGAACAGACGCATGGACGGGGTCCCTTCTCGGTGTGGCTCCGGGCTCGGCGGGTCCATGTGCGGGAAGAGGGCGCGCGGGGCCGAGAGGGAGAGCCGTCGACTGGCGGTTTCAGTGCTTCTGTTCGATGGACTCTATCACCTGACAAAGTCGAAAGAACGAAAGGCGGGGAAGCGCTGCTGTGGCGTCGATCACTCTGGGTCACAGGTCCGTGTTCCAGGTGGGGGTACGTCAGGGGGCGCCAGGGGACGTCGGGGGATGCCAGGACTCCACGGCCAACAAAGGGAAAGGCGCTGCCCAGTGGCCGGAGAGGGGCCAAACGGGGCAGCGCCGGAGGATCGGTGGTCAGTCGGTTCAGGAGGAGTCGTCGTCCGGACGACCGCCTACGGGCGAAGGCTCTTCCCGGGTTGTTCTCAGCAGGGTTCGGTAGACCTCGCGCACCCCGATCGCCTGTTCAAGGCCACGGGACAGCTCTCCGAAGAACTGCGTACGGTACTGGGCGTCGCTGACCGCGTACACGGTGAAGTACAGGCCCGCGAAAACGGACAGGAACACCGAGACCTGGTACAGCTCCGAGGTGACTGGCAGGCGCAGGACGACGAAGTCGAAGTTCCAGACGATCGGAGTGGGGGGATGGCCGACCCAACCCTCCACGACCGCCGGGCTGATCGCCAGCATTCCGAAGACGATGAAGAACAGGAACACGGCGATGACCAGGAGAAGTACCTGGATCGCCTGCATCAACAGCAGGACGAGGAGCAGGTTCGCCTTCTGGGTGCGGGAGAGTGTGTCCTCGGCGGGATCCATGTCGTCCGGCTCGCCGGGACGGCCGCTGTCGCCGTCGAGATCCGCGAGCAGACGTGCTCGCTCCTCCAACGGGGTTCCGCGGCAGGCCCGTACGAACCCTTCGGTCGCGGCGGTGTGCTGAACCTGGCGGACTTCCTCCGGAAGCCGGGTGAGCAGGAACGCCAGCCCGGCTCCCGCGAAAACGAGCACGGTCGCGTAGAGGCCGGGGCGGTGCAGGCTCGACGCCACCTGCCACACCTCGGTGTTGACGAACAGCGTGATCATGAAAAGCATGAGCAGCGGCAGGGCACGGGTGATCAGCGGCAGGAGCAGATCCAGCTCGGCCCCCGCCCGGCGGGCCGCCCAGCCCGCGATCACCGTCACCCTCAACGGTTTGCCCGCGTAGGCCAGTAGGAGGGCGATCGCCACCACGAGGCCGGTCAGCACCGCTGAGGGCACGTTTCCCACTGCCAGTTCGGTGAGCCATCCGGCCGTCGCCGAGAGCACGGCCACTCCGGCGAGCAGAAGCCAGAGCCAACGGCGCCGGAGCAGTTTGCGCACCCGCTCGTCCACCGCGTCGATGAACCAGGGGAGTCCACGACGACGGAACCACGCCTCCGCGACGGCGATATCGGCCCGCGGGTCACTCATCCGTCGTGCCCGACAACGGCGACGGACCGGTCGAACCGGCCGGTCGGCTGAGGGTGCATGCTCTGTCGCCCTTGCGTGGTCGTGATCGAGCAGGAGTCCTAAAACGCGATCGCAGACTGTACCGGATGTGGTGGGCGCAGGGTGGTGCCGCGATCCGTGGGGAGAATAGGGGATGGGTGTCCGAGCAGCGCGCCGCGGGGTTCGGTCCGGCCGTGGGCGCCGTGCCGCGTCGCCGTGCGCACGATCGGCTCGATGCCCCGGACATGGACGCCGTCAGGAGAGACTTCACGCTGAACGACGTCGCACCGGAAGTAGCGGCAGAGGTACGCCTCGTCTGCGGCTGTTCGGGCTCGACAACTGTGCCTGTGATGGCGAGGTGGTCGTGCTTCACTGTGCGCGTGGCTACTGGAGCGACGAGGATCCGGCCGGTCGGGGGCGAGGGCGGCACACGTGAACAGGACGTGCTGTCCACCGTTCATGTGCCGTGGCGACTTGAGCCGAGGGACCCTCGTGATCCCGGTCCGGGCGGGGGCGGTGGCGAAGTCGGCTGGATGCGTGCCCATGAACTGATGGGGTCCCGCCTCGTGGAATCCTCGGCGGCTCCGGTCAGCGGGCGGCGCGGGCCGGACGAGATTGCGCGTACCGACGGCGAGTGGATCGTCGCTCTGATCCAGTTGCGTGGACGCATGGTCATCAGTGACGGAGGAGACCCGCTGGAACTGGGACCGGGGGGCGTGGTGGTGTGGGACAGCACGGCACCGGCCTCGTTCGAGATCAAGAAACGGGACCACAAGCGCAGCGTTTTCTTCCCGCGGGAGTTTCTCTCCACGCTGTGCCCGACGCTGGACACCCGCCCCATGCTCGAACTTCCGTCGGCGGACCCGTCCGTCGCCCTGTTCCGGGCGGTGGCGGCCGATGTGGCCCGCCACGCGGCGGATCTCGACGACGTGGGTCGATTCGCCTCCTCCCAGGCCCTGGCGGAACTGCTGGTGGCATGTCTGCGGCCCCGGGTGCTGCAGGGGCGAGCGGCCCATCAGGCGGCCCTGTTCAGGCGCGCGTGCGCTCATGTCGAGGAGCGACTGGGGGACCCGGACCTGAGACCCGGAGTTCTGGCGGCCGAACTGAAAGTGCCGCTGCGCACCCTCCAGGACGTGTTCGCCCAGCGCGGTCATACGGTGCGGGGCTACATCAAGACCCGTCGGCTCGGCCGGGCCCATGGCGAGCTGCGGCGGGCCGACGGCAGGTCCGTCACCGAGATCGCCTTCGCCCTCGGGTTCACCCATGCCGGCCACTTCAGTCGCTCGTTCCACGAGCGGTACGGCACGACTCCGCGCGAGGTGCGTGCGGAGGGCGTCAGGCCGGCGCGCCGAGGTGCTCCGTGAAGAAGGTGACGGCCGCGTCCGCCGCCAGGTCGAAGGCCGGAGTCTCGCGGTAGACGTCGAAGTGGCCTCCGCGGACGCCGACGTACCGCTTGGGCTCGTGAGCGCGGGAGTAGGCGGCCAGTTGGAGTTCCGGCGGGCACACGAGGTCGTCCTCGGCGACGATCATCAGCATGGGGGTGGGGCTGACCCGCTCGATGAGCAGGGCCGGCTCGTAGCCGGTCAGCAGTTCCATGCTGCGGAGGGTGACTTCGTTGCGATAGGTGGGGAAGTCGTTGTCCTTCTGGACGAACTCCCATGAGTCCGGCGTCGGCAGCGCGGCCGGGGCGGCGGGGTCCGGGGACGCCACGGGGATCATCGCGGGTTCTCCGCCGGCCATGCGTGCTCTGCGGTCGGCCCGGTGGAAGGCGGCGGCAGCCGCCAGGGCGGGGGCGGGAACCAGGCGCTGGCCGCACTCACGGCCGCTGACCATGGGGACCTGGGCGACGATCGCGCGCACCCGGCGGTCCTGTCCGGCAAGGACGATCACATGTCCACCGGACAGGCTGGATCCCCAGGCCCCGATGCGGTCCGGGTCGGTCCGGGGCA
Organism: Streptomyces spongiae; assembly: GCF_009377185.1. Taxonomy (GTDB): domain Bacteria; phylum Actinomycetota; class Actinomycetes; order Streptomycetales; family Streptomycetaceae; genus Streptomyces; species Streptomyces spongiae. The sequence goes on from NZ_VJZC01000068.1 coordinate 5,098, forward strand.
GCGACTCCGCGAAGGTCACGGCGTCGCTGTAGTCACGCATCTGCAGGAGCGGGTCGATCTCCTGGCGTGGGGTTCCCTCGCTGGAGCCGAGGTTGCGGTGGTCGTAGACGACGGCGGCCAGACCGGCCGCGGCGAACCGCCCGGCCAGATCGGGCAGACGGCCGCCCTCTTTGACACCGGAGAGTCCGGTGGCCATGACCACCGTGGGGAAGGGGCCGGAGCCGTCGGGGACGTAGTGCCAACCGCGCAGCAGAGTTCCGTCGGTGGTGTGGAATTCGATGTCGTGTCGCATGCCCCGAGGATCGCCGACTCGCGCGAGGGGACGCTGCTCCGGGCGCGCAAGCGTATGTGTCCTCCCGCGCAACGCGGGACGGCCTGACCCGGGTCTTCTCCGTCCGGGCGGGGCGACCGCGCGGTGATGTGCGAGCGACTGAAGCGACCGGAGCGACCCAAGTCGGAACATGTCGCGACGTCGGCGCGGCGACTTCCGCGCGTCCGCTTCGCCCGGTGCGGTCACGAGAGCGGTCGCGCTCCTTCGTCGAGGTGGGGACCTCGTTCCGAGGCCATGGAAAAGTCTTTACTCGATCGACTTTGTCACTCGACTAAACCGTTTGCTAATGTCGGTGTCGGCCGGGAAAGCGCGCCAGCTCCGGCCCCTCCGCAGCGGGGGATCGCCATACACCGAGGGGTATGCCATGAACATCAACCTCAACCCGGTCAGCGTCGCCTGGAACACCGTGGCCAGCCACGACACCTACGAAGCGGCCCAGGAGACGGTCGACCGGTTGTCCGACAAGGGGTTCCCGGTCGAGCACCTGGACATCGTCGGATCCGACCTGCGCATGGTCGAGCGGGTGACCGGGCGTCTGACCACGGGCCGTGCGGCCAGTGCCGGCGCGGTCAGCGGTGCCTGGTTCGGACTTCTCATCGGACTGCTGGTCGGTATGTTCACCCCTGACCATGCCTGGCTGACCGTCATGTTCAACAGCGTGCTCATCAGCACGGCGTGGGGAGCCCTCTTCGGCCTCGGCACCCGCCTGTTCACCCGTGGCCGCCGTGACTTCTCCTCCGTACGCACCCTCACCGCCGCCCGCTACGACGTGGTCGCCCGCGACGGTTACGCCGACCGGGCCCGCGAAACCCTCACCGCCGACGCTCCCCGCACCTGGTGACCCTTTACCCCGCTTCAGGCCACCGTGTTTGCGAGGCAGGGGGCTGGAACCTCCCCGTGAGGACCCTGCCCCTGGCCGCGGCTCCCGGTGCCGGGCGGTCTAGGGTGCGGGGTCGATGACCGAGGCATAGGCCGCGGCCCGTGCTGTCCGGCGCCTTGTGCAGGCGGTGCCCACCGTTGTCCGACGCAGGCCGCCGACGATGGACTGGAGTGCCTCGGCCAGAACGGTCAGTCGCCGGGCATCGTCCGTGAAGGCGCCGAGCCGGCTTCGTACGGCCTCCTCATAGACCGGGCCGCTGTCTCGCAGGAGCGCTCTTCCCCGCTCGGTGAGCATGACGTGGGCCGCCCGTGCGTCTGTGGGGCACTCCGAGCGGATGACCCGGCCTCTCGACTGCTGACGGGCAACCGTCTGTGAGACCCGGCTCCTGGAGGTGCCCAGTACCGCGCTCAGCTCGGTCATGTGCAGGAACCCGGCGGGGGCTCCACCCAGGACGGCGAGAACCGAGAACTCCTCCAGAGTGATGGCCTGTTGCTTGACGAGCGCCTGGTTCACCGATGACTCCAGCAGTCGGCTGACCAGAGCGAGATGTTCGAAGACCCGGACGTCCGGTAGGACGGACTCTTGGCTCACGGGAGTGCTCAACCCCGTTTTCTCACGCCCCGCAATGCCGGGCAGGTGGATCTTGGTCGTGCCCCCCGTACGGTGAGGAATCCTCCTCCTACGACGTGAACCCAGCGTGGAATTCCTCTGGAGGTTGTGCGCCGACTCCCCGGCGACAAGCGCTTCTTGGGCGTCCCGACGCCCGACGGGACGTCAGGAGCGGGTCAGCCGGGCAGGTGCTCCTGTCGTCTGGCTGCCCTCGTCCCCCGGAGTGAGGACATCCGTGCCGGTCTTCGTCAGGGTGTACAGGTTGCCCCGTTGGCAGAGCACGCCTGCCGACGGGTCGCTGGGAGCGCTCGTGGCCGCCTCGAAGACCATGGTCGTGCCATGGGTCTCCCGCAGGCGCAGTGTCTCCGTGCACCCGATGTCCCGGCGGGTGGCGGCCTCCGTCACATGACTCACCTGTCTGCCCACGATCTCGCCGCGGTCCGCCGAGTGAAGGGTCAGTACCACCGACACCGCGGTCGTACGGGCGTTGACGAGGCCGTCCCCGGACGTGTTGCCCGGGCCCGTGCCCTTCCAGGTGCCGACCCACGAGGCCGGGAGGGCGTTCGCGGCGGTGCGCGACGGGGACGGCGATGTGTCCCGGGCGCCGTCCGTGCCGTCACCCGTGCCGTCGGGCCAGGCCAGCGCCGCGATGACGGCCGCGGTGGCCGCCACCCCCGCGAAGACCAGGGCCGACCGGGCCCGCGCCTTTTGGCGGTCGGGCGCGGGTGGGGGAGCGCCGACGGGTGGGGCGGACGCCCAGCCCGTGGCGCCGCCGACGGGGAGGGCCGGGGGAGGACCGAACCCGATCGGTGGCCCGTACGCCGCCGGTCGCACGATGTCGCCGGTCCCGGTCGGTGGTCCGAACCCTGTCGACGGCGCGGAAGGTGGCGGTGGGGTGCCGACCGCCGCCTGTTCCAGCCGGGCCCTCAACTCCACCTCCCGGGCTGAGATGTCCGCCGTCAGGTGCGGCGGCAGGGCTGGGGCCCAGTCCCCGGGGCCGGCGCCGGTCTGTGTCAGCAGGGCGTCCGAAGTGGGCCGATTCTGGGGCGACTTGTGCAGGCAGGCGGTGACAAGCGGTATGAGTGCGGGCGGTACGCCGTCGAGAACCGGTTCCTCGTGCGCGATCCGGTAGAGCCGTTGAGCCGCTGACGGTTGCTCGCCCGGTCGCAGGAAAGGGCCTGTTCCAGAGCGCGTACACAAGTACGGCTCCCAGGGCGAACACGTTGCCGGGCTCGGCCGAGATTCCTTCGGTCACCTGCTCCGGTGCCATGTATCCCGGGGAGCCGATGACACGCCGGTGCGGGTATGGCGGGTGTCGTCGGCGGCACGGGCGATGCCGAAGTCGATGAGCAGGGGATGGCGGCGGGGCAAGCAGGATGTTGGAGGGCTTCAGATCGCGATGGGCGAGGCCCGCCCGGTGAACGGCCCGCAACCCCTCGGCGAGTTCACCCGCCAGGGCGCGGACCGTGGCCTCCGGCAAGGGGCCGTGCCGCTCCACCCAGTCCGCGAGCGTCGGTGCGGCCGCGTACTCCGTTGCCGGCCATTGCGGGCGTTCACCCGCGGGGCTGTAGTCCACGACCGCCGCCGTCCAGGGAGAGCGCACCTGGTCGCTGCTGGCGATCTCACGCGCGAACCGAAGCCGGGGTCGGAACCGAACTCGGTGCGTACGGTCTTCAGAGCCGGCGGCCGGCCGGACGCGGTGCGGGCCAGAAAGACCTGTCCCATGCCGCCGACTCCGAGCCCGGCGAGCAGGGGGTAGCCGCCTATCGCTGATGGATCCTCGGGACCGAGGCTTCTCATGCACCTCTCCCGGATCTGTACGGGCTCACACAGCACATGGAGCACTCATATCACCGACGGTCGAAGTCCTCGTAGGCGGATACGGATCCGGGAGGGGGTTGGCGAGCAGGCCGAGGGCGGCCGGCCATCGAGGCGGCGGTCCGAAGACGCGGGCACGGCTCAGCCGCCCCGGCCGACTGCGCGGGATGGGCCGGGGCATGCGCCCGCCCCGCCCCGCCGTCGCTCAGAGCGCCGGGTAGTCCGTGTAGCCCTTGGCGTCGCCGCCGTAGAAGGTGGCCGGGTCCGGGTCGTTGAACGGGCCGCTCGTCCGCAGTCGGGCCGGGAGGTCCGGGTTGGCCAGGAACAGCGCACCGAAGGAGACGAGGTCCGCGACCCCCTCCTCAACGAGGGTCAGTGCCTCCGGTCCGGTCGGGCCCTCCGTCGCGGGGTTGAGGACGAGCGCGCCGCTGAAGCGCTTGCGCAGGGACAGCGTCAGCTCACGGGTGTCGCCGACCTCCATGATGTGCAGGTAGGCCAGGCCGAGCGGCTCCAGTTCGGCCATGAGCGCGGTGTACGTCGGTTCCGGCTCGGGCTCCTCGATGTCGTTGAACGGGTTGCCGGGCGAGAGACGGATACCGGTGCGCTCGGCGCCGATCTCGGCGGCCACGGCGCGGACCACCTCGACGGCGAAGCGGATGCGGTTCTCGACGGAGCCGCCCCAGTCGTCGGTGCGGTGGTTGGAGCCCGGTGCCAGGAACTGGTGGATCAAGTAGCCGTTGGCACCGTGGAGTTCGACACCGTCGAAGCCGGCGTCGATCGCGTTGCGGGCGGCGGTCGCGAAGTCCGTGATCGTGGCCCGGACCTCGGCGTCCGAGAGTTCCCGGGGCTCGACGAAGTCCTTCAGGCCTTCCTGGGTGAAGGTCTGACCGCGGGCGGCCACCGGTGAAGCGCCCACGTTGACCAGGCCGTCCGGGAGCAGAATGGGGTGCCCGATGCGGCCGGTGTGCATGAGCTGCGCGAATATCCGGCCGCCGGCGGTGTGTACCGCGTCGGTCACCTTGCGCCAGGCGGCGACCTGTTCGGCGCTGTGCAGCCCGGGGGTGTTGGGGTAGCCCTGACCGACCACGGAGGGCTGGATGCCCTCGGTGACGATCAGTCCGGCGGAGGCGCGCTGGCTGTAGTACTCGGCGATGAGCGCGGTGGGCAGGTCACCCGCCGCCCGGTTGCGGGTCATCGGTGCCATCACTATGCGGTTGGCGAGCCGGGTTCCGGAGAGGTCGATCGGGTCGAACGCGGTGGTCATGGAGCCTCCGATGTGATTTATGTGGTCGACCAAATGATCTGGCCGACGGTCAGGCTACCGCATTCATTGGTCGGCCAAGGAGATGCCGTCAGTAATAGGCTCGGGGGAACAGCCATGTGGAACTCGGGTGGATGCGGGGAGCGGCGATGGACGCCAGCGAGGAGCCGACGGCGGACGCGGTGGGAAGTGTCTGCGGGCTGCCCGCCGCCGCTCGCGGCGGTCCGGTCAGCCATGCGCTGAGCCGCGTGGCGCGGCTGCATCGTGCGGCAGCCGGGAGACTGCTGCGTGGACTCGGGCTCTATCCGGGCCAGGAAATGGTGATGATGCACCTGTGGGAGAACGGCTCGGCCCGGCAGTCCGAGCTGATCCGGATGCTCGGCCTGGATCCCTCCACGGTGACCAAGATGCTCCAGCGATTGGAACAGGCCGGACAGGTACGGCGGTTGCCGGACCCGGCGGACCGGCGCGCGGTGCTGGTGGAGGCCACGGAGTGCGGCACCCGGCTGCTCTGTGAGATCGAGCGTGTGTGGGGTGTGCTGGAGGAAGAGAGCCTCGCCGGGCTGTCGCCGGACGAGCGGGAACAGTTCCTCACCCTCCTCCACCGCGTCGAGGCCAACCTGGCCGCGGCACCGCGAGCAGACCTGGCCGGATCGGCCGATGTCGGAGACTGCTCGTTCGGTGCGGGGTGAACCGGCTGGGGGCCGAGCGGTGTGGACGGGCCCGACGGTGGCTGGGCCGGGGCACGGTTCCCGGCTGCCCGAGTCGGCGTCAGGGAGTCCTCACACACCGTCCTCCCCTCAGCTCACTGGTGGGTGAGACGTCGAGGACTGCGGTGCTCAGCCGTTTACCGGTCCCGGGCCTCGGGGCCGGCGCCGCGGTCTGTGCGAGCCCCTCCTTCGCGGCGTCCGTGGCGGTGACGCGGGCGCCCTCCGAGAGCAGCCGCAGGGTCGTCGCCCGTCCGATGCCGGATGCGGCACCGGTGACAAACACCCGTCGATCGTATCGACGTTCCATGTGGCTTGGCTCCTGTTGTTCGTCCCGAGACGACGGGAACACGGCGCGGGGCACCCGCCGGGGAGGACCGGCCGACGGCGGACGTCGCGAGGGACGAGCGGTTCGGTGCACGCCGACAGGCGGGTGCTTCGACGGAGACTCTGGAGTCAGAAACCGAATATCGCTAGGTTTTGGTAGGGGGCAGTACCTCGCCTGCCGCCCGGTCGTTCGAAAGGATCACGCACTGTTGGTCAGCTCCGCCTGATGGACTTGATGCGCGAGGGGCAGTCCTGCGGCGAGGCGTTCCAGTTCGTCCACCACGGTAATCCCCAGGCGTTCGAGTTCGTTGCCGACGGACCCGGCGACGTGCGGGGTCAACAGGACGTTCGGCAGCCGGTAGAGGGGAGATTCGGCGGGAAGGGGCTCGGGCTCGGTGACATCGAGCATGGCGCTGATTCTTCCGCTCAGGAGTTCGTCGGTGAGCGCCGCGTGGTCGACGAGGGCGCCCCGGGAGGTATTGATCAGAACGCCTCCGTCCGGGATCAACGCCAGGCGCTCGCGATTGAGCATGTGATGGGTTTCCGGGAGGTCGGGGGCGTGCAGCGTGACGATGTCACTGGAGCGCAGGAGGTCGTTGAGCGGCAGGGGAACGGCGCCGAGGGCCTTCGCCTGGGCGGCGTCGACGTACGGGTCGTACAGCGAGACCTCCAGGTCGAAAGGGCGCAGCAGGTCCAGCAGCCGGCGGCCGATCCGGGAGGCGCCGATCACACCGACACGGCGCCGGAAGTTGCCCAGTACCTTCCGCTCGTCGGGACCCGGATAGGCGTGTCGGTCGCGGAAACGCTCGCGGAGCCCGAGCACGTCCTTGCCGGCGAACAGGATCGCCGCGAGCGTGTACTCGGCCACCGGAAGGGCGTTGGCCTGCGCCGCGCTGGAGATCGACAGCCCGCTCCTCCAGAAGGCGTCTCCGATCATGTGCCGCACGCTGCCCGCCGCGTGCAGGATGACGCGCAGCCGGGGGGCTGCGTCGAGCACGTCCTGATCGATGCGGGGGCCGCCCCACCCCGTGATCAACACCTCGGTCCGGCCCAAAACGCCTGCCACCTCCGGGGAGCCGAGGTCCTGGGCGACGAGCGCGGGGTCGATGTGTGCGAACTGTCGCAACCTGTTCATCACGCGCGGCGGGAAGAGCTCGGGCAGATGCACCGGGTCCATCGCGAACAGGGCTGAGGGCAGTTGCGGGGCGGTCATGATGGCTCCTACTTCGGCAGGAAGACAGTGGTGGGAACGGACAGATAACGTGTTCTGTTGCTGAAACTGACTGTGAACTGGCGATGCTGTCAAGCGTCCGAGCGCGCCGCCCCGATCTTCGGCCTGGCTGGTTCCGTTGCGAAAGTACAGCTCAAGGGCCTCTTTGGGTAACGCGACGGAAAGTTCGCCGAAACAAACCTGTGCCTGCCCCTTGCGGTTGCCGTTCGCCGCATCCTACTGTCCCCGACAGCGAACGATTTCTATCGCAGGCTGCGCGAGACCGCCCTCGCTCCGCCGCGTACCCGACCGCGCCGGTTCCCCACACCGCATGCGCCGTCAAGTTCCCCCGTGGAGGACCGATGTCCCACTTCCGTAGTTCAGCCCTCGCCACCGCGACCGCGGCGTCGCTCTGTCTGGTACTGGCCGCGTGTTCCGGCAGCACCGGCACCGGAGGGGACACCGCGGCGTCCCCGAGCACCAAGGGCAAGGCCACCCTGGAGTTCTGGAGCTGGACGGAGGGCGTGGAGGCCCAGGTCAAGGTGTGGAACAAGGAGCACCCGGAGACGCAGGTCAAGTTCGTGAACGCGGCCGGTGACACCGTCTACCAGAAGCTGCGTGCGGCGGTGAACGCGGGTACCGCTCCCTGTCTGTCGAAGATGGACGGGATGAACCTGGCGAACTTCGCCGCCGACGGTCTGCTGACCGACATCACCAAGGTCGCCGCGCCGTACAAGGGCAAGTACACGCCCGCGGCGTGGAACGCGGTCAGTCCCGGCGGCACCACTTTCGGCATCCCGATGGGCTCCTCGCCGTTGTTCACCGCCTACCGCGCGGACCTGTTCCAGAAGTACGGCATCGAGGCGCCCAAGACCTGGGACGACGTGATCGCGGCCGGAAAGAAGGCGCAGAAGGAGAACAAGAACGTCAAGATCTTCAACATGGCGGGTGAGGACCCGAGCACGCTCGTCGACCTGTCCTGGCAGGCGGGCGCCCAGTGGTACAAGGCCGACGGTGACCGCTGGGTGGTCGACTTCACCTCGCCCGAGGCACTGAAGGCGGGTGATGTCGTCCAGCAACTGGTCGACGACAACCTGGCTTCCAGCGCTTCCTATGCCGACCCGGGTGTCTTCAAGACCTGGGACCTCGGCAAGACCATCATGATGACCACGTCGACGTGGCAGCTGCCGATCTACGACACCAACTTCCCCAAGTCCAAGGGCAAGTGGCAGCTCGCCGACGCACCCCTCTTCGACACCGCCCAGCCGCGGACGTCCTCCAGCTTCGACACCACCGGTGTGCTGAAGGGCTGCAAGTACCCCGACCGGGCGGCCGAGTTCGCGGCCTGGCTGTCCAGCAGCAAGGAGTCACTGACCACGCTCACGGACCCTGCGTCCAAGTCGGGCCTCTTCCCGGCGGTCAAGGACGTCTCGCCCTACGTGGACAAGATCATCCCCACGGAGATGTTCAACGGGAAGTCCGACAGCGCCGAGGTCATCACCACCGCCGCCTCCCGGGTCGGCGACCAGTGGCAGTACGGCCCGAACTACGCGGCCATGTACTCCGAGATGCAGAAGCAGTGGGGCAAGGTCATGAAGGGCGAGCTGAAGGTCAAGGACATGCTGGCCAGCCTCCAGAAGTGGACCGTCGACGACCTCAACGGCAAGGGCATCAACGCCGTCGCCGGCAGCTGAGCCCCACACCCCCACAGAGACAGCCGGACACTTCCCATGGAGACATCCGTGTCGACCCTGACGCGACCGCCGACGGCCGCGACCGACTCCCCGGTCCGGCGGTCCTCCCCCCGCCGGGCCGGGGGACGGGGAGCCTGGAAAGGGCTGCTGTTCGCACTGCCCTTTCTGGTGGGCTTCCTGGCCACCTACGTCGTACCGATCGGCTTCGCCTTCAACCAGAGCCTGCAGGAGAAGAAGAGCTCCGGGCTCGGCTTCGGCCCGACGCAGATCGTCTACACCGGCTTCGCCAACTTCGGCTCGGTCCTCACGGACGCCGCCTTCTGGTCCAGCATGGCGCGCACGCTGTGCTTCGGAACCGTCCAGATCGCCGTCATGCTGGGCATCTCCCTGTTCCTGGCCCTGCTCCTGGACGGCGTAGCGGCGCGCGCGGTCCGCTTCTTCCGGGCCGGGCTGCTCGTCCCGTACGTCGTCCCCACGGTCGTCTCGTCGCTGATGTGGCTGTTCCTCTACAGCCCCACGGGCAGCCCCCTGCACGACATGCTGGCCCGGGTGGACCTGGACTTCGACTTCTTCGGCGGCCTCAACACCTATCTCTCCCTGGGCAATCTGCTGACCTGGCAGGGGATCGGCTTCAACATGATCCTGATCTCCGCCTCGCTGCAGGCACTGCCCCGCGAGCTGTACGAGGCGGCCCGGCTCGACGGGGCCCGGGAGTGGCGGATCGCCTGGTCGGTCAAGATCCCGAACATCACCGGGATCCTGGTGCTGACCGGCATGTTCTCCCTCATCGGCCGGCTCCAGCTGTTCGCCGAGCCGCTGCTGCTACGGCAGATCGCACCGGAGTCCATCAACACCGACTTCACGCCGATGATGGAGATCTACGACAAGGCCTTCAAGGCCGGCAACTACCAGTACGCCGCGGCCGAGTCGCTGGTCCTGGCAGTGGTCACCGGGATCCTCGCCTTCGTCTTCTACCGGATCACGAACAGGAAGATGTCATGAGCAGTGTCGCTACCGGGGGCGGCGTGCGCCCCACCCGCCGCGCGGTGGTCCTCACCACCGGCCTGCTCCTTCTCTTCCTGCTGTACTCTCTCGCCCCGACCTGGTTCCTGATCGTCTCCTCGACGAAGAACCAGACCGACCTCTACTCCACCTTCGGCCTGTGGTTCTCCTCCAACCACTTCGGCGACAACTTCCAGCAGATCTGGCAGTACCACGACGGGGTCTTCCTGCGCTGGATCGGGAACTCCATCCTGTACTCCACCCTCGGCGCGCTGGGCTCCACGTTCATCTCGCTCGCCGCCGGGTACGGCATGGCCAAGTACGCGTTCCGCGGCCGGGGCGTCATGTTCGCGACGGTGGTCGGAGCCTCGCTGCTGCCCAGTGCCCTGCTGGCCTTCCCGCTCTACCTCGTCTTCGCCGAGATCGGCCTCACCAACACCATCTGGGCCGTGCTGGTCCCGTACTTCGTCAACCCGTTCGGCGTCTATCTCGGCAAGGTCTACGCGGACAGCTCCGTGCCGGACGAGCTGATGGAGGCGGCCCGCATCGACGGGGCGAGCGAGTTGCGGATCTTCTTCTCGGTCGCGCTGAGGCTGATGAGCACCGGCGGCATCACCATCTTCATGCTCGACTTCATCGGCATCTGGAACAACTTCTTCCTCCCCCTGTTCATGCTCAACGGCGAGCGCACCTTCCCCGTGACCCTGGGCCTGTACTCCTGGCTCCAGCAGGCGCAGACCGCCCGTGACATGAACACCCTCGTCCTCACCGGGTCCCTGCTGTCGATCGTTCCGCTCGCGATCTTCATGTTCGCGCTCCAGAAGTACTGGCGCAGCGGAATCCTCATGGGCAGCCTCAAGTAGTCTGCGCCCGACGTCCCCTGTCCGAGCCGTTCGTCTCTGCGGAGTCACCAGCCGTGCAGCACACCATCCACAACCCGGTCCTGCGGGGCTTCGAACCCGACCCGTCGATCCTGCGGGTCGGCGAGGACTACTACATCGCCACCTCCACCTTCGAGTGGTACCCGGGTGTACGGCTGCACCACTCCCGTGACCTGGTGAACTGGCGCCCGCTGGGCGGGATCCTGGACAGTCGACGCCTGCTCGACCTCACCGGGGTACCGGACTCCGGCGGTATCTGGGCGCCCGGACTGTCCTACGCGGACGGTCTGTTCCATCTCGTCTTCACGGTCGTCGACACTTACGCGAAGGGCTGGAAGGACCTGGCCAACTACGTGACGACGGCACCCTCCGCCGAGGGCCCCTGGTCCGACCCGGTGCCGTTGCACGGGCGCGGCTTCGACGTGTCGCTGTTCCACGACGATGACGGCCGGAGCTGGCTGCTGAACATGCGCCTCGACTGGCGGCCGGACCACCCCGGTTTCGCCGGGATCGAGGTCCGGGAGTACGACCGCGCCTCGGGCAAACTGCTCGGCGAACCGCGTACGCTCACCGCCGGCACGGCGGCCGGGGTCGCCGAAGGCCCCCACCTGTACCGCAGGGACGGCTGGTACTACCTCGTCCACGCCGAGGGCGGCACCGGCTACGAGCACGGCGCGGTCGTCGCCCGCTCCCGTGACCTGCTCGGCCCGTACGAGCCCGACCCGGCCGGACCCCTGCTCACCTCACGGCACGACCCGACCCTCGAACTCCAGAAGGCCGGGCACTGCTCCCTCGTGGAGACACCGAACGGCCAGTGGTACGCCGCCCACATCACCGCCCGTCCCTACACCGAACGCGGCCGGTGCGTCCTGGGCCGGGAGACCGCTCTGCAACCCGTCACCTGGACCGAGGACGGCTGGCCGCGCATCGCCGGGGCCCTCGCGGCCGTCACCGTACCGGCGCCCGACCTCCCGCGGGCGCCCTGGCCGCTACCGCCGGAGACCGACCGCTTCGACGCGCCCCGCCTCGGCCCCGACTGGTCCACCCTGCGCCGGCCGGCCACCCCGGACTGGATCGAGTCCGCGCCGGGACGGCTGCGTGTCCACGGCGGTCAGTCGCCCGCCGGCCGCCGCGCCCCGAGCCTGGTCGCCCGCAGGGTCACCGCACAGCAGTGCGTCTTCAGCACGGAACTGTCCTTCGCCCCGGGCACCTCCGACCACATGGCCGGGCTGACCGCCTACTACAACACCCACAACTGGCACTATCTATATGTGACCGCCGAAGACGACGGCAGCCCCGTACTGAAGGCGCTGAGCTGTGTGGCCGGCCGGACGCTCGCACACCCGCCGCAGGTGCCGCTGGAACCGGGGCGTCCGGTGACCCTGTACGCCGAACTCGACGGGCCCTCTCTCCGGTTCTCCTACGGCATCGGACACGGGCCCAGCGTCCTGTCGGTCGATCTCGACGCCACCGTCCTCTCCGACGAGCACGCCGACGAATTCCATGACGGGCAGCTGACGGTCTTCGGCTTCACCGGCGCCATGCTGGGCCTGTGGGTTCAGGACCTCGACGGCACGGGCGTGTACGCCGACTTCTCCCACGCCACCTACCGCACCGGCCGGACCCTCGACCGATGACCCTGCTCGATCCCGCCCTCGGCCCCGGCCGCGCACGTCTGTTCTGCACCTGCCTGGGGCCCTCGGAAGCCCCGGCCGTGCTGCTCGTGCACGGCTGGGGTGGGGACGGACGTGAATGGTCGCCGCACGCCGAGGCGCTGGCCGACCGGTTCCGTGTCATCGTCCCCGACCTGCGCGGGCACGGCCGTTCCGAGGTTCCGGCCAGGGGCAACACCCCGGCGGAGATGGCCGAGGACCTGGCCGCCCTGATCCGGGCGCTCGGCACCGGGCCGGTCGTCGCCGTCGGCCACTCCATGGGCGGCCAGGTCGTCAACCTGCTGGCCGTGCACCACCCGGACGCCGTGCGTTCCGTCGTCGCCCTCGATCCGGCGCACGGTGCGCAGGGTGCCGAAGTCGAGGGAATCCCCGCCCGGTTGGCCGAGTACGAGCGGTACGGTGCCCGCGCAGCCGCCTCCTTCATCGCCGGCGCCTTCTCCCCGTCGGCCCCGCCCGGCCTGCGCGCCGCGCACATCCGCACCATGCTCGGCACCCCCGACCACGTCATCGCGCAGGCCTACGCGGGCATGTACACCGACCCCGGCGCCGTCGGTGTCCGTCCCGACAGCGAGGTGTACCTGCGCCGCCGAACCCAGCCCGCGCTGACCGTGTGGACCTCCCGAGAGGCCGCCGAGTGGGAGCGTGGCATCCCGGCCGCGTCCGGCTCGTCCGTGCGGCACTGGCCCGATACCGGCCACTACCTGCACGAGGAGCACACCGACCGCGCCATCCGGCTCATCCGGGACCGGGCAGAGGCGGTCGGCCCTGGCTGACGCCAGGGCTGTGGCTCGATCGACTTCATCTTCGGCGACGCGACGGTTGTCTTCGACCGCCGCAACATCGCGATGCGCAAACTGGGTCGGTGGCACGGTGCTGGCACCCAACACCGACAAGAGCAAGAAGTACGGCCTTCTGATCACCGGCAGCACCATCTACACCAACGGTGTGCCGACGAACACGATGTACCTCGGCCGGCCGTGGCACAACACGGCGGACGCCTGGCCCCAGGCGGTGGTCCGCAACACGACGATCAACTCGGGTATCACGGCCGCTCACCGTGGACCAACATGACCACCGACTACTCCTGGACGCAGGCCCGGCTCAAGGAGTACAAGAACACCGGCCCCGGTGCGGGCACCGGCGCGAACGCGCCGCAGATGTCCGACTCGGAGGCCGCCGACTACACCGCCCAGAAGTAACCGCGGCACCGACGGCCGGAACCCGGTCTTCTGACCACAGGTGGGACCACCGGCGCACGGCCCTGGGCATCTCGCGACAATTCCCTCCCCACACCCGCTGGGGGAGGGGAAACGGATCCATGTCGCGAGGTGTCCGGGGGCCTACCGCCCCGATGCCCCGAGCCCCTGCGACACCGCCCGCAGGTGAGCAGGGCGTCCGATCGGGTTCGTACGGGCCTCAACCGAGGTCTCGTGCGGGCCCGACCGTGTTCCGTAGGACGAGTGAGGTGCCGAGTACCTGATGCTGTTCGGCCGGCGGGAACCTGTCGTCGCGCAGGCAGAGCGCGGTGGAGAGTGCCAACCGCCCCAGTTCCTCGTAGGGAACGCGGACGGAGGTCAGCTTGGGGCGGACGTCGCCGGCCAGCTCGCTGTCGTCGTAACCCACGATCGAGACGTCCCCGGGCACGTCCAGACCGCTGTCCAGCAGGGCGTTGAGCGCGGCCGCCGCGATGAGGTCCGTCTCGGCGAAGACAGCGGTGAACTCCGGGCCGTCGGCGACGAGCCGGCGCATCCTCTCGTAGACCGTCACGCGGTTGAAGGTGACCCGCTCGACGATCTCCTTCACCCGGCCTCCGCCGAGCGTCGCCAGGGCACGCCGGTAGCCCGCCAGCCGGCCGGCCGTGGTCGTGTGGGCGGGGTCGCCGCCGAGGTACAGGATGCGCCGGTGGCCCTGCGACAGCAGATGCCCCGTGGCCGCGTACGCGCCGCCCTCGTTGTCGTACTCGACGACCGTGGCCGGCACGTTGGGGGCCAGCGGCGGCCTGCCGCACAGGACCAGGCGTGAACCGGCCTGGTCGAGGCCATGGGCGATCTCCACCATGCGTGAGCGGTACGCCTCGTCGTCCACGACACCGCCGATGAGGATGACCGCCCTGGCGGAGCGCTCTCGCATCGACTGGACCACGGTGAGTTCGCGCTGCGGGTTGTGGTCGCTGAATCCGACCATGCAGACATAGCCGTGCCGCGCGGCCTCGCGCTCCGCGCCGATCACGGCGTGGGCGAAGGGCTGTCCCAGGACATTCGCCAGCACGAAGCCGACCTGGGGGGTCTCCACGCCGCGCAGCGCCCTGGCATGGGAGTTGGCGACGTAGTTCAGCTCCTGGACCGCGCTCATCACTCGCTGGCGGGTCCCGCGGGCCACGGGATAGTTGCCCGACAGGACGCGCGAGACCGTGGTCGCCGAGACCCCCGCCCGGGACGCGACCTCCTTGAGCGTCGCACGGGATGCCTGCGGATCAGCGCCGCGAGGGCCCGTGCTGTCGGACTCGTCGACTGGCAATCTCGGCCCCTTTGGTGATCGTTCACTACAGGTTTTCTGAGTCTATACGCGTTGAACCGGCGGTGCAGGCCCTCAGCCTCCTCTCCCGCTGTCAGCCAACGTTTTCTGTTGGATGAGGCGAGGCGCGCTCGTGCATCGGATAGCCAACGATTTCTTCCAGGTGCCCGAAGCGTAGGCGAGGCGCAAGTCCTGGGCAAGAAGAGAGGGGTAAGCCAGATATAAGGCCAGCTCAGAGGCCCTATGCAAGGCTCCTTTGAGTCCCTCGGCGACCAGTCGCCAACGTAAAGAGTGAGTAAAATATATCGTCTTGGTATTAGTGCGATGTGTCATGAGGGTTAACGCTTTCTGTCGCACCGGACAGACGCAGTCCCCGCTGACCGGCCGCCGAAGCCTGCCCGCCCCCCGGGGGCGCTCGCCCCTTCCCGGTTTCCAACGACGTCTTCGCCCCGTTACCCGTGCCACCCCGCCCGTGGTGCCGACCATCCGGCGACCACCCATCGCCACCAGATGCCATCCGTCCGGAAGACGAGCAGTCACAGCGTCCCTCGCTCGGGTGGACGCCGACCGCTCATCCGGTACGGGCGTCCGGCGGGCCACGCCCCTTCGGCTTCGTCAGCCGGCCGCCTTCCGGCGTCCGGGCTTGAAAAGGAGAGCACATGTCGCACCATCCACCCTCCCGCTTCGGGAGAGCGGTGGGCGCCCTGGCGGCAGCCCTGGCTGTCGCGTTGGGCGTCCTCACCGCGGCCCCGCCCGCCCTGGCGGACGAGGAGCCGGCGAACCCCACGGTCACGATCACCCAGACGACGAGTCCGGCCGGTTTCGCCCATCCTGGAATCGGGGTGAGCGTCACGGACCTGAAGCGGGCACGCAGTCAGGTCCTCGCCGGCACAGAGCCCTGGGCGTCGTACTACGCGGCGATGCTCCAGACACGCTGGGCGAGCAAGACGGTCAAGCCCGCGATCCAGGGATCCACGCCCGGTGTCCCGAGCACGACCGCCTTCAACTCGCAGGCCGTCCAGTCCAAGTTCATCGAGGACGCCTTCTCCGCGTACACGCAGTCGGTCGAGTACTTCATCACGGGCGACCCGGTGTACCGCGAGAACGGAATGCGCATCCTGCGTCTCTGGTCGCAGATGGACCCGGACAAGTACGCCGTCTACCCGGACGCGCGCATCCACAGCCCGATCCCGCTGATGCGCATGGTCGCCGCCGCCGAACTTCTCCGCTACTCCTCGGTGAACCCGACGGACGACGGCTACGACTCCGCCTGGCAGACCTCCGACACGGAGAAACTGTCCAAGAACCTCGTGGTGCCGCTCACGGAGAAGTTCCTCCACAGCAACGACTACTACCTGAGCCAGCAGGCGTACGCGAACATCGGTGCCATCGCCGGCTACATCTTCACGGACAACCGGTCGCGCTATGACGAGGCCGTCGAGTGGTTCTCGGTCAACTCCTCGACCACGGACCCGCAGTCGAGCGGCTCACTGGTCTCGATGGTCCGCCGGATCTCCAAGGACGACCCGCTCAACACCTACAAGAAGTCCTTCGTCCAGGTGCAGGAGATGGGACGGGACCAGGCGCACGCCTGGGACGGCCTGAACGCCCTCGCGACCACGGCCCGGATGCTCACCGTCCAGGACACCAAGCTGGACCCGGTCACCGGGAAGGTCTCCACCCAGCGCAAGGCGGTCTCGCCCTACGCGTTCGGCGGCAACCGGCTCCTCGACGGCTTCGAGGCGTTCACGGGCTTCATGATGGGCAAGAAGGAAACCCCCTGGATCGACACCACCGGCGGTCCCGGAAGGCTCTCCGAGGCCTATCGCGGGCGCATGTTCGAGTCGCTGAACGAGATCTACGACATCTACTCCGAGCTGGGCGTCAACGTGCGCAAGAAGGCACCCAGCGTGGCCCATCTGTTCGACCAGACCGAGGGCTCGACCTACTTCTGGGGGACCCAGCCGCGCAACTTCTGGGACAGCAACCCCGACTACTCGCCCGAGTACTGGCTCGCCCTTCCGGCTTCCCGGGCCGGACAGACCCTTCCGGTCCAGAAGGACCCGCTGGTGCAGGTCGCGCACCGCAGCCTGCTCCTCGACCGCCGTTCGACGGTGAAGTCCTCCGACGACGGCGACTTCGTGAGGATGTCCCCGTCCCGTAAGCACAGCACCACGATCGGCGTCAGAACCCTGGTGTACGACGACCGGAACAGCTCCAGCCCGGTCGGAGTGCTGATCAGGACGAACGGCCCGGCGAAGCTGGAACTGCGCAAGAATCCCGCCCTCGACCCGTACCACACCCTGTCGCTGCCCGACACGCACGGCAAGTGGCGCTACTTCGTCTACGACATGGGCTACCCGACCCTGCCGGGCAGCCTGGGCGGAGAGAACCTCGCCTACTTCACGGTGACCGGGCGGAAGGTCGACGTCGACGTCAGCACGGTGAACCTGCAGGCCGCAGCCCAGCTGAAGCCGGCCCCCTTCAAGACCGGCACCTCGGCCACGGTCATCGCGGTCGCCGGCAAGCCGGTCACCCGCACCCTCAGCGCCACCCCCGCCGACGGCCAGAAAATCACCTACGAGGCACAGGGCCTGCCCTCCGGCGCGACCCTGGACTCCGACAGCGGGAAGCTGACCTGGACGCCCTCCGGGACGGCCAACCCGGCGCCGGCCCTCGTCGTGGCCTCCGACGGCACGACCGACACCGTCCTCAACGTCTCCTTCGTCGTGGCCGCCGACCGGGCCAAGGCCATCGAGGCCGCGGTCAAGGGCTACGACCCGGACACCGACTACGTCAGCAGCACCCGCGAGGCGCTGCTGAAGACGGTGGCCGGCGTACGGGACTCGATGGACTCGGCGGACGACGCCACGTTCCTCGACGGACTGGTGAGCATCCAGGACGCCGTCAAGAAGCTCCAGCTGCTCAACCCCCGTCTCACCGACGACACGCTGGACTACCCGGGGCTGGTCACCTCACCCACGCTGACCACGACCGCGATCGCCAACATGACCGACGGGGACGTCACCACGAAGGTCGGTGACCTGTTGGCCCCGTTCGTCATGGACTTCGGTGCCGGGTTCCGGGTCAAGGCGAGCGCCTTCGGCCTGCGGGCTCCCTACGGGTTCGCCAACCGGTCCCAGGGCGCCAACGTCTACGGTTCCAACGACGGGACGAACTGGACCCTGCTGACGTCCCGGGAGACCACCAACACCACGGACCAGGGCTACGAGATGGAGACCATCCCGGTCCGGGCCGAGGTGGCCGACAAGTCCTACCGGTTCGTCAAGGTCCAGGTGGACGACCCCGGTGTGGCGACCGACCCGTTCTACCCCGGGATCTCGTCCTTCAGCGAGATGCGCATCACCGGGCAGCGGATCGAGACCGCGCAGGCGCTGACCGGTATCTCCATCTCCTCGAACAACCAGACGGCCGGCCAGGCACAGAACGGAGACGAAGTCACCCTGGCCATCGACGCCTCCGAGGCGATCGAGACACCTGACGTCCGCATCGAGGGCCGGTCCGCGACGGTCACCAGCACGGGCGACAAGCGCTGGACGGCGAAGGCGACCCTGCCCGCGAACGTCGACTACGGGCGCGCGGCGAGGTTCTCCGTCGACTACACGACGAAGGACGGCCGACTCGGAGCCACCGGGTACGCCACGACGGACGGCTCGTCCCTGCAACTGTGGAACGACCACGTCGTCGTCGCGACCGTCGACAAGTCCTGGGTCGACTCCAGCACCCCGCAGTGGCCGGGAACCGGGACCACCGCCGCCAACGGCTACCGGATGTTCGACGGTGACACCGACACCGCCACCGACACGCTGGACGCCAACGGGTGGGTGACGGTCAAGCCCGGCGACGGTGCCTCCCTGACCTTCGACGCGGTGCGGGTCCGGCCCCGCGCCAAATTCGTCGGACGGGGCAACGGAACGGTTCTCCAGTCCTCCAAGGACAACGGCAAGACCTGGACCACGTTCCTGAAGATCGGCGGAATGACGGACGACTCGCAGTGGTACCTGTTCCCCCTCAAGGACCACACGTCCATCCCCATGCTGCGTGTGCTCGACGACCATGGAGGCAACGCCAACCTCGCCGAGGTACAGCTTCTCCAGTTCGTCGACCAGACCGTCGTCAAGCGGCCCTGGGTGGACGCCTCGACGCCGGCGTGGCCCGGCACCGGCAGCACGGCGGACAACGGCTGGCGGATGTTCGACGGCGACCTGTCCACCGCACCGGACACCACGACCCCCGGTGGCTGGGCGACGGTGACCCCGACGGACGGGTCCAAGCTCGACTTCGACCTGGTCTCGATCCGTCCGCGCGTCGGTAACCCGGCGCGGGCGAACGGCACGGTCGTCCAGGGCTCCGACGACGGCGGAGCCACCTGGACCACCCTCACCACGTTCAGCGGAGTGACCTCCGCGTCGCAGTGGTACACCTTCGCGCTGCCCTCGACGGCCTCGGTCAAGGCACTTCGCGTCCTCGACGAGCACGAAGGCCGCCTCAACGTCGCCGAGGTCCGGCTCCTGAAGTTCCATCCCTTCCCCGAGTAACCCTTCGATCAGGCGCGGCCGGGCACTTGTGGCCCTCGTGCCCGGCCGCGCCTCCCCACACGGGCCGTCGACACCGACTGGACGATCGGTGTCGACGGCTCCGGCGGCGACAGCGGCGTCGAACCGTGCCTGCGAGCCGGCGCCCCGCTGCCCCGCCTGTTCCGCCCAACTCCGGAACACCCTCTCCATGATGAGAAAGGGGCATGCAATGACGCATCCGCCCACGGAGCCGCGACCCCGCGACTCCGTCTCACACTCCTCGCCGGGACGCGGACCGAGCCGACGTGGTCTGCTGGCCGGGACGGCGCTCGTCGCCGCCGGCCTGATGACCAGAGCATGGCCGGCGGCCGCCGTGACCCAGCACCCGAGCGCCCTGCACACCGCGAGCGACTTCAGCCGGATGACCTCGGTCGTCAACGCCGGACTACAGCCCTGGCAGGACGGCTGGGCGAAGCTGCTCGCCAACTCCCACGCCCAGTCCGGCTGGACCCCGAACCCGCAGGCGACCGTGTACCGCGGCAGCGACTCGTCGGACAACTACGGAACGCTGTACAACGACATCGCCGCGGCCTACCAGAACGGCCTGCGCTGGAAGATCTCGCAGAACGCCGCCTGTGGTCAGACCGCGGCGAACATCCTCAACGCCTGGGCCAACACACTGACCAAGATCGACGGGAACGCCGACCGGTTCCTGGCCGCCGGGATATACGGCTACCAGTTCGCCAACGCCGGCGAACTGATGCGCGGCCACTCCGCGTTCGACGTCACCGCGTTCAAGAACATGATGCGCAACGTGTTCTACCCCCTGAACGACTCCTTCCTGGATAACCACAACGGCGCGTACATCACCAACTACTGGGCCAGCTGGGACCTGTGCAACATGGCCTCCGTCCTCGCCATCGGCATCCTGTGCGACGACGACACCCTGGTCGGACAGGCCGTCGACTACTTCAACAACGGTGCCGGCAACGGCTCGCTGGAGAACGCCATTCCGTACGTCTACGCCTCCGAGGGCCTGGCCCAGTGGCAGGAGAGCGGTCGCGACCAGGGGCACACCACACTCGGTATCGGCCTCATGGGCATCGTCTGCGAGATGGCCTGGAACCAGGGCTACGACCTCTACGGCGCCGACAGCAACCGCTTCCTGAAGGCCTGCGAGTACGTCGCCAAGTACAACCTCGGCTACGACGTGCCGTTCACTCCGTACACCGTCCACGTCGGAGCGCCCGGCGTCTGGGAAGGGTGGAACGAGTACGACACCGTCGGCGCTGACGGCCGGGGGTCCATCCGCCCGGTCTGGGAGCTGATCTACAGCCACTACGTGGGCCGCAAAGGGCTCTCGGCGCCGTACACCGCGCGTTACGCCTCCCAGGGCCGGGCCGAGGGAGGCGGAGGCGACTACGGCCCCAACAGCGGCGGTTACGACCAACTCGGCTTCGGTACGCTCACCGCCCTCCGGGACAAGGGCTCGGTCACGGCAGGCGTCTACACCTTCACCAACGAGTACAGCGGCAAGAACCTCGACAACGGCAGCACCTCGACCGAGGGAGCCCAGGTCATGCAGTGGACCCCGAACAGCGGCGCCAACTCCCAGCGCTGGCGTCTCACCGACGCGGGCAACGGCTACTGGACCCTCACCAGCGTGTACAGCGGCAAGAACCTCGACAACGGCAACACCACCACCGAGGGTGCCAACGCCATCCAGTGGACCGCGAACGGGGGCAACGCCCAGCAGTGGAAGGTCACCGACGCGGGCAACGGCTGCTACCTCCTGGTCAACCGGATGAGCGGCAAGGACCTGGACAACGGCAGCGGCACGGCTGACGGCGCCAAGTGCGTCCAGTGGACGGCGAACCACGGCACCCCGCAGCGCTGGCGCGCGGTGAAGGTGGCATAGCCCGGCCACGACCGCCCGCCCACGCCGGGCAGGGAGCCTCGGTGGTCGCGGCTCCCTGCTTCGGTGTTCGGTTGTGAGTGTCAGAGGCGTCTTGAAGCGCAGCACCAGGCCGCTGGGGATCTCGGCTTGCGCCGGCGATGCGGTGGTCATGGCGCTCGCGGCCAGGGCGACGCTGAGCACGGCCACGACACCGGCGGATGTCC
Organism: Streptomyces spongiae; assembly: GCF_009377185.1. Lineage (GTDB taxonomy): Bacteria > Actinomycetota > Actinomycetes > Streptomycetales > Streptomycetaceae > Streptomyces > Streptomyces spongiae. The sequence continues at coordinate 26,664 of NZ_VJZC01000068.1, forward strand.
GTCGGGCCGGCGAGCGGTGGCGGGGGCCGACCTCGTCCCCGTCCGCCGGGCCGCGCCGTGTGGGGATCCTGGCCGACACGGCGGCGACGTTGGCACCGCCCGAGTTCTTTCTTCGCATAGCACGATGGGGGGCAGCTGCTGCTGCCCCCCTGGTCGGTGGACGCTACGAGAGGGCAGGGGCCGAGACACTCACCCGCACGTCGCAGGGCAGCGTCACGTTCTTCCGCAGGCCCGACGCGCGGTGGGCCAGGGTGACCGTCTGCTCGGTCCGCGACCGGAGGCTCACGGTGAGGCTTCCGGGCTCCCAGCGCAGTTCGTCGATGACGATCCCGCCGTGGCAGCGCACGCCGCGCACCGCGCCCCGGGTGAACATGTCGGGCAGGGCGGGCAGCAGTTCGACGATGCCCGGCCGGGTGTACACCAGCATTTCGAGGAGCAGTCCGGGCAGCGCGTGGGCCGCGTCCGCGTTGTAGATGTCCAGGTCAGGGTTGTGCGAGGTCATCAGGGAGCGGAAGACCATGTCGTTGTCGAGGATCTTGCGGAGGCCGGCCTCGGTGAGCGCGGCGTCCTTCAGCCGGGCCGCGGCGAAGGCGCGGTGCAGGCTGCCGTGCGCCGAGAGGTTCTCGTCGCCGCGCAGTTCCAGGGCCCGGTGCGCCGCCGCCGCCAGTTCGGGGGTGTCGTCCGGCGTGATCTCGTGCAGCGGCCAGACCGGGTACAGGTGACTGACGTGCCGGTGCTCCTCACTGGGTTCCGCCCCGGGCCAGGCCCACTCGGCGAGCGCGCCCCGCTCGTCGACGAGGTAGGGCGGGAGCCGGTCCAGGAGCGAGGCGAAACGGGGGTCCCCGCTCACGGTCAGGGCGTGCCGGGCGGCGGCGATGTCCATCGTGGCGTTGACGGCGGCGAAGGGATCGAACGCCGAGTGGGGCGCGTTCTCCGGCGAGAACGACGGGACGAACACCACATGCCCGTCGGCGTCGGTCCGGGTCAGGAAGTCCTCGAAGAACACGGCCGCCTCGCCCAGCCAGCCGGCCAGTTCCGCCGAGTGCTCACCGGACACCGACTCGTGCTCGTGCAGCGGGTACAGGAGCCAGTCGGCGCCCGCCACCCACATCATCAGCGGCCAGTCGTCATTGAAGTGGAAGAGGTGGCCGCTCTCCCCGTCCGTCCGGCTCGGCGCCAGGAGGCCGCGCGCCCCGTAGATCTCACGGGCGTTGTCCCGCCAGTGGTCGATCTGGCCGCGGATGAGGGACCGGTACGCCTCGGTGACCTCCGGCAGCGCACCCAGGTTGGCGCCCGCCATCTGGAGGTTGATGTTCGCGTCCGTGGTGAAGTCGCCCGACCAGGCCGCGCCCCAGGCGCCGAGCCACAGCCCGGTCAGCCGCGGGGGCAGCACTCCGCTGGAGCTGAGGAGGAGGTAGCGGCCGGAGTGGAACATGCGCTCCAGCAGGGCAGCCCGGTAGCCCTTGGCGATCAGTGCCCGCACCGGAAGCCCGCGTTGGGAGGGGCTGACACCGAGGTCGAGCTCGACCCGGTGGTAGGCGGGGGTGTGCAGGGCCGTGTGCCGGGCCAGCAGTTCCGCGTAGTCGGGCACGAGGGCGGTGAGTGCCTCGGACAGGGCGGCCGTGTTTCCCTGCTCCGTCTCGTGCCGGTCCAGCTTGGACAGCAGCAGCACCTCGTCGGCGTCCCGCACACGCACGGTGTCGCCCACGATGTCCACTGTGCCGCCGGGCGCGTGGAGCAGGACGAGCCCCTCGAACCCGTATGCCCCGAGCCCCTCTGGGTAGCGGCCCTTGATGTGCAGGAAGACTCGGCCGTCCTCCTGGTACGCCCTCTGGTGGTAGCCGACGTCCTCCGGGCGGCCCGGCAGGTCGCCGGTGAGGGACACCACGAGGTCACGGTCCGCCGTCGAGAACGACTGGACGACGACCGCGTCGGCGCGTGACACGAAGCTGCGCCGGGTGTGTTCACCTGTCTCGTCTGTCCATCGCACGGTGATCTCGCCGGTGGAGAAGTCGGTCACCCGCCGGTAGCCCCGGACGGGACCACGCTCCCGGGAGTCCACCAGCATCGCGTAACCGGGGTGGAACGGTTGTGTCCACAGGATCGGGCAGCCGCCTGCCGCGAGCTTCTGTGCCTCGTAGGGGCGGCCGTCGAGGATCAGGTCGCGGATTTCCTCCATCCGTCCGGCGAGTGCGGGGGGAGGGAGGTCGCGGGTGCCGTTGGGCAGCACGTATCGGTGGTGGTTGAAGACGATGCGTTCGGTGTGCGGATCGCCGTGGACCATGATCCCGTACTCGCCGTTGCCGGAGAGGAAGGCGTCCTCCCATCGGGCTGCGGGACGGTCGTCGTGGATGTGATGAACGGTCATGGGAACTTCCGGTCCGGTGCGTCAGGAGGTCAGCGGGGAGAAGACGAAGGATGTTTCCATGGGTACCGCCGTGAGGGCGTACGCCGGCAGTACCCCCGGTCCGCAGGACGCCGACCCGAGGCCGTGCTGGGCCAGATCGAGGGTGAGGTGGATGTTCTCGCCGGGCACGAGGTCCGGCAGATGCCGTGCCGCGTCCAGGTCCTCGTTCGTCCAGCGACGCACGGTCAGCCCGAACAGCTCCTGTCCGCGCACGCGCAGCCCGGATCCGTCGGGGCCGGTCAGCTCCGCCCACCGCACATCGGCCCGATGGCCGTTCTCCTGGGGGAGGACATACGGTGTCTGCATCTCGCTCACCGTCCTGGTGAACCGGCCCACCCGGCCGGCCCGACGGCTGTCCGGATACGCCTCACCGGGCCCGAGCCCGTACCAGCGGACGGTGTCGAGGTGCTGAGGCAGTTCCATGCGCAGGCCGAGGCGGGGCAGGGGATGGGGCCAGTCCCCGTGCGGGGTCACCCCGAAGGTGAGTCGTACGGAGTCACCCTCGGCCCTCCAGTGATGGTCGGCGAACAGGGCGCGGTCGTGTCCGGCGACGCCGACCCGGGTCCGGACCAGCAGGCTCTCGCTGTCGTGGGACACCTCGACCAGGCGGTGCCGCGTCCGGTGCAGGCCCATGGACCGCCAGGCACGCTCGACCGGTTCCTCGCCCCCGCGGTCGTTGTCGGTCGGCGCACGCCAGACGTCCGGGCGGAGCCCGTCGATGTCCAGGTCACCGAGTCGCACGAGCCGTCCCGCGCTGTCGAACCGCGCGGCTCCGAGGGAGAAGCCGACGTCCGTTCGGAGCAGCGGACCCGCTCCCGTCACGGCGGGGGAC
>NZ_VJZC01000681.1 GCF_009377185.1 Streptomyces spongiae
GGCGGAAGGTACCCCCACGGGAGTCCGGCCGCCCGGGAGATCGACATCCCCTCCCGGCCCGGCACCCCCACACGGCGGCCGTCTCGTCCACCTCTCCCGGACGGCGGCCGCCTTTTCAAGCCCTCCTGCCGCCGTATCGTGGAACCCGACCCGCTGTGGGGCGGGCCACACACACCCGGCCGTCCGGGATCCCGGATGCGCGATAGCCTGACCCGCGGATCTCTCTTGACGCCAAGAGATCGATCATTCGTAACCCGTGATCGATATCGCGGCGGCGCCGGTCACGAGCCGGCGGCGGGGATCCCGCACCCCGGGGCAGGGACCGCCCCACCGCCAGCTGTCATACGGAGAACGCCATGACCCGCACTCCCGTGAACGTCACCGTCACCGGCGCGGCCGGCCAGATCGGTTACGCCCTGCTCTTCCGCATCGCCTCCGGCCAACTGCTCGGCGCGGACGTGCCGGTCAAGCTGCGCCTTCTGGAGATCACCCCGGCGCTGAAGGCCGCGGAGGGCACCGCCATGGAGCTCGACGACTGCGCCTTCCCGCTCCTTCAGGGCATCGACATCACGGACGACCCGAACGTCGCCTTCGACGGCGCGAACGTGGGCCTGCTCGTCGGCGCCCGTCCCCGTACCAAGGGCATGGAGCGCGGTGACCTCCTGGAGGCCAACGGCGGCATCTTCAAGCCGCAGGGCAAGGCCATCAACGACCACGCCGCGGACGACATCAAGGTCCTCGTCGTCGGCAACCCGGCCAACACCAACGCCCTCATCGCCCAGGCCGCCGCGCCGGACGTACCCGCCGAGCGCTTCACCGCGATGACCCGCCTGGACCACAACCGCGCGCTGACCCAGCTGTCGAAGAAGACGGGCGTCCCGGTCTCCGAGATCAAGAAGCTCACGATCTGGGGCAACCACTCCGCCACCCAGTACCCCGACATCTTCCACGCCACGGTCGCCGGCAAGAACGCCGCCGAGGTCGTCAACGACGAGAAGTGGCTCGCCGAGGACTTCATCCCGACCGTCGCCAAGCGCGGCGCCGCCATCATCGAGGCCCGCGGCGCCTCCTCGGCCGCCTCCGCCGCCAACGCCGCCATCGACCACGTCCACACCTGGGTCAACGGCACCGCCGAGGGCGACTGGGCCTCCATGGGCATCCCGTCGGACGGTTCGTACGGTGTGTCCGAGGGTCTCATCTCCTCCTTCCCGGTCACCGTGAAGGACGGCCGGTACGAGATCGTCCAGGGCCTGGAGATCAACGACTTCTCCCGCGCCCGCATCGACGCCTCCGTCAAGGAGCTCGCTGAGGAGCGCGAGGCCGTCCGCGCGCTCGGCCTCATCTGAGAACCTCTCCCTGAGGACCCCCTGAGGACCTCCCCTCCCGGGAGGGGATCAGTCACCACCTCGAACAGGCTCTGTCCCGGCTCACCCCGGGACAGGGCCTGTTGGTGTGTGCACCGCCGCGAACGTCGGCCCCGCCCTCAGATCACCCTCAAGTCGCTTGAGTCACAAGGGGCCTGACACACAGGATGGCCAGCATGTTCGGATCATTCGGAAGCAAGAAGGACCAGCTCAACGTCCTCGTGCTGCGCGACGCCGACGTCATCGCCGCGTCCGTGCGCCAGGCCCTCGCCGAGGCGAGCGAGGAGGAACGCCCCGGCCTGGAGCGGGCCGCCGCCCTCATCGGGCAGGCCGCGGCCGCACACGACGACGACCTGCGCGCCCACTGGGTGCGCGAGCGGCTGGCAGCGGCGGGACACGAGGGTGCCCCCGACTCCGTATCGGGCATCAAGGCGCTCCGGCAGGCGGAACCGGGCCTCAGCCTGCTGGCCGCGACGCAACTCGCGAGGGCGGCGGCCTCCGCGCAGGACTAGACGACCAGAACCCGTACGGCGGCGGATCAGGGTACGTTGCCGCCATGGTGGCCCGGCGGCGTGAACTCATCGAGCGCGTGGACGAACAGGACCGCGTGGTGGGGGTCGTCGACCGGGCCGAGGCGATCTCCCGCCACTGGCTGCACCGCATAGCGACCGTCGTCTGCCGTGACCCCGAAGGCCGCATCCTCGTCCACCGCCGCGCGGACGACATGTCCCGCTTCCCGGGCCAGTACCACTGGCTCACAGGCGGCGCCGTGGATGTCGGCGAGACCTACGAACAGGCGGCGGCCCGCGAACTCGCCGAGGAGCTGGGAGCCGTGGCCGCCGCACCCCGCTTCCTGTTCAAGTACCTCTGCCGCGGCGAGATCAGCCCGTACTGGCTCGGCCTCCACGAGACCGTCCTCACGGACCCCGCCGCCATCACCCCCGACCCGGCGGAGATCTCCTGGTACGCCTGGCTCACCGAAGGCGAACTCCAGGCGCTCGCCCGGCGCCGGACGTTCGTCAGCGACGGCCGGGAAGCGCTCCATCGGTACCTGGACAAGTAGAGCTCGTTTCACACGTCCGTGCGGTGATCGTGCGGTCGTGCGAGACGGATTCCGCAGTTCCTTTCGTACCTCTATGCTGATGGTTTCTCACTTGGCGTGATGCCCACGTCAGTTCACACATCGGGGGAGACGGTGTGAGTACCGCCAGCGTGCCACCGCAGTCACAGCCGACAACCACGACAACGCCCTCAACACCCTTAACGCCCGCGACACCCGAGGCCCCGCCGCCCACCCCGCCCCACGCCAGCGAGGCTAGCCGTCTGCTGTGCGCCGGGGCCTACCTCGACCCCGTCTACCGGGACCGGGTCATCGAGGAGCTGGACCTCAACGAGCAGCGGCTCGTGGCGCCCTCGCTCGGCTTCGACGCGGCCCGCGTCCTCGCGCACGCCCTGCGGGCCCGGCGCCTGGAACTGGCCTGGGCCGGGGCCATCGTGGGCCTGTGGGTGGTGGGCCTGCTGGTGACCGACTTCCTGCTCGCGGGCTACCTCGTGCCCAGCGTCCTGCTGGCGATGGGGACCGCGATCCGCGGCGACGACGACCGCCCGCCACTGCCGCGGCGGCTGGCCGCGTTCGTCGCCCGCTGGATGGGCCGGATCGTGTTCGGTCTGTTCCTGGTCGCCACGGTCGTGTTCGCGTTCTCCGGCTCCGACGACTCCTCGTCCGATGCCTCCTGCGACTCGTACGACTCCTACGGTTACTGCCAGTCGTACTCCTCCGGCGACGGCTCGGGCTTCTGGGGCTTCCTCAAGGGGCTGCTGCCCGCCCTGTCGCAGATGTTCGGCGGCGACGCCGACGTCAAGGCCCTCCAGGCGTGGCTGGCTCTGGTGCTCTTCGTGGCCGTCGCCCTGTGCACGGGCGCCCAGCGCAGCCAGTTCGCCCGGGCCCTGGGCGGCGAGCTGTCCCCGGAGCGGTTCCCGGACGCCGCCTCCGACCCCGCGGAGAGCCTGGAGAGCCGGCGGTTCCAGCGGCTGAAGGAGCGCATCCGGCTGGAGCAGCGCGCGCCGCTGATCATGTACCACGAGGCACGCCCGTTCTGCGGGTCCGGTGCGGACTACGACACCTGGGTGCTCGCCGTCGAGCTGCGGCCCGACGGAATGAAGAAGGTCCGGCCGATGAGCAACCGGACGATCCTGGACGCCGTCCGCCCGCTGCTCGAAGGACTGCGGCTGCCCTCGGAGTACGCCGGGCACGCCGTGCGCGACCGGCTGCGCTGGCTGGAGATCGACGAGTGCGTGTTCCTGCCCGCCGAGGGGCTCGGCCGGCGCGAGGACGCCCCGTACAACCAGGAGGCGTTCGAGGGGCACCGGGCCCGCGCGGTGGAGGAGGGTGCCGAGAAGCGGCGGCACTTCCTGCGCGTCCGGGTGGGCGGCTGGGAGGAGGAGCTGGTCGTCACCGTCTACGTCCGGATCCACACCCAGGGCCGCATGCTGATGCTGGAGATCGCCCCGCACGTACTGCAGCCGATCCGCGCGGACTTCAAGGACGCCGACCGCACGGCCCACCGGTTCCGCAGCAACAGCATGTTCGGCAAGGCCACCTGGGCCGTCGGCCAGGTGCCCGGCTCCGCGATCCGCTCCCTGGTCACCCTGTGCCAGGGCGCGGCCTACGGCTGGCAGCTGCTCACCAGCGGCCACGGCAACGCGCTGCCCGACGGCCCCGCGATGTCGGTGCGCGAGCTGGGTGCGGCACGGTCCGGGTCGCTGTTCCAGCGGATGGACGTGGACCGCTACCTCAGGAGCGTGCAGGACCGCATCGCGAACGGCGTGCGCACGGCGCTGGCCGAACACGGCTACCAGACCGGCGAGTTCGTGCAGAAGGTCGTCAACATCAGCGGTGGCGGTGTGCACATCGACTCCGTCGCGAACAGCACGTTCGCCGTCGGCTCCCATGCCCGCGCCTCCTCTTCCACATCGACCGGCGGCTCCGTGCCGCAGCAGCAGAAGGGAACCGACAGCGATGGCAACGGATGAGCCGACCGTCAGCATCGGCGACGTCTCGCACAGCACCTTCGCCATCGGCAGCCACGCGCACGCCGAGAGCCACCAGGGCACGGGCGGCCCGCGCGACGCCGCCGCCGAGGAACTTCTGAACGCGGTGCGCGAGCTGCGCGCCGACCTGACCCGGGTGCGGGCGGACGGGCGGACCAGCGCACTGGACGCCGAGCTGGCCGACACCGAGGACGAGATCACCCGTACCGGCACGGTCGGCGCGGGCAGACTGGCGCGCCTGCGCCAGTTGCTCACGGACTCCGAGGCCCTGGTGAGCCTGATCGCCTCGGCCGGGGCCGTGGCCGGACTGCTGGGGATGTGAGGGGGCCGCGATGAGCGGGGGACAGCGGTACTGGAACGAGGAGACCCAGCGCTGGGAGGACGGCACCCAGGAGACGGCCCACGCCACCCCACCACCGCCGGGCAGGCCGGACCACGAACCGACGGTGGTCGACGCGCCCGGCGACGAGGGGGGCCTACCCCCTCGTGTCTCCGAGCCCCCGTCGGGCTCCCCACCGGCTTCCGGCCTCACAC
>NZ_VJZC01000682.1 GCF_009377185.1 Streptomyces spongiae
CGGGTGCGTTCGATCGCGGTCAGGCTGGTGGTGGAGGTGACGCCGACGACCGCGATGAGGACGGTCAGGGCGACGAGCCCGAGGGCGGTGGTGAGCAACATGTCGACCGTCTCCCGACCGCTGTCCCCACGTCACCCTCTCTGCCCCTCGCGTCAGTCCTCCGTTAACGACGAAGCCGACCGCCGAAACGCCATACGACCTCGGAGAATTCACATACTTCGACCAGGTTCTTCACGTCTTTTCCGGCGCCGCACTCCGCCGCCATGGCTGCGCCCGGAACGTCTGGGCCGGTAGGCTTTCCGTGTGATCTTCAAGCGCATCGGAAACGGCCGGCCGTACCCCGACCACGGCCGGGAAAGCACCCGGCAGTGGGCGGACGTCGCGCCGCGCCCGGTCCGCCTCGATCAGCTGGTGACGACCAAGGGCCAGCTCGACCTGGAAACCCTGCTGGCCGAGGACTCGACGTTCTACGGCGACCTCTTCGCGCACGTCGTGAAGTGGCAGGGCGATCTGTACCTGGAGGACGGCCTCCACCGCGCCGTCCGCGCGGCCCTCCAGCAGCGCCAGGTCCTGCACGCCCGCGTCCTCGAGCTCGACTGAGCCCGGCCGGGTCGGACCCGCCGACACGCGACCGGTTCGGACCCGCCGACACCCGACCGGTTCGGACCCGCCGACACCCGACCGGGCCGCACTCCGCCAAGCCCGCCCGCCACCACCCCGGTTGGCCCTTTCGGGTTGGACCGGCTCGGGCAATGATCATCTAGTAGGAATCGCCGCCCAGGCGCACTACGCTGCGCCCATGAGCATGCTGACTCCTCCCGGCATGGGCGGCCAGTACCGGATCACGGGGGGCAAGTACCCACGGATGCGCCGGCCCCGGAGGCGCCGCAGGCTCGTTCTCACGGTCGTCGCCTCCATGACCGTGGTCGGGCTGATCGGCTGGGGAACCGTGCAGCTCATCGACGTCTTCACAGGCGGAGGCGACCAGGCCTCGGCCGCCGGCTCGAAGGCGGCCTGCGCGAAGGACGCGAAGACGAAGACGCGGCCGGGAACCAAGGCGAGCCCGTCCCCCACGAACCCCAAGACTCCCGCGAAGACCACCTTGCCCCGGCCCGCCCAGATCACGGTGAACGTCCTGAACGCCACCCCACGCAGCGGCCTCGCCAAGGAGACCGCCGAGGAGCTGAAGAAGCGCGGCTTCCGCATCGGCGACGTGGGCAACGCGACGAAGGAGTACGACAAGAAGGTCGACGGCCCCGCCGTACTGCTCGGCGCGAAGACCGCCGCCGGATCGGCGCTGCCCGTCCTGCGCACCCAGCTCCCGGGCGCCGAACTGAAGACCGACGCCCGTACGAAGGCCACCGAGGTGGACCTCATCATCGGAACGGACTTCAAGGAGCTCCTGCGGAAGAAGGCGGCCGACAAGGCACTGACCGCCCTGGCCAAGCCGACCCCGAAGCCCACCACGGCCCGGAAGAGCTGCTGAACAACTTCCGTACAGCCACCGAAGACCCACGGAAGACCTACGGAACGCCCGCCGAAGCCCTACCGAAGACCCGCCGAAGCCCTGCTGAACTACTCGGCCGCCCCGTACAACCGATCCCCCGCGTCCCCGAGCCCCGGCACGATGTACCCGTGCTCGTTGAGCCGCTCGTCGACGGACGCCGTCACGACCGTGACCGGAGTCCCCGCGAGCTCGCGCTCCATGACCTCGACGCCCTCGGGAGCGGCGAGGAGGACCACTGCGGTCACGTCGTCGGCGCCGCGCTTGATCAGCTCCTGGATCGCCGCGACCAGGGTGCCGCCCGTGGCGAGCATCGGGTCGAGCACGTACACCTGGCGCCCGGAGAGGTCCTCGGGCATGCGCGAGGCGTACGTGGAGGCCTGGAGCGTCTCCTCGTTGCGGATCATGCCCAGGAAGCCCACCTCGGCGGTCGGCAGCAGACGGACCATGCCGTCGAGCATGCCGAGTCCCGCGCGCAGGATCGGCACGACCAGCGGGCGCGGGTGGGAGAGCTTCACCCCGGTGGTGGCGGCGACCGGGGTGGTGATGTCGACCGCCTCGGTGCGCACGTCGCGGGTGGCCTCGTAGGCGAGGAGGGTGACCAGCTCGTCGGCCAGCCGACGGAAGGTCGCGGAGTCGGTGCGCTGGTCGCGAAGGGTGGTGAGCTTGTGGGCGACCAGAGGGTGGTCGACGACGTGGAGACGCATGCCCATCAGGGTATCCGGGCCATCGCTTCCCTCCACCGTCGCGCTCGGCAAGAGCCGGCCGCGAACGTCACTCCCCTGTAAGCATCAAACCGCCCATCCGGGGGAATGCGGGAAGAACGTAACTGGGGTGGTGTGTCTATGCCGGACGTGGACGAGAGGTCACTGGAACAGCGGGAGACCGAGGCCGAGCGCAGGAGGCGCCGGGCCAGGTTCCTACAGGAGCTGACGGAGGCGCGGGAACTCCGCGACCGTGTCCAGCCCCGCCGCGCCAAGGTGGCCCGCCTGCGCCACGCGATGCGCATGCGCACGTTCCGTTGGTAGCGACGCGCACGTTCCGCCGGTAGCAACACGCCGTACCCACCGGCCCACAGAGCCGTACCGGACCACATGCCCGTATCCGGAGGACACGGTGTGCGGCCGCCGCGCCCGGGGCCGCGTACGATCACCCACGGCAGCAACAAGCGCCCGGGTGCACCCCTCTCCGAACCAGTGAGCACAGGCTCCTGCGTCCCCTGAGTGATCGAGCGATCAGCGACGCGCGATCGATAGTGGGGGACACAGCGGGTCGAAGACGTCCCCTGAGCGCTCTGTTTCTGCCACGATTCCGAGTGGGTGGGGCTCGGAGCACGCACTCCCCGCCCGTAACCTCCGCCGGGGGGACCCCCAACCGGCACGCCTATGACCAGTGGGAGAGTCACGGTGTACTTCGCCGCACTGCTCGCGCGCACCGAAGACGGGTGGGAAGCGAGCGACACAGAGCTCGACGATGTGGAAACGCTGTCGGATCTCGCCGACCTGGCCCGTGAAGCCTCTCCCGAGGACGACACGGTGCTGGTACTCATCGAGCAGGAGGACGCCTGGTTCGGCGTCGTCCGCGTCGACGGCGAGGACGACCCGCGTATCTACGTCTCGGACGCCGCCGCTGCCGCCCGCAGCTCGTACGGCGAGATCCTGCTCACGGACGAACTGCTCGGAAGGGAGCCCGGCGACGACGACGCCGACCTGGACTCCCTCGACCTCGACGGCACCGAGGACGGTGAACCCGAGAACGACGACGATGACGAGGGCACGGCCGGCGACTCCGCCGTGCCGCACGGTCCCGTCGGGGACAGCGAGGTCCTCGACGACCTGGGCGTTGGCGAGAAGGAGCTGCGCTCCCTCGACGCGGACGAGGCGCTGAACGCGATCGCCGAGGCCCTGGGCGCCTCGGAGGTCCTGGAGACGGTCCGCTGAGCCCCTCCCCGGCACCTCGGACCCCAAAGGCGCGGGAGACACCCGGCACCCCGGACCCGATACGTGACCCGTGGCGGGCCGCGATGCGGCTCGCCCTGGACGAGGCGGGGCGCGCGACCGCGGGCGGAGACGTCCCGGTCGGCGCCGTCGTGCTGGCACCGGACGGCACGACCGTGCTCGCCACCGGGCACAACGAGCGCGAGGCGACCGGCGATCCGACGGCCCACGCCGAGGTGCTGGCCGTCCGCCGGGCCGCCGCGCGGCTGGGGCGGTGGCGGCTCACCGGCTGCACGCTGGTCGTCACCCTCGAACCCTGCACGATGTGCGCGGGCGCCCTCGTGCAGTCCCGGGTCGACCGGGTCGTCTACGGCGCCCGCGACGAGAAGGCCGGCGCGGCGGGCTCCCTCTGGGACGTCGTACGCGACCGGCGCCTCAACCACCGCCCCGAGGTGATCGAGGGCGTGCTCGCGGACGAGTGCGCCCGGCTCCTCACCGACTTCTTCCGCACCCGCTGAGGCCCGCTCCGGCTCCGGCGCGCCAGGGGAACCCCGGCCCGTGAATACCGATTTCAAACCAGGACCCACCTTGGGGTAGTGTCTCTCTCGGTAGCGTGTCCGAGCGGCCGAAGGAGCTCGCCTCGAAAGCGAGTGTGGCGCAAGTCACCGAGGGTTCAAATCCCTCCGCTACCGCCGAAGAAGGGCCCCGTCGTGAGACGGGGCCCTTCGTGCTTGCGTGGGCCTGGTGAGCATCGCGATCGGGACATTCCTGCGAACACATGCCCGAGATACACTCACCGGCGGCAATCAGGGGCCCATGGGGCGCAGGAGACGGGAGAGGCCTCGTGGCAGTGCAGGGAAAGAAGATCGCGGTGTACGTGCTCGTGGTCTTCGTGCTCTACGTGATCATCACCGACCCGGCCAAGGCGGCCGAGTACGTCCAGATAGGGTTCGAGGGCATCTCGAACGCCGCCCAGGCGATCGGCGACTTCATGACGTGGATCGCCAACGGGGCCGATTGACCGGCCCGTACCCCTCGGAGCGCCCATGATCCGCCACCTGGTCCTGTTCAAGCTCAACGACGGCGTCGAGCGCGACGACCCCCGCGTCGTGGCCGGTGTCGAGGCATTCCGCGCCCTCGGCTCCCTGATCGAGGAGCTGCGTTTCTGGGAGCTCGGTTGGAACATCTCCGAGCGGCCCATCGCGTACGACTTCGCGATCAACTCGGCGGTCGACGACGCGGACGCGCTCAAGCGGTACCTGGAGCACCCGGCCCACCAGGAGGGCGTCGCGCTGTGGCGCGAGTTCGCCACCTGGGTGGTCGCCGACTACACGTACTGAGCCGTCTCTCCCCACCTGCACGGAACCGTCGCTCCACACCCGCACGGAACCGTCGCTCCCCACCCGCACCGAGCCGCCGCTCCACTCCCGCACCGAGCCGCCGCTCCACTCCCGCAGCGGAGCCCTCCACCGATTCGGTGGAGGGCTC
>NZ_VJZC01000683.1 GCF_009377185.1 Streptomyces spongiae
ACGCAAACGCTGGACCATGCGCTGGAAGGCCGCACTCCAAGCCTTCGACATCACCTTCGACGGCCGGCTCACCGCCGGACGCCGCTGAACAAAACCGACCGAGTTCCACCGTTCGCTACACAGACCCACCGCCCGGGAGCACGACGGCCCGATCGCACTCCTCGTTTATGCTCCCGGCGGGGCGGATCCCTTCTCCGGACTGATCGCGCGGCGCCAACGATGGGGACGTGTCACCAGCAAGGCAGCAACGGTCCTTCCGCCACCACAGAGATTCGAGGCGCTGGGGCCACTGCCCGGGGATGCGGTTCGGCGTGACGGCGCGGTGTTCATCTCCTACCGGCAGTCGGATGGCTCCCCGCAGGCCGATTCGATCGAGAACTTGCTCAGGGCCGCCGGTCTCGTCGTGTGGAGAGACCGTACCGACCTGCGCCCAGGCACGACGACCGATCGCCTCGAACAAGCCCTGACCACAGGGCTTTCGGCAGCCGTGCTCGTCGTGACACCGGAGATCGTCCACAGCGACATCGTCCGAGAACGTGAGCTGCCTCGGCTGCTTCAACTGGACGAGAACCCCGCCTTCAGCCTGTGCATCGCGAATAAGATCGCCAGAGCGGGAAGCAATACACAGTGCGACTACGAGGCACCGGACCGACTCCTGAGACTCGCTCCCTCTCGGACCCTCGCCGACAAGAAGCAAAGCAACATGCTGCAGCCGTCCGGCGAGAGCGAGATCGTGCGGGACCTGCTGATGCACCGAGTCGAACAACGTAAGTCCGCCATCCGCAGCGAGAACCGCGCCTTCACGATCCGAGTACAGACCCGCCCCACACCCTTCGCCATGGACGCGGGCGAGGACGACCTGCACATCCGCATCAGATCCGCCGGCGACGGACGTCTGCCCTCGCGCGAGGGACTCACACTCCTGCAGACCACGCTGCCCCTGATCAGCGACGCCGTGTACGCAGCCAATGCGAAAGCGGTACGCGTCTCCGGCGGAGCTCACCTGTCAGTAGCTCTGGCCTTGGGAGCCGCCCTGCCCGAGACCAAGATCGGCAATGTCGAGGTGGTCGATGCCCACGGCGCTCTGTGGACGTCCACAGAAGCTGGTGACGACCCGCTGACCAGCGAACTTCATACGCAACCAGTTGACCTCGAACAAGCGGATACGTGCGACAGCCACGACCGCATCGCGATCTTCGTCAGCCTGACTGCCGCTCCAGATCGGACCGCATTCGAGCAGCTCCTGCACGAGTCCAGCGACGGCTTCGCGGCGGCCGCCGCAGTCTCCGTCGTCGGCGAAGACCGACTCGACCCGCGCGAGGCCGCACGCCTCAGCGCGGCTGCCGCGCAACAGATCAAAGCGCTGGCCGCACGCAGCGGCCGTGCGGAGGTGCATCTCGCTTTCCACGGCCCATACACGATGGCCCTACTCGTAGGGCGATACCTCAACACGCTGCGCACCGTCGTCTACGAGTGGGACGGCGCGACCCCCGGGAGGCCCCGCTACACCCCAGCTCTCGTGCTTGAGCCAGGTGTGACCGGCGGACCGATCACCCAGGTCCTGCTCGGCCAATAGGCGCGGCGATACACGCGCAGCGTGCCGGCCGGTCTCGCTCCGGCGCGCACAAAAGAGCCAGCGACCGAGCGCGAGAGCCCGCAAACCTCGGATGTCTCCATAACAACAGGGCCAGCAGAAGTCCTTACACCAGGTCGACGGGGGAGAGGCCGGGGCTGGCCGGTCTGAACCGGTCCGGTGCCCAGGCCGCGCCGGGCGGCAGCGGCGGGGTGCCGCCGGTGGCACGGAACGCCTCGCGCGGGCCGACGATGTGCTCCTGGCACAGGCGATGGGAGAGCAGAGCGTCGTCGAGGAGGTTGACCAACCCGTCCTGACCGCCGTGACGCCCCGACAGACGACTGCAGTGCGCCGCCTGGGCCACCCACTGGACGAGCACCCGACACACTACAGACAGCAAAGCTTGCAGGTCCGACTTGTCCTTGCCTCCGTGTGCATAGGCCGAGCGGGCCGCGTAGCCCGCCCTCACCGTGTTGCGGACTTGCAGACGGTCGTCGTCGTCCGAGCCGATGAGCACTGCGGCACGCTGCTGCATTTTGCGGCTCAGGTCAGCGTGACTGTCCCTCCCCTCGTGGCGTGAAGACCGTGACTGCAGGGGAAGCCGTGGGGACTGCTCAGCAGCCGGTTGGCCGCGTTCGTTGAGGGCGGACCCCCACCCACGTGGGGAAGAACCAGGTGGTGACGCCACCGATGGTGCGGCCGTGGATAGACCCCTACTTACGTGGGGATGGTCCCTTGCTGACCTGCGAGGCCGAGTTTATCGATAGAGAGTTTTACTCATGTGGTCCGGGCGGCCGTCAGCAGTGCCTTCTGCCGGAGGGCAAGGCGGAGCACGCGAATCGGGCTGAACAGGCGGGCCAGCCACGGCAGTGGCGTTGTCGGACGAGCCGCACCTCTCGGGTGGCAGCTTGCCCCGGCGGCTATGGACGCGGGCTGGTTAGTGGCTGTTGTCGGTGAGGGTTCCGCGATGCACGAGCTCGTCGGCAGTGCAGCCACGTCCCTGTGCCATCGCGTGGAAAGTTTCCCGCTCGCGTTGCCAGGACAGGGCCCGGGCGGCTGCCGTCTGACGAATGTACTCATCAGCGGACAGGCCCAGAGCAGCAGAGTGGGCAGCGATCGCCTCTCGCTCCGCAGACGTGAATGTCATCGTGCGGCCTCCTTTGGCCGGTGGGCCTGCTGCTCGGCGGGGAGCCGGGCGTTAGCCCCGCGCAGGTCATGACGCTACCCGTTGTGCGGGCTTCAGCCCGCGCTCGCTGCAGGGGGGTGGGTGTTGATCCAGGAGAGGCCGCCGAGGTCGAGGTGGTGGCGGGCGCGGGTGACGGCGACGTAGGCGAGGCGGGCGTCGGTGTCGCTGACGGGTTCCGGGATGGGGCGTCCTTGGGCGTCGTGCTGGTCGGTGTCCTTGGGCGGGGGGAAGTCGTCGGCGATTTTGACGGTGGGCCATTCGCGGCCCTTGGCGGTGTGGGCGGTGGAGACGGTGACGTCGGCGTGCTGTTCATCGGTGAGCTGGTCGACGGCGGTGAGGATGGCGTCTGGGCCGTGGGTGTCGACGAGGTCGACGAAGGGCTGGAGGTCGCGTCCTGCGGGGTCGTGGGCGGCGTAGTCCTGCAGTTCGCCCCAGGAGGCGAAGAGTACGAGTTCGGGGTGGGATGTGCGGCGGCCGTCTTTGAGGTCGCGGGCCGCGAGGGCGAGCGCGGCCAGCTGCTGGCCGCCTCGGGTAAGGGCGACGCGGTGGCCGGCGGCGAGCAGGCGCATGACTTCGGCCATGGCGCCGATGTTGGTGCGGCACAGCACCGCGTCCGGCCGGTCGAGGCTGCCGATGTCGGTGGGGATGGTGTCGCTGCCGGTCAGGCGGATGGGGGCGTCGGCGAGGGTGAGCCACCGGTTGGCCTCTTCGGCGATCAGGGGGCCGAAGCGGAAGGAGCGGGTCAGGGTAAGAGCGGTGGCGTCGAAGCCGGTCATCACGTCCCGGGCGCCGCGCCAGCCGTAGATGGCCTGGGCGGAGTCGCCGACCATGACGAGCTGTGCGTGGTCGCGCTGGGCGGCGAAGACCTCCTCGAGGACCGGGTTGGTGTCCTGGGCCTCGTCGAGGAAGAGGAAGTCCGCTTCGATGGTGGGTGCGGTGAGGGCCCACATTTTGAGGTAGTGGTCGTGTTCGAAACGGACCACGCCCTGATCGGGGTTGTGCAGGTCGGCCCAGGCTTTGGTCGCGAACGGCATGACCTCGTCGGCAAGTCGGGCATGGTCGCCGGGTGTGTCCAGGCCACGCAGTCGTGGCACATGGTGGCCGGTCAGGGTGCGGTCGGCGGAGTAGCAGTAGCGGGTGACGGTGCGCAGCACGGTGTGGGAGAGCGCGCGGGGGCCGATCTCGTGAGCACCGATGCGGACCGGACGCGTGATGCCGAGCGCCTGGCCGGTCTTCCACGCGGGCTGGCGGGGGCTGTTGAGCCGGCGGGTGTAGCGGTGACCAACGGCGGCGAAGGCTGTGGCGTGAGCGGTCTTGCACAGCACCGTGCGGGGGAAGCGGCCGGCGGCGTCCTGGGCGATGTTCTTGTTGAAGGCGAGGTAGCGGCCGCGGCGGTGGGTTCCGGCCGCGAGGAGGCCGAGGGTGCTGGTCTTCCCTGTCCCGGCGCCGGCCTGCAGGACGAGATGGTGACCGGCCCGGAAAACGTCGGCAGCGTGCGCCTGTTCATCGGTGGGCGTGTGCAACAAGAACTCCGCGAAAGAGAAGAAAAACATCGGAAGAGGGAAAGGGATGATGAGTGAGGTCTGCAGTGTGGGCTGCCGTCCCGGCAAGGTGCAGCGCCCGGGATGGGCTCGCAGCGCTGCCGGGACGCAGTGGTGATGCCGGCTGTGCAGGATTCGGGCCGCGCAGACCAGGACTTCTTCGATGGTGGGGTGGGTGAGCAGGCTCGCGAGTCGGTTCTCCGGGCGCCGGGCGCGTTCCTGCTCACGCCGGGCACGGTCCGCGGCCACGCACCGGCCGAGCACATCCTGCGGCCGCTGCTCCGGATCTGCTGCGGCCCGGCGGAGGACCGCACCTGCTCAAGGGGCCGAGAACGATGTTGAGCAGAACCCGGCCGTGCCGGTTGGGGCGGTGCGTGGTCAGGATGCCGATCGGCAGTCGCGTGCCCCGTTGGTGCCGTAGCACGTGCAGGGCACCGCCCAGGCTGCGCGCTCTGCACTACTATCAGCCGGATTCGGTCCGCGTTCGCGGCCGGCCGGACGCATGCTCGGGCGTGCCGGAGCTCGGTTCGGGTGGCGGGCCTGGGCAGGGTGAGCTCGAGGGCGTGGACGGGCGTCATGGGCGGGCTGCCTCATGGGCCCTGCCGGTGGGGCCTGGGTGTCGGG
>NZ_VJZC01000684.1 GCF_009377185.1 Streptomyces spongiae
GGTGCGGACGGCGGGTTCCAAGGGTTGCTCCTCTCGGGAGCCAGGGCGTCGAGTCTGACGCCGTCCGGTACCTGTCGCGCCACGTCCGCGGTCACCCGCGTGCGTACCAGGACGCAGGTGAGGTTGGGGAAGGCCGACAGCCAGGTCAGTCCTTCGACCGGGTGAGGTGCTTCCAGCGCGAGAGTGGTGAGTCGCTCGCGGACGACGAGTTCCGTGAGGTCCTCGACCCGGTAGGCGCCGTGGACGTGGATGTCCTCCCAGCCGCCGATGGAGCGAAGCGTGCGAAGGTCCTCGGAGCCGCGTACGGTCACCCGGTGCTGCGCGGGCAGGTGCGCGAGGATGGCGTGCGTGTAGAGCTCGCGGTCGAAGTACTGCCAGGACTGGGCCAGGAGCATCTGAACCCGTGCGTCCGGGTGCTCGCGGAAGCGGGTCAGGAAGTGCAGCGAGGCTTCGCTGCCCAACTGGACCGCCGTCTCGGCCACCATCATGGCCACCGCGGGATGGAGGTCCTCCGGACCCGGCAGGAGGGCGAGTACGAGATCACCGCCGGCCTGGGCCAGCTCACGCGCCGCTCCCGACCAGTGCGGCGGAACGAGCTCCGCCACCCCGTCCTCCACGGACGTCCGTACCGAAGGATCCACCTCCGCCACGTACCGCAGCCCCGCCGCGGCCAGCAGTTTGCCGCGCGAGGTGTCCTGGGCCACCAACCGCCGCAACATCTGCTCCGCCTCCTGGGGGCGGGCATGCGCGAGAGCCAGCAGGATCACGTCCTCCCACTCGTCCTTCTCCGCGTTGTTCACCAGCAGATCGAAGTCGAGCTCCTGCACGGCCAGCCGGGCACCCAGGTAGTCCTGGAAGGTCCGGTGCAGGAAGTCCACCCGCCCCTCGGCGGGCTCGCGCAGCAGGCCGGACCGCAGGAGGAGAGAGCGGTAGACCTCCTCGGCCGTGCCGGCCAGGCCGACCGCGGGCAGCGCCTGCCCGATGATGTGCAGCGCCTCCGAACGGTCCATCTCGGCACGGCTGTTGCGGATCAGCCACCACGCGAGCTTCTGCAGCAGCTGCACCTGGGTGGCGTACGGGACGAGCAGTCCGTCGGGGTGGTCCAGCTCGCGCTCGCGGTCGCGCCGCTCCAGCAGCATGGTGAGGGCGGCCTCGTACAGGGACCTGCGGTCCTGTGGCAGGAAACCGCGCCGGTCGCGGTGGAGCGCGCACAGCATGCCGCACATCAGCGGGTTCGTGGCCAGCCGGTTCAGTTCGGACGTGGTCCGTACGGACTGCAGCAGGGACGCTCCGACGTTCTCGTCCGCTCCGGCGGCGCGGTGCCAGCGCCGTACGAAGGTGGCGACGTCGTCGCGGGTCATCGGGGAGAGCGTGAGCTCGGCGAAGCCCTCGGCGTCGAGCCACTTCTCCGGGACCGCCGAGGGCCGTGAGGTGACGAGCCACAGGTTCCCCGGGAAGGTCCGCGCCAGCTCCCGCAGCCACCGACGGGCCGCGGGCCGCCGGTCAGCGGCGATCTCGTCGATCCCGTCGACCAGCAGGACACCCCGCCGGGCCCGCAGCACGCGCTCCACCCAACCCGGGGGCTGCTCCCCGGCGACGGGGCAGCCGACGGCCTTCAGGAAGTCCCCCGGAAGCGGGAACTCCGCGCCCGGCCGCACGATCCTCCGCATCGGCAGCACGAACGGCACCCGCCCGACCAGGTGCGTCAGCCCGTGGTCGTACGTACGGCCGGCGGTCGTCACCGCGAGCCACTGGACGAGGGTCGTCTTCCCGGACCCGGCGACACCGCGCAGCAGGACCTGGTCCTGCCGGTCCAGCACGCGCTCGGCGGGTTCGTGGAGCCCGCTCCGCCCGTTGCTGTGGCCGTTCTGCTCCCTGGTCGCCTCCAGGCTGAGATACGCCGTGTCCAGCGGCCACTCGCGTGTTCCGGCGTCCAGGCCGTAGATGGTCAGCGTTCCGTAGCGGCCGGAGATGTGATCCGCGTACCGCTCCTCGAATCCCACGTCCTCGGCCGACTGCGACGGCAGCCGCTCCAGCAGCACGTCCACGGCCTGGACCAGCCGGGCCAGTTGCTGGCTCTGGACGGTCTGCTGCCGGGCGATGTACGTGGAGCGCTGCGTGAAGAAGTTCAGGATGTGCAGCGAGGCGGTGTGGAGCAGCCGCTCGTAGAAGAGTTCGCCGTCGCGGGTGAGCCCGAAGACGACCTCGTCCGGGGTACGCAGACGGAGCGTGCGCGCGAACACCCCGGGCCCCAGTGCCACGGCCTCGTAGTCCTCGATCGTGATGTCGCCGAGGGCCGCGAGCGAGTGCGCGAGTGCGTACGTGACGGCCGCCACCTCGTCGGCCTCCACGGGCCGTTCCCCCGGCGGCGCCGCCTTCAACGCCCTCCGGACCAACTCCTCGGCGACCTTCTGCGCGTCCTTCGGCGTGACGTCCCGCTTCTCCCGCCCGAACGACACCAGCGCCGATATCCGCACCGGTTTGATCACCAGTCCGGCCCCTGGCTGGTCCTTCACGAAGAGCTTCTTCACGAGCGGTGCCACCACGCTGGACGCGATACGAGCTCCGAGCACTCCGGCGTCGACCATGTACCGAGAGTAGGCGAACGCCCGGTGAAAGAGGGGCAGTTGTTCTTGAATCTGTTCGGGATCACCCCGTCCCCGTCACCTGCGAGCCGCAATTCGTGAGGGGTGGCCGACGGCGTCGATGGCTTCCTGGACGACGCGTGACAAGTCCTCTTCGGAGGGGACGAGTTGCCGGTCGGCCGGGGAGAGCGTCGAGTAGTTCGTCACGGCCAGCGGGTTGTTGCTGGCGTCGAGGGCGAGTTGTACGGCGGCCCTGTTGTGCCGGGTGCCGATGAGGAAGCCGATCGTCGGGTCGTCCCGCTCCTTGTCCCGCACCATCTGGTCGACGAC
This sequence comes from Streptomyces spongiae, assembly GCF_009377185.1. Lineage (GTDB taxonomy): Bacteria > Actinomycetota > Actinomycetes > Streptomycetales > Streptomycetaceae > Streptomyces > Streptomyces spongiae. The sequence goes on from NZ_VJZC01000684.1 coordinate 2,916, forward strand.
GCTCACATAGAAGTTGAGCTTGCCCACGTGCTCGGGTCGTACGTCCTTCGTCTTCAGTTCGAACACGAAGTAGCGGTGCAGCTTGAGGTGGTAGAAGAGCAGGTCGATGCGGTACTCCTCGCCGCCGATGAGGACGGGGTACTGGCGGCCGACAAACGCGAAGCCGACGCCGAGCTCGGTGAGGAAGCGGACCATGTTGGCGACGATCGCCTCTTCGAGCTCGTGCTCGGCGTGATGCTCGTCGAGCCCGAGGAAGTCGAGCCGGTACGAGTCCCGCGCCAGTTCCTTCAGCACCTCCGAGCCGTCGGGGACGGTCACCTCGAAGTTGGTGGCGGCGGAACCCTGGGTGAGATGCAGGGCCTGGTGGATGAAGCGGTCCAACAGAGCGCGGGAGCAGCCGTTGCGAACGGCTTCGGTGGCGTAGAAGTCCAGGTCGGAGCGGGTTTCGAGCTTGTCCATGAGGACGGTGATGTGGCCCTAGGGCAATTGTGCAACGGGCTGTTGCACAATTGGCTCCGGCCAGGTGCGGGCCATCTTCTGCATGCACAACAGGTTGCGCCGAGAGAAGCCGCGCTGGTTCGGGAAGGACGCCTTCAGGTCCGCGGCGAGCCGGCCCACGACCTTGGTGCCCCAGCCCTCCTGCTCCTGTCGGGCGAGGATCAGCTTGCCGATCCGCCAGTACATCTGGGCGAGTTCGGTATTCACGGCTCGCTGAGCGCGCAGGCGTGCGCCCGCGACGGCTTCCTTGACCTCGCCCAGCAGGTCCCCGTACCAGGAGGGGAGGGCGCCGAGCTGGGCAGGGATGGTGGCCTCGGCCTCGGCCTCGGCCTCGATAACCTTCTTGCCGTTGTCCCGGCACGGGGATAACGGCAAGAAGGTTATCGACCGGCTGCACCTCATCGTCATGAGCTTGATCATCGTCCGGCCCGCCCCGGACGCGCAGCTGCTCAGATGATCGGGCTACCGGCAAGGGCTCAGCAGACCTGGACTCCGTCGATCATGTTGTTCCAGGGGGTGTTCGCGAGGCTGTCTTCCGTGTGGTACGCCGTGCTGCCGAACTTGTAAACCCAAGAGCCCTCCCAGTTGTAGAACCGGGCCACCGTGCCGGTGGTCTGATTGTTCTTGTACGAGGTGAGGGTGTCGTTGTTGAAGGCGTAGTCATTCAGGTCGCGGAATGCACAGGTGGTAAACGACAGCTTGTTGCCGGTCCAGTTGGCACCATCCCACAGGCACAGATACCTGTAGGAACAGCTGGTGTCGGCCGCGCCGGGCACGGACATCGTGATGGTCGCGCTGCCGTCCTTCGCCCGGATCTCGTTGTACCTCACCTGTTCCGCCGGGACCTTGATGTCCGCCAACTGGGCGTCCACCCGGTCCTGCAGCTGGGCTGCCTGCCGGGCCGAAAGGCCTACCGCTTTCGCCTCCGCCGCGTACTTCGACTCGGCCGACTGCGTGGCCCAGTCTGTAGCGGCCGCAGTGGCGCTGCCGGCTCCGAGTGCCAGCGCCATGCCACACAGCAGGGCTGAGGCGCGCTTCGTGATCTGGGATCGGACATTCATGAGGTTTCCTCCGTCGGTGGGTTTCGCTTCATGAGCAGATTCGGGCGCCATCAGACAGCCTCCGGCGACTGATGCGGTCGGCCCTGACTCCCCCTGGGCTGAACGGCGAGACAGCAGAATTCGCAAGGCCGCGTGGGGCGCGGCCAGGTGCAGTGCGGTCAGGGCCGGATCTGTTGTTCCGCTGTGGAACCGGACGCATACCCGCCTCCACAGCAGCAGCCCCGTTGCCTGTTCACACGGCGAACAAGACGTCTGCCCCTTGTGGCGGCACCCCTCGGTACCGCTCACACACCGATTTCAGCGGCTGGCTTATTGATTGGCAGGGCTGTTCCGGCGGCCAATCAATGGCCAGCTGTGACGTTTCGGGCCGGGTTGAGGGGTGCAAAGGTGAGGCGTCTGGTCTGGTGTGGGATGGCTGGCGAGGGGGCGGGTATGGCGG
>NZ_VJZC01000685.1 GCF_009377185.1 Streptomyces spongiae
CGCGCTACGCCTCCCGAGCCCCCGCGTACATCTCATCGATCAGATGCTGGTACTCCCGCTCAACAACCGGCCGCTTCAACTTCAGGCTCGGCGTCAACTCACCGTGCTCCACGTCAAGATCCCGTGGCAGAAGCCGGAACTTCTTGATGGTCTGCCACCGCTGGAGCCCCTCGTTCAGACGCTTGACATACCCGTCGATGAGCTCGACCGTCGCGGGCGAGGCGACGACGTCCTCGTACGACTTGCCCTCCATGCCGTTCTCCTTGGCCCAGCCGAGGAGGGACGGCTCGTCGAGGGCGATGAGCGCCGTGCAGAAGTTACGGTCGGCACCGATCACCATGACGTTGGACGTGAACGGGCACAGCGCCTTGAACTGTCCCTCGACCTCGGTCGGCGCGATGTACTTGCCGCCGGAGGTCTTGAACAGGTCCTTCTTGCGGTCGGTGATGCGCAGGTAGCCGTCGGGCGAGAGCTCGCCGATGTCGCCGGTGTGGAACCAGCCGTCGGGCTCCAGGACCTCGGCGGTCTTCTCCGGCAGGTTGTGGTAGCCCTGCATGATGCCCGGGCCGCGCAGCAGGATCTCGCCGTCGTCGGCGATGCGCACCTCGCAGCCGGGCAGCGGCTTGCCGACCGTGCCGGTCCGGTACGCCTCACCGGGGTTGACGAAGGACGCTGCGGACGACTCCGTGAGGCCGTAGCCCTCCAGGATGTGGATGCCCGCGCCGGCGAAGAAGAAGCCGATCTCGGGGGCCAACGCGACGGACCCGGAGACACAGGCCCGCAGGTGCCCGCCGAAGGCCTCACGCAGCTTGCTGAAGACCAGCGCGTCCGCGACCTTGTGCTTGGCGCCCAGTCCGAACGGCACGGACGCGGTACCGGTGCGGCGGAAGTTGTCCTGGCTGACCTTGGCGTACTCGCGCCCGACCTCGGACGCCCACTGGAAGATCTTGTACTTGGCGGGACCGCCCGCACGTGCCTTGGCGGCGACCCCGTTGTAGACCTTCTCGAAGATGCGCGGCACGGCGGCCATGTACGTCGGCTGGACGACCGGCAGGTTCTCGATGATCTTGTCGACGCGGCCGTCGACCGCGGTGACGTGCCCGACCTCGATCTGCCCGGAGGTGAGCACCTTGCCGAAGACGTGCGCGAGCGGCAGCCACAGGTACTGCACGTCCTCGCCGCTGATCAGGCCGGTCGCGGCGATGGCCTTCGCCATGTACGACCAGTTGTCGTGCGGGAGGCGGACGCCCTTGGGACGGCCCGTGGTGCCGGAGGTGTAGATGAGGGTGGCGAGCTGCTCGGCGGTGATCGCGCCGACCTTCTCCTTGATCAGGTCGGGCTTCTTCTCCAGGTACGCGGCCCCGCGCTGCTCCAGCTCGGCGAGCGAGAGGATCCAGTCCTCGGAGAGATCCGCGCCGGCCGGGTCGATGACGACGACATGGGTCAGGTCGGGCAGCTCGGCCCGCTTCTCACGGGCCTTGGCGAGCTGCGCGGCGTCCTCCGCGACGAGGACCCTGCTCTCGGAGTCGGACAGGATGTACGCGGATTCGTCGGCGTTCGTCTGCGGGTACACGGTCGTGGTGGCGGCGCCCGCGCAGAGGATGCCGAGGTCGGCGAGGACCCACTCGACGCGGGTGGCGGAGGCGAGGGCGACCCGCTGCTCCGGCTGCACGCCCAGTTCGATCAGCCCGGCCGCGATGGCGTAGACCCGCTCGGCGGCCTGCGCCCAGCTGAGCGACTTCCACTCGTCCGGGCCCTCGCCCGAGGCGGGAGGCACGGGGTAGCGGTAGGCCTCCGCGTCGGGCGTGGCCGCCACGCGCTCCAGGAAGAGAGCCGCCACGGACGGCGGTCGGTTCTCGATCAGGGTCAGTGTGTCGCTCACGACATCCTCCGGGGCCCGCGACATGGCGGCTGGCTCAAAGCGGCTGTTGTTTAACTCGCGAGTAACTATTCGAGTGGTGATCAGGGTAGAGCGCGGCCGCCCGGTGCGTAAGGGGCGGCGCCCTGTCACTTCCTACAGACACGTCCTACAGAGAGCGACCCTACGCGTGCGTACGGGCCCGCCGCACCGTGGGGCGACGGGCCCGTTTTCTGTCCGGGTTTCCATGGGTAACAGACGTTCCACGGACGGGTGCATCGAGGCTCGCGGGGGCGGGTGACGGCCCCCGCCCGCCCCTACTTCTTGCCCTTCCCTGACCCGCCGCCGTCGTCGCTGGACAGCACGGCGATGAAGGCCTCTTGCGGAACCTCCACAGAGCCCACCATCTTCATCCGCTTCTTGCCTTCCTTCTGCTTCTCCAGCAGCTTCCGCTTACGGGAGATGTCACCGCCGTAGCACTTGGCGAGGACGTCCTTGCGGATGGCGCGGATGGTCTCGCGGGCGATGACCCGGGAACCGATGGCGGCCTGGATCGGCACCTCGAAGGCCTGCCGCGGGATGAGCTCGCGCAGCTTGGCGACGAGTCGCACGCCGTACGCGTACGCCGCGTCCTTGTGGGTGATCGCCGAGAACGCGTCCACCTTGTCGCCGTGCAGCAGGATGTCGACCTTCACCAGGCTGGAGGTCTGCTCGCCGGTGGGCTCGTAGTCGAGGGAGGCGTAGCCACGGGTCTTGGACTTCAGCTGGTCGAAGAAGTCGAAGACGATCTCGGCGAGGGGAAGCGTGTACCGGATCTCGACCCGGTCCTCGGACAGGTAGTCCATCCCGAGCAGGGTTCCGCGCCGGGTCTGGCACAGCTCCATGATCGAGCCGATGAACTCGCTCGGGGCGAGGATCGTGGCGCGTACGACCGGCTCGTACACCTCGTTGATCTTGCCCTCGGGGAACTCGCTCGGGTTGGTGACGGTGTGCTCGACACCGTCCTCCATGAGCACGCGGTAGACCACGTTCGGCGCGGTGGCGATGAGATCGAGCCCGAACTCCCGCTCCAGCCGCTCACGGATGACGTCGAGGTGCAGCAGCCCCAGGAAGCCGACGCGGAAACCGAAGCCGAGGGCGGCGGAGGTCTCCGGCTCGTAGACCAGCGCGGCATCGTTGAGCTGGAGCTTGTCGAGGGCGTCGCGCAGCTCCGGGTAGTCGGAGCCGTCGAGGGGGTAGAGGCCGGAGAACACCATCGGCTTGGGGTCCTTGTACCCGCCGAGCGCCTCGGTCGCACCCTTGTGCAGGGTGGTGATCGTGTCACCGACCTTGGACTGACGGACGTCCTTCACACCGGTGATGAGGTACCCCACCTCACCCACCCCGAGCCCGTCGGCACCGAGCATCTCCGGTGAGTTGGTCCCGATCTCCAGCAGTTCGTGGGTGGCGCCGGTGGACATCATCCGGATCCGCTCACGCTTGTTGAGCTGCCCGTCGACGACACGGACGTACGTCACGACACCCCGGTAGGAGTCGTACACGGAGTCGAAGATCATGGCGCGCGCGGGCGCGTCCTTGACCCCGACGGGGGCCGGGATCTCGGCGACGACCTTGTCGAGCAACGCGTCGACACCGACGCCGGTCTTGGCGGAGACGCGCAGCACGTCGTCGGGGTCGCACCCGACGAGGTTGCCGAGCTCCTCGGCGAACTTCTCGGGCTGCGCGGCCGGCAGGTCGATCTTGTTGAGCACCGGGATGATCGTGAGGTCGTTCTCCATCGCCAGGTAGAGGTTGGCGAGGGTCTGGGCCTCGATGCCCTGGGCTGCGTCGACGAGGAGGATGGTCCCCTCACAGGCCGCGAGCGACCGCGAGACCTCGTACGTGAAGTCGACGTGTCCCGGGGTGTCGATCATGTTGAGAATGTGCGTGTTGCCCGGCTCCTTGGTCGGGGCCCACGGCAACCGCACCGCCTGGGACTTGATCGTGATGCCGCGCTCGCGCTCGATGTCCATGCGGTCGAGGTACTGAGCGCGCATCTGCCGCTGCTCGACGACGCCGGTCAGCTGGAGCATCCGGTCGGCGAGCGTGGACTTGCCGTGGTCGATGTGCGCGATGATGCAGAAGTTGCGGATCAGCGCGGGGTCGGTACGGCTCGGCTCGGGCACATGGCTGGGGATCGCGGGCACGCAGGGTCCTGATTCTTGAGGCGTCCGCAGTGTCTGCGGTCTCGGGTCGGATCGATACGTAGGCTCCATCGTCCCACGGGTGAGGAGTGGGAACCGGTCCGGGCGCCGAGGGGACGCGTAAACCGGGCGGACGGGAGCTCTGATCCCCGTCCCGCAGGCCGGTGCGGCGCAGAACGGGTTCGGGGCGGCACCGGACCGGTTTGGGTCGGCCGGAACGCGGCTGGTACCGTGGGGGGCTGTGCCTCATGCCCTCTCAGCGCGAGGCGCGTTCGGTTCCACCGGGTCTCCGGTGGTCCACTCGAAGATCAATCACCGGCGCGTGTGGCGTTGCGACGTCTCGCGTGCCTGAACCTGAAAAGGCTCATTCGTGGCGAACATCAAGTCCCAGATCAAGCGGATCAAGACCAACGAGAAGGCCCGGCTGCGCAACAAGGCCGTCAAGTCCTCTCTGAAGACCGCGATCCGCAAGACCCGCGAGGCCACGGCCGCGGGTGACGTGGAGAAGGCGACCGTCGCCCTGCGCGAGGCCTCGCGCAAGCTCGACAAGGCCGTCTCCAAGGGCGTCATCCACAAGAACCAGGCCGCCAACAAGAAGTCGGCGCTGGCTTCTCAGGTCGCCACCCTCAAGGGCTGAGTCAACTCCTGACTTGACCGTCGGCTGGACCCAGAGCGGGCCCTCTCTCATCCGCTCCCATCCGACACCCCGGGTCCACGCGCGGCCTGCGTTCGCCACGCGGGCGTGAACCCACAGGCTTGAACCGAAGGCCCCGGCCGACTCCCTTCCCCAGGGGGCGGGCCGGGGCTTTCGCGTGTCCTGTTCGCGTGTCCTGCCCACCC
>NZ_VJZC01000686.1 GCF_009377185.1 Streptomyces spongiae
GGTAGGGGCGGCGGGGGCGGAATCAACACCGTGAAAAGCCCTACGGCGTTGTCAGTCCCCCGGCGTACCCTGGAAACCGCCAGACCGCCCCCGTGGCGGGCGAGTCGCATCGAGGAGGACGAGCAAGGCCTACAGAGCCGGCCCATGACTCAAACACCCACAGCTCACACCCCCGCGCAGGAGCAGGCGAGAGCGCAGTTCACCGTTCCGGCCGCGCACCCCATGGTGACCGTGCTGGGTTCCGGGGACCGCCTCCTGCGCGTGATCGAGAAGGCCTTCCCGGCGGTCGACATCCATGTCCGGGGCAATGAGATCAGCGCGGTCGGCGACTCCGGTGAAGTCGCCCTTGTCCAGCGCATGTTCGACGAGATGATGCTGGTGCTCCGCACCGGGCAGCCGATGACGGAGGACGCAGTGGAACGCTCGATCGCCATGCTCAGGGCGAGCGAGAACGGGGAGAGCGACGGCCAGGAAACCCCGGCCGAGGTACTCACACAGAACATCCTGTCCTCGCGCGGCCGTACGATCCGCCCCAAGACGCTCAACCAGAAGCGGTACGTCGACGCCATCGACAAGCACACCATCGTCTTCGGCATCGGCCCCGCCGGTACGGGCAAGACCTACCTCGCCATGGCCAAGGCGGTACAGGCTCTGCAGTCCAAGCAGGTCAACCGCATCATCCTGACCCGCCCGGCGGTCGAGGCGGGCGAGCGACTCGGCTTCCTGCCCGGCACGCTGTACGAGAAGATCGACCCGTACCTGCGCCCGCTGTACGACGCGCTGCACGACATGCTGGACCCGGACTCGATCCCGCGGCTGATGGCGGCGGGGACGATCGAGGTGGCGCCGCTGGCGTACATGCGGGGCCGGACCCTCAATGACGCCTTCATCATCCTGGACGAGGCCCAGAACACGAGCCCCGAGCAGATGAAGATGTTCCTCACCCGCCTCGGCTTCGACTCGAAGATAGTGATCACGGGTGACGTCACCCAGGTCGACCTGCCGGACGGGACGAAGAGCGGTCTGCGTCAGGTGCAGGACATCCTGGAAGGCGTCCAGGACGTCCACTTCTCGCGGCTGTCGTCCCACGACGTCGTACGGCACAAGCTGGTGGGCCGTATCGTCGACGCGTACGAGAAGTACGACAGCACGAACGGCACGCAGAACGGCACCCACAAGGGCGGCCGCGGCAAGGCCGGACACGGGCACAAGGGGAAGTAGACCAGCACGACCATGTCGATCGACGTCAACAACGAATCCGGAACCGAGGTCGACGAGCAGGCGATCCTCGACATCGCCCGCTACGCGCTCGCACGGATGCGCATCCACCCGCTCTCCGAGCTCTCGGTGATCGTCGTGGACGCCGACGCCATGGAGCAGCTGCACATCCAGTGGATGGATCTGCCCGGGCCCACCGATGTCATGTCCTTCCCGATGGACGAGCTGCGGCCGCCCACGAAGGACGACGACGAGCCCCCGCACGGGCTCCTCGGCGACATCGTGCTGTGCCCGGAGGTCGCCGAGAAGCAGGGCAAGGAAGCGGAGACGCAGCACACCATGGACGAGGAGCTCCAGCTGCTCACCGTCCATGGCGTGCTGCACCTGCTCGGCTACGACCACGAGGTGCCGGACGAGAAGGCCGAGATGTTCGGCCTCCAGGCGGCCATTGTGGACGGCTGGCGTGCGGAGAAGGGCCTGGACGGCCCCTCCCCGGCCCCCACCGTGTCATGAGCGCAACGCTCGTCACCGGCGCCGTCGCCCTGGTCGTCGTCGCCTGGCTCGCCGCCTGCGCCGAGGCGGGTCTCGCCCGCGTCTCCAGCTTCCGCGCCGAGGAGGCCGTACGGTCCGGGCGGCGCGGAAGCGACAAGCTCGCCCAGGTCGCGGCCGACCCCACCCGCTACCTCAACGTGGCGCTGCTCGTGCGCGTCGCCTGCGAGATGGCGGCCGCCGCGCTGGTCACGTACGCCTGCCTCCAGGAGTTCGAGAAGACCTGGCAGGCCCTGGTCGTCGCCATCGGCGTGATGGTCCTCGTGTCCTACGTCGCCGTCGGGGTGTCGCCGCGCACGATCGGCCGCCAGCACCCGCTGAACACGGCGACGGCCGCCGCGTACGTGCTGCTCCCACTGGCCCGGATCATGGGCCCCATCCCGCCCCTGCTGATCCTCATCGGTAACGCGCTCACCCCCGGCAAGGGCTTCCGCCGCGGCCCCTTCGCCTCCGAGGCGGAACTGCGCGCCCTGGTGGACCTCGCCGAGAAGGAGTCCCTGATCGAGGCCGAGGAGCGCCGTATGGTGCACTCCGTCTTCGAGCTCGGCGACACCCTCGTACGCGAGGTCATGGTCCCGCGGACCGACCTGGTCGTCATCGAGCGCTACAAGACCATCCGCCAGGCCCTCACCCTGGCACTCAGGTCCGGCTTCTCGCGCATCCCGGTCACCGGCGAGAGCGAGGACGACATCGTCGGGATCGTCTACCTGAAGGACCTGGCCCGCAAGACGCACATCAGCAGGGACGCCGAGAGCGAGCTGGTGTCCACGGCCATGCGCCCGGCCGCCTTCGTACCCGACACCAAGAACGCCGGTGACCTGCTCCGCGAGATGCAGCAGGAGCGCAACCACGTCGCCGTCGTCATCGACGAGTACGGCGGCACGGCCGGCATCGTCACGATCGAGGACATCCTGGAGGAGATCGTCGGCGAGATCACCGACGAGTACGACCGTGAGCTGCCCCCGGTGGAGGAGCTGGGCGAGGACCGCCACCGCGTGACGGCCCGCCTCGACATCGGTGACCTCGGCGAGCTGTACGGCATCGAGGCGTACGACGACGAGGACGTCGAGACGGTGGGCGGGCTGCTCGCGAAGGCGCTGGGACGCGTTCCGATCGCCGGTGCCTCGTCGGTCGTCCCCCTGCCGGACGGCCGGGAGCTGCGCCTCACCGCCGAGGCAGCCGCCGGCCGCCGGAACAAGATCGTCACGGTCCTCGTGGAGCCGATCGGGCCGCCCGGGCCCGTGGAGGAGGAGAAGGAGTCCGAATGATGGCGCAGGGTGCGGTCCGGGCGGGGGCGAAGCTCCGGTGACCCCGGCGGAGTTGCGCGCGTTCTGCCTCTCCTTCAACGCGGCCGAGGAGGACTTCCCGTTCCGCCCGGAGATCTCCGTCTTCAAGGTCCTGGGCAAGATGTTCGCCCTGTCGACGTTGGACGCGCGCCCGCTCACCGTCAACCTCAAGTGCGACCCGGAGGACGCGGTACGCCTCCGCACGGAGCACGAGGGCCTGATCATCCCCGGCTGGCACATGAACAAGCGCCACTGGAACACCGTCACGGTCGACGGTGAGCTCCCGGACCGCGTCGTCCGGGAACTCGTCGAGGACTCGTACGACCTGGTGGTGGCGGGCCTCCCACGAGCCGAGCGGCTCCGCCTGGACCGCGCCTGAGCGCACTCCTCACCGGCCCCCCGGGTCAGGACTGGGCCCGGGCTGTCTCCCGCCCGGTGCGTGACACCGTGCCCAGGCCCGCGGAGATGAACAGGGCCGCTCCGAGCACGATCGTCGCGTCCAGGGTCAGGACCAGGTGGACGCCCGGCAGGAGGGCGGAGGACGTGGTGGCGAGGACGCCGAGGAGGGGGATGCCGACGGTGATGCCGATCTGCTGGGTGGACGTCACCAGGCCCGTGGCCAGGCCCTGTTCGTCGTCGGGGACGCCCGAGGTGACCGCGAGGCCGTAGGAGATGATCGCGCCCAGGTGGCACATGCTGGCCAGGGAGACGGCGGCCGTGGCGAGCCAGACCGACCAGGTGCTCTCGTCGAGGGGCAGGAGGGCGGCCGTGAGCACTCCCTGGCCGGCGAGCCCGCCCACCAGCGTGCGGCGGGCCCCGAAGCGGCCGATGACCTTCGGGGCGTAGGCCCCGGCGACCGCCGACGCGACGCCCTGGACGCCGAAGACGAGGCCCGTCTCGAAGGCGGACAGGCCGAGGGTGTCCTGGAGGTACAGGGTCAGGACGAAGACCACCGTCGACATCATCGAGAAGGTGACCAGACCGCCCAGGTTCCCGAACGCCACCGTGCGGCGCTTCAGCATCGGGAGGGAGACCAGCGGCGACTGAGTGCGCGACTCCACCGCGACGAAGGCCACGAGGAGCAGGACGCCCACGATCAGCGTCGTGATCACGTCCGCGCCGCCGAAGCCGCGGTCCGCCGCCGTCGACAGGGCGTAGATGACGGACAGCAGACCGCCCGTCACCGTGACCGCGCCCGGCACGTCCAGCCGCGGGCGCTCCGGGGTCCGGGACTCCGGCAGCAGGCCGGGCGCCAGGGGCAGCACGATCAGGGCGAAGAGCGCGAGCAGACCCATCGTGGAACGCCAGCCGAACGCGTCGGTCAGGACACCGCCCGCCACCATGCCGACCGTGAAGCCGAGCGACAGCAGTGTGCCCGAGATACCGAGCGCGCGGTCACGGGCCGGGCCCTCCGCGAAGGTCGTGGTGAGCAGGGACATGCCGGTCGGGACGATCGCCGCCGCGCCCAGGCCCTGCAGCGCGCGGCCCGCGAGGAACGACGCCGGGTCCCAGGCGAGGGTCGCGAGCACCGAGGCCGCGCCGAACAGGGCGAGGCCGCCGAGGAACAGCCTGCGCCGCCCGTACAGGTCGCCGATCCGCCCGAAGAGCAGCAGGAAGCCGCCGGAGGGCAGCGCGAAGGCCGTGACCGCCCACTGGAGGGCGGACGTGCTCATTCCGAGGTCCTGGCCGAGGACGGGCAGTGCCACGTTCAGGACGGAGAAGTCGAGAGCGACCATGAACTGGGCCGCGCACAGGACGAAGAGGACCAGTTTGTCGCGGGTGGAGAGACGGGGGCCGGTGTCGGGGTC
>NZ_VJZC01000687.1 GCF_009377185.1 Streptomyces spongiae
CGAGGAACCTGCCCCGGGGGCACCCGCCTGTTACTCGTCCCCGAACCGCTCCCCTCGTTCCGCCTTCTCCACCAACAACGCGGGCGGGGTGAACCGCTCCCCGTAGCGCTCGGAGAGCTCCCGGGCGCGGGTGACGAATCCGGGCAGGCCCCCCTCGTAGCCGTTGATGTACTGGAGGACGCCGCCGGTCCAGCCGGGGAAGCCGATGCCGAGGATGGAGCCGATGTTGGCGTCGGCGACGGACGTCAGGACGCCCTCCTCCAGGAGCCGGACGGTGTCCAGCGCCTCGGAGAAGAGCATGCGCTCCTGCATGTCCTCGAACGGGATCGTGTACCCCGGCTTGGTGAAGTGCTCGCGCAGGCCGGGCCACAGCTTGCCGCGCCCGCCGTCCGGGGCGTAGTCGTAGAAGCCCGCGCCGCCACTGCGCCCGGTGCGCCCGAACTCGTCGACCATCCGGTCGATGATCGCCTCCGCCGGGTGGGCGGCCCAGGTTCCGCCCGCCTCCTCCACCGCCCGCTTCGTCTCGCCGCGGATCTTGCGCGGGAGGGTGAGGGTCAGCTCGTCCATCAGGGAGAGCACCTTCGCCGGATAGCCGGCCTGGGCCGCCGCCTGCTCGACCGACGCCGGCTCGATGCCCTCTCCGACCATCGCGACACCCTCGTTGATGAAGTGGCCGATCACCCGGGAGGTGAAGAAGCCGCGCGAGTCGTTGACGACGATCGGGGTCTTGTTGATCTGCCGGACGAGGTCGAAGGCGCGGGCCAGGGCCTCGTCCCCCGTCCGCTTCCCCTTGATGATCTCGACCAGCGGCATCTTGTCGACGGGTGAGAAGAAGTGCAGGCCGACGAAGTCGTTCTGCCTCTCGACGCCCTCGGCCAGCACGGTGATCGGCAGGGTCGAGGTGTTGGAGCACAGCAGTGCGTCCGGCGCGACGATCTGCTCGATCTCCTGGAACACCTTGCGCTTGAGGGCCGGGTCCTCGAAGACGGCCTCGATGACGGCGTCACAGCCCGCGAGGTCGGCCGGATCTGCGGTGGGCGTGATGCGGGCGAGCAGCGCGTCGGCCTTCTCCTGGGTCGTACGGCCCCTGGAGACCGCCTTGGCGCAGAGCTTCTCGGAGTAGCTCCTGCCCTTCTGTGCCGCCTCCACCGACACGTCCTTGAGGACGACCTCGATGCCGGCGCGGGCGCACGAGTACGCGATGCCCGCGCCCATCATCCCGGCGCCCAGGACGGCGACCTTGTGGACCTGGCGGGGCTCGATGCCCTGGGGGCGGCTTCTGCCCGCGTTGACGGCCTGGAGGTCGAAGAAGAACGCCTGGATCATGTTCTTCGCGGTCTGGCCGGTGACCAGCTCGGTGAAGTAGCGGGCCTCGATGACCAGCGCGGTCTCGAAGTCGACCTGGGAGCCCTCGACGGCGGCCGCGAGGATGTTGCGCGGCGCCGGGTAGGGCGCGCCGTTCAGCTGCTTCTTGAGGTTGGCGGGGAACGCGGGCAGGTTCGCCGCGAACTTCGGGTTGGCCGGGGTGCCGCCGGGGATCCTGTAGCCCGGCTGGTCCCAGGGCTGCTGCGACTCGGGGTTGGCGTCGATGAAGGCGCGGGCCTTGGCGAGCATCTCCTCGCCAGTGGCGGCCACCTCGTGGACGAGGCCGTTGTCGCGTGCGCGCTGCGGGCTGTACTGGGTGCCCTGGAGGAGCACCTTCAGCAGGGCGTCCGCGATGCCCATCAGCCGTACGGTGCGGGTGACACCGCCGCCCGCCGGGAGGAGCCCCAGGGTGACCTCGGGGAGGCCGATCTTCGAGCCGGGCGCGTCGAGGGCGATGCGGTGGTGGCTGGCGAGGGCGATCTCGTACCCACCGCCGAGGGCCGCGCCGTTGATGGCCGCGACCACCGGCTTGCCGAGCGTCTCGATGCGGCGCAGGGAGTTCTTGATCTCGGTACCGGTGTCGAACGCGTGCTGGGCGTGCTCCGGACCCGCCTGGATCATGTCCTTCAGGTCACCGCCCGCGAAGAACGTCTTCTTCGCGGACGTGTAGATGATCCCGCGGATCGAGTCCTTCTCCGCCTCCGCCCGGTCGGCGATCGCCTTGATGGAGGCCCTGAAGGCCTGGTTCATGGTGTTGGCGGACTGGTCGGGGTCGTCGAGGACGAGGGTGACGACTCCGGTGTCGTCCTGCTCCCAGCGGATGGTGGTGCTCTCGGTCATGGCAAGTTCTCCGTCGAAGTCTGAAGTCGGGTCGGTCCGCTGGGGTTACAGGCGTTCGATGATCGTGGCGATGCCCATGCCGCCGCCGACGCACAGGGTGGCGAGGCCGTAGCGCTTGTCCTGGCGCTGGAGTTCGTCCGTCAGGGTGCCCAGGATCATCGCCCCTGTCGCGCCCAGCGGATGCCCCAGCGCGATCGCGCCCCCGTTGACGTTGACCTTGTCCAGCGGGATCCCCATGTCCTTCACGAAGCGGAGCACCACGGCCGCGAAGGCCTCGTTGATCTCGACGAGGTCGATGTCGTCGATGGTCAGTCCCGCCTTGGCGAGGGCCTTGCGGGTCGCGGGTGCCGGCCCGGTGAGCATGATGGTGGGTTCGGAGCCGGAGACGGCCGCGGACACGATCCGCGCGCGGGGGGTCAGTCCGTAGCGCTCGCCGACCTCCTTGGAGCCGATCGCGACGAGCGCCGCGCCGTCCACGATGCCGGAGGAGTTGCCGGCGTGGTGGACGTGGTCGATCTCCTCGACCCAGTGGTACTGCTGCAGTGCCACCGCGTCGAAGCCGCCCAGGTTCCCGATGTCCGCGAAGGACGGCTTGAGCTTGGCGAGCGAGTCGGCGGTGGTACCGGGCCGCACGTGCTCGTCGTGGTCGAGGATCACGAGCCCGCTGCGGTCCTTCACCGGAACCACGGCCCTGTCGAACCTGCCGTCCTTCCAGGCCGCCGCCGCCCGCTCCTGCGACAGCGCCGCGTACTCGTCGACGTCCCGCCGCGAGAAGCCCTCGATGGTGGCGATGAGGTCGGCTCCGATGCCCTGCGGTACGAAGTTGACCGCCATGTTGGTCATCGGGTCGTTGAACCAGGCGCCGCCGTCGGAAGCCATCGGGACACGCGACATCGACTCGACGCCTCCCGCGAGCACCAGGTCCTCCCAGCCCGAACGGACCTTCGCGGCGGCCATGTTGACGGCTTCGAGGCCCGAGGCACAGAAGCGGTTCTCCTGGACTCCGGCCACCGTGTCCGGCAGCCCGGCGGCGACCGCGGCGGTGCGGGCGATGTCGGAGCCCTGGTCGCCGACGGGTCCGACGACACCGAGCACGATGTCGTCGATCGCGGCCGGGTCGAGTCCGGGCAGGCGCCGCTGAACCTCGTGGATCAGGCCGGTCACCAGGTCGATGGGCTTGGTGCCGTGCAGGGCGCCGTTCGCCTTGCCGCGGCCGCGCGGGGTGCGGATCGCTTCGTACACATACGCTTCGGTGCTCACGAGTCGGGCCTTTCGGGTGGCAAGAGGGATCGGGAGGCGGGGGTGGAATCGACCCGTGGTGGAACGGGTGTCAGCCGTCGTCCTTCAGGAGACCGGGCTCCAGGAGACCGGGTATGTCCCAGTCCCGGGCCACGGCCGCGGTGTCGGCGCCCGGCTGGGCGGGGCCGCTGCGCACGGACGTGTGGGTCCTGGAGAAGCGGGGCGCGGGGGCGGGCTGGGTGATGCCGCCGAAGTCGGTGAAGGTGCCGCGCGCGGCGAGGTGCGGGTGGTGCGGCGCCTCGCTCAGCGAGAGCACCGGGGCCACGCAGGCGTCGGAACCCTCGAAGACGGCCGTCCACTCCTCGCGTGTACGGGCCTTGAAGCGGGCCGCGACCGTCTCGCGCAGCTCGCCCCAGCGTGCCACGTCCTTGTGGGCGGGCGCCTGGTCCCTGATGCCGAGCAGGTCGACGAACTCCGCGTAGAACTGCCGCTCCAGCGCGCCCACGGCCATGTACCCACCGTCGGCCGTCTCGTAGGTCCCGTAGTAGGGGCAGCCTCCGTCGAGGAGGTTGGCCGCGCGCCGGTCCTGCCAGCGGCCGGCGGCGAGCATGCCGTGGATCATCGTGGCCAGGTGCGCGGTGCCGTCCACGATGGCCGCGTCCACGACCTGTCCGGTGCCGGTCGCGCGCGCGTGGTGCAGGGCGGCGAGCACGCCGACGACGAGGTAGAGCGAGCCGCCCGCGTAGTCGCCGAGGAGGTTGGCCGGGACGGCGGGCGGCTCGTCCGGGCTGCCGATCATGCCGAGGGTGCCGGTCGGCGCGATGTACGCGATGTCGTGCCCGGCGCGATGGGCGAGCGGGCCCTCCTGGCCCCAGCCGGTCATACGGCCGTAGACGAGCCGCGGGTTGCGGGCGTGGCAGGTCTCGGGGCCGACGCCGAGGCGCTCGGCGACGCCAGGGCGATAGCCCTCGATGAGGATGTCGGCGCGGTCGGCCAGGCCGAGGACGAGGTCCGGGCCGCTCTCGCCCTTGAGGTCGACGATCACCGACCTCTTGTTGCGGTTGGTGACGTCGTACTCGGGGTCGACGGCGAGTCCGGTGCCGCCGGGCCGGTCCACGCGGACCACGTCGGCTCCGAGGTCGGCGAGGAGCATGGCGGCGAAGGGGCCGGGGCCGATGCCGGCCAGCTCGACCACGCGCACGCCGGCCAGTGGGCCGTGCCCGGGCGTCTCTGCGGCTGCCATCCGGCTCCCTGCGTGTCCCGCTGATGTGACATCAGCGATGCTAAGAACGTGTTCCAGTGGGCACAAGGTCTGGGCGAGCAAGCGCTTAGTTTTGTGCCCGGGGTGAAGGTACCCGGAGTCCGGTGGAGTTACCCGGAGTCGGGGTGACCGCCTGGGGGCTGCGCCCCCAGACC
>NZ_VJZC01000688.1 GCF_009377185.1 Streptomyces spongiae
GGAGTGGGGAAGGTCCACCACGACCCGGCCGTCAAGGGTGGGGCGCAGGGTCGGGGTGTGCAGGACCGCATCCGCGCCCACGGTGCCCGGCAGGCGGATGTCGATCACATGCCAGGCCCAGTCCCGCCCCGAGGCCGGAGCCGCACACAGCGGGAGTTTCACCCGCAGCCGGGCGGTGGCCTCGTCGACCCGGACCAGGGTGACCTGCTGACGGTCCATCGCCGCCAGCAACACCAGCCCCGCCACCTCAGGCGGGTCCTCCAGCTCACACAGCCCCACCGGAAGCCGCCCGTGCTCACGCACGTAGGCGCTCACCTGCCGGGTGCGGTTGCGGATCTCGGCGTTGCTGACACCTGCGGGCAGGGCGGCCCGCAGCGCCGTCCACTCGGCCTCGCTGCGCCGACCGGAGGGTTCTGCGGGCCACGTGGCCAGGATCGCCGCGACCAGGGTGCGCCGGTGCAGAGCCAGCCGCAGGGTGCGCGCCGCGTACTCCTCCGCCGCCCGCCGCACCCGGTCGGAGACATACACGCCTTCAGCCGGGTCGGCGGCCTGCGCCCAGCCCAGACGCCGCAGCGCCATCCACCCCTTGGGCGGCAGCGACTCGCCCTTCCCGTCGACCCCGGCGGCCAGCACATCCAGCGAACCCTCGTCCCACCGGGTGGCCACCAGCTGCCGGGTGAGACCCCCGCACAGCCCGGCCAGGAAGGACACCCGCTGATACAGCAACCGCGGCCCGATCTGCGCACCACTGCCCTCGACCACGCCGCGGAAGGCGGTGCATGGAGCTGTCGCCATCAACCGACCCACACCCACCACCCCTCCCCCACGGCTCCGCACGGGGCGCACCCCCGTATCCGATCGAGCTAACGACCGACCATCACACAAAGACACACACCCCCGCGGGACCGTCCGATTTACACAGAAAACCGAGCCAAAACCACCAACAGTTCAAGGCCCGGCACGCCAACCTGGACGAAGGCACGAGTGTGCGATTTTCGCCAAACTGAGTGGTCGGTATGCGCTTACTCCAGAGATCCGCACCAAGATCTGACGAACCCTCAACTCTGTGGGGTTTGTGTGAGTGAAGTGTGACTAGAGCCTCACGAAACTCACTTGGCCGCGAGTGGCGCGCTGGTTACTCTCCCGTAGACCAAGAAGTAACAAAAAAATAAGAAGCAGGGGGAAGGTGCGACCAACCAGTCGCCCAAGAGCCGCGCGTGGGGCAATGGCCCTCGCGTTGGCAGTGCTCGCCCTGGCGGGTGGCCTACAGGCTGTCCCCGTTCAGGCAGCCGACACAGACCCGGGGAGTTCCGGCACATCAGCCGATGAGGGGGTGCGCGGCAAGGCGTTCTGGGAGGACGACACTCTCCCTGCTGCAACAGCCGAGCAGAAGGCATCGAAGCAGGCGGTCGCGTCCGGCAAGCCCGTCGAGGTGGGCGATGTGACGTCGGCGACCAGCAGAGTGGTCGCCAATCCGGACGGTACCTTCACGGCCGAGACGGCGACTTCTCCCGAGCGAGTCCTCAAGGGGGGCAAGTGGACCGCCGTCGACACCACGCTCGTCGCTCAGCCGGACGGCAGCCTCGCGCCCCGCGCGGCTGAGGACATCCGGTTATCGGGCGGCGGGGAGAGCGACGCACCGCTGGCCCAGCTGGTGACCGGGGGTAAGGAGTACGCGGTGTCGTCTCCGTGGGCGTTGCCGAAGCCGGAGATCGACGGTTCGTCGGCTGTGTACCGGTCCGTCCTGCCCGATGTGGACCTCGCTGTGCAGGCCCACCCGGACGGGTTCACGTACCACTTGGTGGTGCACACGCGTGAGGCTGCCGCCAACCCCGCTCTGAAGAGAGTGAGTTTCCCTGTCCGGACTCGGGGGCTGTCCGTGCGCGCCGACGATTCCGGCGCCGCCACGTTCGTCGACGGCTCGGGGCACGCTGTGGTCTCCAGCGGCTCGGCGCTGATGTGGGACGCGGGCACGAACACGGCGAAGGCCACGGGCATGGCGAAAGCGGCAGCCATGGGCTCCGAAGCGCACGTCGAAGCCGTGGCCGACACCCTCAGCGCCGGCTCCCGGTCCCGTACGGCCGTCATGGACACGGACATCACCGACGACACCCTCTCCATCGTCCCGGACCAGGACTTCCTTGCCAGCAGCGCCACGTCGTACCCCGTCGTCCTCGACCCGCCCGCGGTCAAGGCGTCCCTGACGGGTTGGACGACGCTGTGGTCCAACTCGCCCGGCACCAGCTTCTGGAAGACCAAACATGCCCTCGGCGTGGGCTACGACGCGTACGTGGACAACAAGAAGGCACGCTCGCTCTTCCAGTTCGACACCCGCCGGGTGGCCGGCAAGAAGATCCTGAGCGCGACCTTCACGCCGTACGCGATCTGGTCGGCGAACTGCGACAAGAAGAACATCGACCTGTACCGCACGAGTCAGATCTTCCCGTCGACGACGTGGAGCACCAAGCCGCCGAAGTGGCATGCGAAGGTCGACACCGTCTCGGCCGCCAAGGGCCACTCCTCGTCGTGCCCGGACGGGGACATCGAGTTCGACGCCACCTCGGCCGTCGCGCACACCGCGAAGGCCAAGGACACGCTCACCACGCTCGGTCTGCGAGCCAGTGAGTCCGACCCGATCGCGTGGAAGCAGTTCATGTCCCCGCTCGACCCGGACGCCACCTCCTCGCGCAAGCCCCGGCTGTCGATCACGTACGTGACCCCGCCGAACAGCAAGCCGTCGTCGGTGAAGATGTCCGACCCGAAGGTGTCCTGCTCCGCCTCATCGTCCCCGGCACTCATCCGCGACACCACGCCGCGCCTCACCGCCGCCCCGACATCCAGCGACGGCTCCAACTCCTCGCTGCGCCCCAACTTCGAGCTGTACAAGGGCAGCAGTACCACCCCCGCCTCGCTGAAGCCGTCCACGTGGACGGACAGCGGCACGGCCGGTACGGCGGTCACGGCGGCCCTGGACCAGAACGTCACCTACAAGTTCCGGGCCCGCACCGAGTACAAGTACACGTGGAAGGGCGACACCCACTCGCTGTTCGGCCCCTGGTCGGGCTACTGCCACTTCAAGGTGGACTCCAACGGTCCGCCCGTACCCAAGGTGACCTCGTC
Source organism: Streptomyces spongiae (assembly GCF_009377185.1). Lineage (GTDB taxonomy): Bacteria > Actinomycetota > Actinomycetes > Streptomycetales > Streptomycetaceae > Streptomyces > Streptomyces spongiae. The sequence goes on from NZ_VJZC01000688.1 coordinate 3,121, forward strand.
CGTGTACAAGGAGTGCGAGGGCACCACCTGTGACGCGGCCGACCCGGCGTTGGGCAGCGTCGGCATGACCGCCGGTTTCAAGATCGAGGCGGGCGCAAGTGATGTACGCCGCTACGACTGGTGGCTCAACGGAGCGAAGCTCGGCAGCAAGACCTTCACGGCGAACACCCCGACATACGAGATCGAGGCCGCGCCCGACAAGCGGCTGACCAATACCCTGCGGGTGCAGACCTACGACGGGGCGGGCAACCCGAGTGCCCACTACGACTACCTGTTCAAGGTGGCCAAGGGTTCCGACCCGGTGGCGAGCTGGACGCTCGACGACGGCAAGGGGACCACAGCCGCGGACAGTTCCGGCAAGGACCGGCCGCTGAAGCTGACTTCGGCGTCCTGGACGGACAAGGCCCGACTGGGCAGCGGCCTGCGCGGTAACGGCAGCAATGTCTCCGGGGCCACAGCCGCTGCGGTCCTGGACACCACGAACAGTTTCACCGTCTCCGCGTGGGCACGGCTGGCCGCCAAGGACCATGTCTCCACCGTGGTCACACAGAGCGGCACACGGGCGGGCGGCTTCCAGATCTACTACTCGCAGTCCTACGACCGCTGGGTCTTCAACCGGTACGCGGCCGACGCCGACGACCCGACGATTGTCCGCGCGCTGTCCGAGAAGCCGCCGGTCGTGGGCGCGTGGACCCATCTGATGGGTGTCTACGACCACAACAAGAAGCAGATCCGCCTCTACGTCAACGGACAGCTCCAGGCGACAACGGAGTTCACGACACCCTGGGCGGCGAAGGGGGCCCTGGAGGTCGGCCGGATGAAGGCGGCCGGCGCCTACACGGACTACTTCGAGGGCAGCCTCGACCAGGTCCAGGTGTGGAACCGCGTGGTGTTCGAGAACGAACTGGAGCCGATCGCCAACGCCGAGAACCCGGAAACGGGGCTGACCGAGGCAACGTTGCTCGCCAACTGGTCGTTCGACGAGTCCTCCGGCACCACCGCGGCGGACGCCACCGGCCGAGGCAACGCGCTCCGGCTCGAGACGGGTGCGGCCTTCGCTCCGACCGACGATCCGGCACACGGCAACGTGCTGGAGCTCGACGCCGAGCGCCTGGGCCGGGGCACCTCTTCCGTGGCGCTGGACGAGTCCGGCAGCTACACCCTGGCCGGTTGGGTGAACCTGGCCGCCCAGTCGAAGCTGGAGGACACGACCACGGCACACTCGCCGACCGTCCTCGCACACCCCGGTGCCGAGCGGAACTCCTTCCGTCTCTGGTACCGCCAGGAAGCCGGTGACTCCATCGGCGACTGGAACTTCGGCCGGTACGAGACGGACGTTCTGAGCGGACCTGCCGCCACGGTCGTCTCGGACGAGGTCAACTCACTTGGGGGCTGGGTGCACGTCGTCGCCGTCTTCGACTCGGTGAACATGTCGGTCAAGCTCTATCTCTCCGGGCAACGGCAGGGCGACGAAGACGGTGTCCTCAGCGAGGGCACCTTCCAGCCCAGCGGCCCCCTGATGGTCGGCGGCGCGCGTCGTCACGACAACGGAGAGTGGGGCAACCCCCTTCCCGGCCAGCTCGATGGCCTGCGCGTGTACGCGGGTGTGCTCTCCGAGGAGGAGATCACGCAACTCGCCACCGTGGACGAGCCGCCGGTTCCGGCCGAGTAGCCCGATAGAGCCACCCGCTCACTTCTCTTCTTCAACGGCGTGCCGGGCCACGAGCC
>NZ_VJZC01000689.1 GCF_009377185.1 Streptomyces spongiae
GGCGAAGACAACCCCACCCCGGGGCGGTCAGCCCGTCGCGTCCACCAGCGCCAGCTCGTGCAGCCGATCCGGTGGGCCCGGACGGGCGTAGTACCAGCCCTGAGCCGTGTCGCAGCCGAGCAGACGGAGCTGCTCGGCCTGGGCTCCCGTCTCGACGCCCTCCACCGTGACCGTGAGGTCGAGCCCGTGGGCGAGGGAGACGATGCCCTCGACGATCTTCAGATCGACCGGATCCGCCGGGAACTGCTGCATGCCCTGGGTGAAGGAACGGTCCAGCTTGAGCACGCTCACCGGGAGGCGGCGCAGATTGGCCAGGTTGGAGTAGCCCGTACCGAAGTCGTCCAGGGCGATGTCCACCCCCATCTCGGCCAGCCGGCGCAGCGGCTTGAGGACCTCGTCGTCGGCGCCGATCAACGCCGACTCCGTCACCTCCAGGCAGAGCGCGTCCGGTTCGAGGCCCGCCCGCTCCAGGATGTCCACCGTGTCCTGGACGAGCCCGGGGTGGGTGAGCTGGCAGGGAGACAGGTTCACGTTGACCCGTAGAGGACCCGTGCCCACCTTGTCCTTGTGCCGCTCCTGCCACTCACGGGCCTGGCGGACCGACTGCTCCAGCACCCAGCGGCCCAGCGGCACGATCAGCCCGGTGTGCTCGGCGAGCGGGATGAAGCGGTCCGGCCCGAGGACACCGTGCTGCGGGTGCAGCCAGCGCACCAGGGCCTCGGCGCCGCGTACGGTGCCGTCCCCGAGGTGGACCAGGGGCTGGTACTCGATGAAGAACTCGCTCCGGTCGAGGGCCGCGGGCAGGGCGGTGGTGAGCCCGTGCCGGGTGATGGCGCGGGCGTCGGCCTCCGCGTCGGCCATCTCGTAGCGGTTGCCGCCCGCCGACTTGGCCCGGTACATGGTGATGTCCGCGCTGCGCAGCACCTCCGCCGGGCCGCGCTCGCCCGCCGGGCCCTCGACGATGCCGACACTGCCGCGTACGAGGAGTTCGCGGCCCTCGATACGGACGGGCGTGACGAGCGCGTTCATGATGCGGTCGGCGAGCTCGTCGACCTCGTGCTGGGTCTCGGGCCCGGTGGTCAGCGCCACGAACTCGTCGCCGCCGAGCCGGGCGACCATCTCGCCGGGGGCGGTGGCGCAGGACTGGAGGCGGTCGGCGATCTCCACCAGCAGCCGGTCGCCGGCCGCGTGGCCGAGGCTGTCGTTGATGGTCTTGAAGCCGTCGAGGTCGAGGTAGCACAGGCCGAAGCGCTGGCCCTCACCCGCCGAGAGCGCCTTCTCCAGGCGTTCGAAGAAGAGCGTGCGGTTGGGCAGTCCGGTGAGCGCGTCGTGCGTGGCCTCGTAGCGCAGACGGAGGTTGAGCAGGCGGCGCTCGGTGGTGTCCTCCATGAGCAACAGCTGGAAGCGGGGCTGACCGTCGGCGTCCCTGAGGAGGGAGACCGTCAGGTTGGTCCACAGAACCGTTCCGTCAGGCCGGTAGAACGCCTTCTCCGTGTGGTAGTGCTCGCGCTCTCCCCGGACCAGTTCCTCGTACAGGCGCCACACCTGGGGAGCGTCCTCGGGGTGGGTCCAGTCCTGGACGTTGCGTTCGCGCACCGCGTGCTCGGAGCCGCCGAACATGCGCAGCAGCGCGCCGTTGACCTGAAGGATGTTGCCCTCCAGATCGGCGATGCCGATGCCTATGGCGGCGCCCTCGAAGACGGCGCGGAAGCGGGCCTCGCTCTCGTGCAGCGCCAGGGCGACCGCCCCCTGGGCGTTGAGCGCGGCCTGGGCGATGGCCTCCTGCTCGGCCAGTGTCCGCTCCCGCAGCGCCTGCGCGTATCCCGCGGCCATCGCGTGCTGCAACCGGGAGGAACGGGCGCGCAGGTCCTCCTGAGGGCCGTCCTCGCCGCAGTACAGCACCAGGTAGGCGTCCACACAGTCGAGCGAGTGGCTGAGGGCGTCGGGGTCGGTGCAGTGCGCGTCGACGAGTGCGGCACCGACCTCCTTGCCCGCGTCCGCGTCGAAGTCCCTGGCCCGCAGCGCCTCGCTCAACCGTCGTGCGAGCGGCAGGAGCCGCTCCTCGAGCTCCGGCCGGGTCAGCGACGTGGAGGTCACCGGGAAGACCGCCCGGCTCCAGATCGTCGCGAACCGGCGCAGTCTGTCCTCCGGCCCGTCCGGCCCCGCGGTCACGCCGTACGCCCCACGCCGGCAAGCGCCCCGAACGCGTACGGATCCTCGTCCTCGGGTGCCGTCTCGGGCCGCCAGCTCGCCAGCGGCACCACTCCGGGTTCCACCATGTCGTACCCCTCGAAGAACCGCGCGATCTCGTCGCGCGTGCGCATGATCAGCGGGTTGCGGATGTCCTTGTACACGTCGACCGCTCCCTCGGCCCGCTCCGGTGGCAGTGGGATCCCCTCGTACGCGGCGTGCGACAGCACGAGCAGGCTGCCGGGCGCGAGCGCGTCACGCAGCTCCGCCACCGCTCCGTACGGGTCGTCCGCGTCCTCCACGAAGTGCAGTATGGCAACGAGGAGCAGCGCGACCGGCCGGTTCGGGTCGATGAGGCCCCGCACCTGGGCGCTGTCGAGGATCTCCCGGGGCTTGCGGAGGTCGGCCGCGAGCACGTCGGTGTCCTCGTCGTCCGCCAGAAGCGCCTGGCTGTGCTCGACGGCCACCGGGTCGTGGTCGACGTACACGACGCGTGCGCCGGGACGGGCCGCCCGGGCGACCTCGTGGACGCCGCCGAAGGTGGGGATGCCGGAACCGATGTCCAGGAACTGGGTGATGCCCTCCCCGGCCGCGTACCGCACCGCGCGGCGCAGGAACGCCCGGTTGGCCTGCATGATCTTGGGTAACCCGGGCACGAACTCCATGGCCCTGCGGGCCGCTTCCCGGTCGACCTCGAAGTTGTGCGAACCGCCCAGGTAGTAGTCGTAGATGCGGGCCACGGAAGGCACCGTGATGTCGATGCTCCGCGGGGCCCAGGCGGGACGCTCCATCTATCACTCCAACGCGTAGGGTGTGGCGTAGGCGATCCAGTGTTCGAGCTGAGGCTACTGATCGCCCGCCAATGGGGCGAGCCCAAACGGAAATTGACCGTCCGTTCCATGGCACTGCCTCCGGCAACTGCCGAATTGTCGCCCTGGGAAGTCGTTCACGGAATGAGTGCGGTCCGATCCGGAGCGTGCCCGGACACGCCAAGTGGTCCGCCCCCTCCGTGCGGTGCGGAGGGGGCGGACCGGGGATTGTGCCCTGGCTCTGTGCATCCGGCACTTCTGACTCTCGAACACCTCCTTCGGTCGGCTGCGGTACTGCGATCTTCCCTGGGGAGGGGAAAGGTCTACTTCGGCTTGCCGAGGGCCTTGCCCTCGGGCGAGATGGCGTACCAGGTGCCGCCGACGCCCTGGCCGTTGGTGTCACCCGGCTTCTTGTCACCCGCGAAGGTGTAGAGCGGCCAGCAGTCGATGCTCTGCTGCTTCTGTCCGTCCGGACGGTTCAGGACGACGTAGCCCCTTCGGCCGTCGTTCTTGTTGTCGATGCCCTTGGTGTCCGCGGCGTCGACCGGGGCGACGACCGGCCACTTCTCCAGGCAGGCTCCGACGCACGCCGACTTCATCGGCCACGGCGTGTCCTTCTCGAAGCGGTAGACCGTCATGCCGTTCTTGTCGACGACGACCTCGCCGAGCTCGGGGTCGTTCCGGGTCGAGAGACCGGGCAGGTCACCGATCGCCTCGGCGGAACCCTCGCCGACCTCGCCACCGTCGGCGTCGTCCGCGCCGCCCGCGGCCTTCTTGCCGTCCGGGGCCGAGGCGTACCAGGAGCCGCCCACACCCTCGCCCTTGATGTCACCGGCCTTGGCGTCCTTGGCGTACCGGTACATGGGCCAGCCGCCGATCGTCAGCTGCTTGGTGCCGTCGGGGCGGGTCACCTCGCCGAGCAGCGACTTGTCGATGTCGCCGGCGGCCGTGGCGCCGGAGGCCGGGACGGGCGGCCAGGTGGTGGCGCAGTCGCCCTCACAGGTCGTCTTCGGCGGTTCGGCCGTGTCCTTGTCGAAGCGGTACAGGGTGAAGCCGGCGCTGTCGGTGAGGACCTTGCCGTTCTTCTTGCTGTTCCACACGGCCAGTTGACCCGCTGCAGCACCCTGCGCCGAGGCACCCTCCTGCTCCTGCTCCTGATCACCGGAGCCGGAGCCGGAGCCGGTGGCTGAACCACCGGCGCCCAGGTCGATACCGCCGGCGGGCTGGGTGGCGCCCACGTTCTGGCTCGACGCGCTGCCGTCTTCCTGACCGCACGCCGTCGTGAGCGCCAGCACGCACGCAGCTGTCGCTACGAGTGAGGCGTTCCGCCAGGAGGTCTTCATCGTCAACTCCCCGTGATCCTTTGGGTGTTTGCAGCGCCCTGCCGCGCTGCTCATGGCCCTAGGTACGCAGGGAAGTGGCAGGTGTGTTCAACCACTGCACAAATTTCTTTCCGGAACCTGTGACGAGCTGTGCGATGACTCGTGTAACGGGGGTGCCTTGTCCCCCGTTCGGGGCAATCACCCGGCGCTCGGGCGTGTGCGGGCGCGTGAGCGCCGATGATCTCCGTCGTGCACGGACCCCAGCGGACCCGATCCGCCCTCGCCATACGGTTGTTGGCCCTGCTCGCACTGACCTGGCTCCTCGTGGGAGTGCCGAGTGGGACGGCGGCCGCCACCGCCTGCGCGTACGCCTCCACGGACGGCGAAGGGGTCGTCGCGGTGGCGGTCGCGGGCAGCGGCGCCCGCGGCGCGGTTCCGGCGAAGACGACGCCCACCCCGACGCCGTCGTGTCCCCCCACACCGACAC
>NZ_VJZC01000690.1 GCF_009377185.1 Streptomyces spongiae
GGTAGGGGCGGCGGGGGCGAGGACAAACCGGTGCCGCGCCAGGTCACCGTCGCCGCGCGCGACCGCCACATGAGACGTCCCTCCCACCGGTTAGCCTCCACCACCCCCCGCCGGTTAGGTTGCCCTCATGACCGACACGACTGCTCCTCGCACCACCGGCGCCGTGGCCGCCGGTCTCGCCACGATCGCCGCCGACGGCACCATCCTCGACACCTGGTTCCCCGCGCCCGAGCTGACGGCCGAGCCCGGCCCGGCGGGCAGCGAGCGGCTGTCCGCCGACAGGGCCGTCGAACTGCTCGGCGAGGGCGCCGCGAAGGCGATCGGCCCGGACGCCCGCCGTGGCGTCGAGGTGGTCGCGGTCCGCACGGTCATCGCCTCCCTCGACGAGAAGCCGATCGACGCGCACGACGTCTACCTCCGCCTCCACCTGCTCTCACACCGCCTCGTCCAGCCGCACGGCCAGAGCCTCGACGGCATCTTCGGCTTCCTCGCCAACGTCGCCTGGACCTCCCTCGGCCCGGTCGCCGTCGACGACATCGAGAAGGTCCGGCTCAACGCGCGCGCCGAAGGACTGCACCTCCAGGTGACGTCCGTCGACAAGTTCCCGCGCATGACGGACTACGTCGCGCCGAAGGGCGTCCGGATCGCCGACGCCGACCGCGTCCGGCTCGGCGCGCACCTCGGCGAGGGCACCACCGTGATGCACGAGGGCTTCGTGAACTTCAACGCGGGCACCCTGGGCACCTCGATGGTCGAGGGCCGCGTCTCCGCCGGTGTCGTCGTCGGCGACGGTTCCGACATCGGCGGTGGCGCCTCCACCATGGGCACCCTGTCCGGCGGCGGCAACGTGATCATCTCCATCGGTGAGCGCTGCCTCATCGGCGCCGAGGCGGGCGTCGGTATCGCGCTCGGCGACGAGTGTGTCGTCGAGGCCGGTCTGTACGTCACCGCCGGCACGCGCGTCACCATGCCCGACGGGCAGATCGTCAAGGCCCGCGAGCTGTCCGGGGCCTCCAACATCCTGTTCCGCCGCAACTCCGTCACCGGCTCGGTCGAGGCCCGCCCGAACAACGCGGTCTGGGGCGGCCTGAACGAGATCCTGCACAGCCACAACTAGGACAGCTGGGTCCCAGGGCGCCCACCTTTTTCACGGTGGTTCGCGGCAAGTGGCATAGCCGCACCCCAGTGCGCGCGTCACAAGGGGTACAGGGGTGGCGCGCAGGGCACCACCGGGGGAAGAGAAGGTGACGATGGATGCCCAAGGCCAGGAGAGTTTCCGGGAGTTCGTGGCCGGCCGGTCGTCGGCGCTGCTGAAGACGGCCGTCCTGCTGAGCGGAGGGGACCGGCACGCGGCGGAGGACCTGTTGCAGAACGCCCTGATCAAGGCAGCCGGACGGTGGCACCGCATCGACGAACCCGAGGCGTACGTCCGCCAGGTCCTGTACCGGCAGCAGATCAGCCGCTGGCGCCTCAAGTGGCGTCGGCGCGAGGTCAGCGTCGCCGAACTGCCGGAGGAGGGCACCGACGACGGGGACGGGGCGGCCGCCGCCGAACTGCGCCTCGTGATGCGCGGCGCGCTCGCCCGGCTCACCGCGCGCCAGCGCACCGTGCTGGTCCTGCGCTACTTCGAGGACCTGCCGGAGGCCGACGTGGCCCGCATCCTCGGCTGCTCCGTCGGCACCGTACGGTCCACGACGCACCGCTCGCTCGCCCGGCTGCGCGCCCTCGCACCCGAACTGGCCGCGCTCGGCCCGGCAGACGCCGAGCGGGAGCCGTCCCGTGACTACTCGCCCGTGGAGGTGCGTCCGTGAACGTCGACGAACTGGTGCGTGACGCGCTCCGCGAACAGGCCGCCGGCCCGATGCCTCTCCCGTCGGGCTTCGCCGACCGGGTGCTGGCCGTCCGGCGGCGCCGCCGGAACCGCACGATCGCGGGCGCCGCGGCCGTCACGGCCCTCGCCGTGGGGCTGTCCGTGCCCGCCCTCTCAGGTGGCGGGGAGGATGTGCGGCCCGCGAGCGAGATGAACAAGAGCGACATCATCGCGCACCCCCACCAGTCACCGCCCAGGGACATGATCGCCGCCGGCGACACGGCACTGGCCGCGTTCTACGTGCGCGAGAACGACAAGCAGTCCAACGGGGACGTGATCTCCAAGAGGGTGTACGGGCTGCTCGACCAGAAGACCGGCAAGTACCGCAAGACCAGGTGGGCCTTCCTGGACGTCGCCCCCGGTATGCGTACCGCCGCCGTGCTGGAGGACGAACTGCCCGCCCGGCGCATCGGCCTGCTCGACATGATCACCGGCAAGGTGGACCGCTGGATCCCGGTCGAGCACGGGGTCGCCGGCGTCGCCTTCTCGTCCGACGGCGAGAAGCTCGTCGCGACGACCTACTCCAAGAACCCCGACCGCAACTTCGCCGACCACCCCCAGAACATCAACGGCAAGGACGTCCCCGGGCCCCTGCCCAGCCGTACCGGGTTCTCCGTCGTGGACGTGGACTCGGGCAAGGAGGACTGGCACAGGGCGCCCTACTGGAAGGACGAGACGGGCTGGTCGGCAAACGCCCGCGACGACTTCGAGTTCAGCCACGACGACCAGTACGTGTACGCGGACATCCCCATGGATCCGGGCCGGGAGTACTACGACCTGGAGGGCAACAAGACGGGCATTCCGGCGGCCGAGAAACACGTCAGCTGGGCGGAGGCGGGGCTCTCGCCCGACGGGAAGCTCGTCGGGGGCGACTTCGCGGGCGACGGCGACGAGATCTCCTCGGAGATCGTCGACTCGCGCACGGGCAAGCGGATCACGACCGTACCGGGGCAACAACTCCTCGCCTGGGCCGACAACAAGCGGCTCATCGCCTGGGGATGCGACCCCGAGCGGTGCAACGGCAAGAACGAGTTCCGCAACCAGCTCCTGCTCATCACCATCGGCAGCGACAAGGTCGTCCAGCTCAGCGACTTCCGCAAGGCGTCGGACGACTATCCCGGCCGCTGGGTCCCGCTGTTCACCGAACGCCGGAGCTGACCAGCTCCTCGGACGCCGCCAACTCCTCGTACGATGCCAGTTCCTCGTACGCCGTCAGCAGCCCGTCGGCCGTCTCCCGGCCGGCGGGCCGCAGCGGTGCCCGGACCGGGCCGGCGGGCAGGCCCAGTCTCCCGAGCAGTGCCTTCGCGGTCACGGTTCCGGGCAGGCCGGAGCCCATCATCAACTCGGTGAGGGGGATGGTGAGTCGCTGGCGAAGGGCGGCCCCGGCCGTGTCCCCCGCGTCGAACGCGTCGATGACCGCCCGGAAGTGACGCGGCGCCACATTCGCCACCGTACTGACGTACCCGGACCCGCCGATCGCGTACAGCGCCAGCACGTACTCGTCGCAGCCCGTGTAGTACGCCAACTCCGTTCGGGCCAGCACCTTCTGGGTGCCCAGCAGGTCGTACGCGCAGTCCTTGACCGCCACGATCCGCGGGTGCCCGGCTAGCCGGATCATGGTCTCCGGCTCGATGCGGGTGCCGGTGCGGCCGGGGATGTCGTAGAGGGCGAGTGGCAGCCCGCAGGCGTCGGCGAGCTCGCGGAAGTGGGCCTCGACGGCGTCCTGCGGGGGTCTGCTGTAGTACGGCGTGACCGCCAACAGGCCGTCCGCGCCCGCCTTTTCGGCCGCGAGGGCGAGCTCCACGCTGTGCCGCGTGTCGGACGTGCCGACCCCCGCGACGATGTGGGCCCGGTCTCCGACCGCCTCGCGGACCGCGCGCACGAGCTCCGCCTTCTCGGTGTCCGACGTGGTGGGTGACTCGCCCGTCGTACCGGACAGGACCAGACCGTCGCAGCCCCCGGCCACGAGCCGGTCGGCGAGCCGCTGCGCGCCGTCGAGATCCAGGGCGCCCTCCGCGGTGAAGGGAGTGACCATCGCGCACAGGGCGCGGCCGAAGGGGGCTGCGGGGCGTGGAGTCGTCATGGGAGTAGTGTCGGCAGGTCAACGGTGAAGCTCCACTTAATTCTCCTACGAGGTATTGGTCAGACTCACTACGCGGACGTGAGGTGCGCCCCTGGTGCGGGGAGCGAGGCCCTGGTGCCAAGCCGTCCCTTTTGGGTCACCATGGCGAAGAAGGCCAGCAAGGTCAGGTCACGCACGGTCATGGGAGGCGTCATGAGGCTCGGCAAGGCACTCGCCACCGGGGTCGCGGAGGAGCAGGACCAGCCGTACGAGGAGGAGCTGCGACTCCCTGAGGAGGCCGAGGAACCGGCGACGGCCGCGGCCGAAGAGGTACCGGTCGCGCGATGAGACTGCGGCTCCCCGAGGAACGTCCGGCGGAGCCGCCGACCGGATACAAGATCGCCCACCCGATGCTGTCCCAGGACGGCAGCCGGGCGGGGTTCACCGGGGTGTCGCTGGGCGGCGCGCTGCCGTACGGGGTCCTCGACGAGGCCCGGTGCGTCTACGGACTCAGGCACCGTTCCCCCGCGCGCCTGTGCGACTGCGGCTTCCACTGCGTGCACGACCGCCCGTCGGCCGAGGCCCTGCTGTGCACCGCCGAGCATCGCGCGGCCGTGCTGCTGGAGGTCTCCGTGCTCGGCTCGTACATCCGCTTCGAACTCGGCTTCCGGTACGCGCGCCAGCGGGTGCGGTGCGCGACGGTCGGGCCGTGCGCCTGTGGCGCGGCGGCCCTGGCCCTGGCGGACGCCGGCTGGGGGCGGCCGGGCTGGCGCGCCCTGGCCGCCGCGTGCGCGGGCTGCGTCCGCGGCCGTACGTCGCTGTCGCTCCCTTCCTTCGCACGGCTGGCGGGGGAGGGGTTGCG
>NZ_VJZC01000069.1 GCF_009377185.1 Streptomyces spongiae
TAAGAGACAGCCTTCCCCCACCTCCGCCTCCGCCTCCGCCTTCCGCACCGTTCCGCCCACCGCCGAGGTCGTGATCATCGGTGGTGGGGTGATGGGTGCGAGCATCGCCTTCCACCTCGCCGAAGCGGGGGTGACCGACATCGTCGTGGTCGAGCGCGGCGAGTTGTGCAGCGGCAGTTCGGGCAAACCGATCGGCGGCGTGCGTGCCCAGTTCTCCGATCCGCTCAACATCCAGTTGGGCAGCCGCAGCCTGCGCGCCTTCCAGGACTTCCCGCACCGCCCCGGCGCCGGCATCCGCCTCGACAACGTCGGCTACCTCTTCCTGCTCACCACCGACCGGCAGGCCGCGGACTTCGAGGCGAGCGTCGGCATCCAGAACGGTCTGGGCGTCCCCACCCGCATGGTCGGCCCGGACGAGGCACACCAGCTGTGCCCCTACATCAGCACCGACGGACTCCTGGCCGCCGCCTTCTCCCCCACCGACGGCCACGCCCGCCCCGCCCTGGTCGTACGGGGATACGCCGACGCCGCGGCCCGGGCCGGCGTCACCTTCGCCACCCACACGTGCGTGACCGGCATCGACACCGCCGGCGACCGGGTCACCGCGGTCCACACCGACCGCGGCCGTATCGACTGCTCCACCGTCGTCTGTACGGCCGGTGCCTGGTCCGGGCAGATCGGCGCCATGGCCGGCGTCGACCTGCCGGTACGGCCGGTGCGCCGCCAGCTCGCCTTCACCGCACCGCTCGCTCCCCCGGCGCCCCGTATCCCCTTCACCATCGACTTCGCGTCGTCGGCCTACTTCCACAACAGCGACGACGGCCTGCTGTTCGGCCTCGCCGACCCCGACCAGCCGGAGGGCTTCGACACCACCTGGACCCCGGAGTGGCTTGAGCTCTTCCGGGACGTCGTACGGGAACGGGCCCCCGCGCTGGCCGACATGGAGATCGCCGACGGATGGGCCGGACTGTACGAGGTCACACCCGACCACAACGCGCTGATCGGACGCTCCGGCGAGGTCCCCAACTTCCTCTACGCCACCGGGTTTTCCGGCCACGGCTTCCTACAGGGCCCCGCCGTCGGCGAGATCGTGCGCGACCTGCACCTCGGCCGGGAACCCTTCGTCGACATCTCGCCCCTCAGCGCGGACCGCTTCCGGACGGGAGCGGAGATCCGTCCCGAAGCCCACGTGGTGTGAACTCCTCGAACAGGACTCGACAGGACTCGACAGGACGCAATTAGGACTCGACGGGAAGGGCCCCTCGATGATCAGCCAGTGGCAGTTGCGCGCCGCCTTCGCCGCGCGGCTCTCCGAGATGTACGGGCGGGAGGTCCCCGCCTACACCACGCTCGTGGACGTCTCGCGCGAAGTGAACGAGGACGTGCTGCGCGCCCAGGGCGCCGACGCCGAACGCCTCGGCTCCATCAGCCGGGTGACCGCGGAACGCCACGGCGCCATCCGCGTCGGCACCCCCGCCGAACTCGCCCAGGTCGCCCGTGTCTTCGGTGCCCTCGGCATGCGTCCGGTCGGCTTCTACGACCTCCGCGAGGCAGCCGCCAGCGCGGTGCCCGTGGTGTCGACCGCGTTCCGTCCCGTCGACGGGGAGGAGCTGGCCCGCAACCCCTTCCGCGTCTTCACCTCCATGCTCACCCCCGCGGACCCGCGGTTCTTCGACGCCGACCTGCGCGCCCGCCTGGAGACGTTCCTCGCCGGCCGCGAACTGTTCCCGCCGGAGCTGCTCGCCCTGGCCGACCGGGCGGAGGAGGCCAGGGAACTCCCGGACGCGGATGCCGAGCGCTTCCTCCAACTGGCCGTCTCCGCCTTCGAGTTGTCGACGGAACCGATCGACAAGACCTGGTACGAGACCCTGGAGCGGGTCTCCGCCGTCGCCGCGGACATCGGCGGCGTCCGCAGCACCCACATCAACCACCTCACCCCCCGCGTCCTGGACATCGACGAGCTGTACCGGCGGATGACCGAGCGCGGCATCGAGATGATCGACACCATCCAGGGACCCCCCAGGTGGAAGGGGCCCGACCTGCTGCTGCGCCAGACGTCCTTCCGGGCCCTCGCCGAACCCCGCGCCCTGCGCACCCCGGACGGCCAAGTGACCAGCGGCGCCCTGCGCGTGCGGTTCGGCGAGGTCGAGGCGCGCGGTATCGCAGTGACCCGCGAGGGCCGGGCCCTCTACGACCGCCTGCTCACCCTCCTCGACCAGCGGACGGCCGCACACCCCGGCGCCGACCGGGCCGAACTCGCCCACAGCCTGTGGACGGAGCACGTCCCCGGAACCGAACGCGAGCTCGCCGCCCAGAAGTTGGGGTACTTCACCTACCACCTCGCGCCCGACCGGCCGCGGGACGGCAGCCGCCCGCCGGAAGCCCTCGACGACCTGCTGGCACAGGGCTGGGTGCGGGCCGAGCCCCTCGTCTACGAGGACTTCCTGCCCCGCTCGGCGGCCGGCATCTTCCAGTCCAACCTCAGCGACGCGGGTTCCAGGGACAACGACCAGCAAGGCGCCGCCTACGACAGCGACTGGCTCTCCGGCGCCATGGACCGCGACGTCCTCGACCCCTTCGCCCTGTACGAGCGGCAGCAGAACCAGTCCCTCGCCCAGGTCGCCGCAGAACTCGAACTGCACCTCACCACCATCACGGGAGCATCATGACCACCGCCGCCCTGCCCACCACCGAGGACCTGCGCACCCGCGCTCTCACGTGCCTGGAGCGCGTCGGCGCAACCGTCCCCGAAGGCACCGGCTTCCAGGCCCGTACGCCCATCACCGGCGAGGACCTGTTCCGCCTGGCCGCCGCCACCGAGGCCGACGTCGAGGAGGCCCTCGCCGCCACCCGCGAGGCGTTCCTCACCTGGCGCACCACACCGGCACCCCGTCGCGGTGAACTCGTCCGCCGACTCGGCGAGTTGTTGCGCGATCACAAGAGCGACCTCGCCGACCTCATCACCATCGAGGCGGGCAAGATCCGCTCGGAGGCGCTCGGCGAGGTCCAGGAGATGATCGACATCTGCGAGTTCGCGGTCGGACTGTCCCGGCAGCTCTACGGCCGCACCATCGCCTCCGAGCGCCCCGGCCACCGCCTCGCCGAGACCTGGCACCCGCTCGGGGTCGTCGGCGTCATCTCCGCGTTCAACTTCCCCGCCGCCGTGTGGTCGTGGAACACCGCCGTGGCCCTGGCCTGCGGCGACACGGTGATCTGGAAGCCTTCGGAACTCACCCCGCTGATCTCCCTCGCCTGCGACCGGCTGCTGGACCGGGCGGCCGAAGAGGTCGGCGCCCCCCGTGACGTGCACCGTCTCCTCCTCGGCGACCGCGCCATCGGCGAGCGGATCGTGGACGACCCGCGTGTCGCCCTCGTCAGCGCCACCGGTTCCACCCGCATGGGCCGCGAGGTCGGTCCGCGCGTCGCCGCCCGCTTCGGCCGCACTCTGCTGGAACTCGGCGGCAACAACGCTGCCGTCGTCGCCCCTTCGGCCGACCTGGACCTCGCCGTCCAGGGCATCGTCTTCGCCGCCGCCGGCACCGCGGGCCAGCGCTGCACGACCCTGCGCCGTCTCATCGTCCACCGCGACATCGCGGACACCCTCGTCGCCCGTCTGACGTCCGCGTACGCCAAACTCCCCATCGGCGACCCGTTCGACGAGGGCACCCTGGTCGGCCCCCTCATCTCCACCGCCGCCCTCGACGCCATGCACGACTCGGTCGCCCGCGTCCAGGCACAGGGCGGCAAGGTCCTCGTGGGCGGCGGCCGCCGCCTGGCCGACACGGCGCCCCGGGCCGCCTACGCCGAGCCGGTCATCGTCCGCGTCGACGAACAGACCGACGTCGTACGGGAGGAAACGTTCGCGCCCATCCTCTACGTCCTGACCTACGACACCTTCGAGGAGGCCGTCGCGTTGCACAACGACGTCCCGCAGGGCCTGTCCTCCAGCATCTTCACCCGCGACCAGCAGGAGGCCGAGCGCTTCCTCTCCTCCGAGGGCTCCGACTGCGGGATCGCCAACGTCAACATCGGCACCTCCGGAGCGGAGATCGGCGGCGCCTTCGGCGGTGAGAAGGAGACCGGCGGCGGCCGCGAGTCCGGCTCCGACGCCTGGCGCGCGTACATGCGCCCGGCGACCAACACCATCAACTACTCCAGCCATCTCGCTCTGGCCCAGAACGTCAGCTTCCTGTAAGGCCTGTAGCGGTAAGCCCGCGGAATCGTCCGTGATCAGTAACGGACGGATCCGTCGGCCGCCTTTCCTCACTCTTGCCGGATGCACGAGCTCCACAGCGACGGCAAGGGACAGAAGACATGGCGCGAAGCGGCGGACGTGGATGGTACGGCAAGGTGCTCGCGGCGGCGCTCGGGGTGACCGCGGTGGCCGCCCTGACCTCGGTGTGGGGCGCGCAACTCAGTACCGCCGAGGGAGCGACGGCCAAAGCAGAAGCCTCGGCGTCTCCTTCCACGTCGCCGGTCTCGGCGGAGATCGCGCACGCCTCGGACGGAGGTCCCCGTAGCGTCAACATCACCATCGACGACGGGCCGGACCCCGTCTGGACACCGCAGATGCTGCAAGTGCTGCGGGACAACGGTGTGAAGGCCACGTTCTGCATGGTGGGCACGCAGGCCCAAGCCCACCCGGACATGGTCAAGGCGGTGGTGGCGGCCGGGCACCGGCTCTGCGACCACACGGTTTCGCACGACGTGACCATGGACCGCAAGTCCGAGGCCTACCAGTCCCAGCAGATCCTGGACGCCGAACGCATGATCACCGAGGCGTCCGGGGGTGTCCGCCCGATGTACTACCGGGCCCCGGGAGGCGCCTTCACTCCCTACAGCCGCGGCCTCGCCGCGTCCCGTGGAATGCGCCCGCTCGGCTGGAACGTCGACTCCAAGGACTTCGAGCGCCCCGGCACGGACACCATGGTCGCCACCGTCAAGAGCGAGATCTCCAACGGCCCGACCCTCCTCTTCCACGACGCGGGTGGAGACCGCTCCGAGACCGTGGCCGCCCTGCGCCAGGTCCTGCCGTGGCTGAAGGAGCAGGGGTACTCCTTCGGCTTCCCCGTGCGCTGACGGAACGTCAGGTAGGGGCGACACCGGGACGGTCCCGCTCAGCAGCAGTGTGCTACGTGTCACGCACGACAAAAACTACCTAAGTTGCCCAGATCACAGCGTAAATGTCCATTTGGCATCCATGCTCGAACGGCCACAGAAGCCCCAAGTGGAGCACCTCGGCATTGACTTGGATAAGTCATGCCTAAGTGATCCATGACACATCGTTCGCGATGTTCTTCTCCGTTCCCCGCAGAAAGGTGCCCATCATGGCCGCTTACCTGTGCCCGCCTGCCGTGATACACGGCGAGCACACCGTGAAGACCAGCCAGATCGTGGCGGAAGTGCGTGGCCGCCACCCGCACGCGGCGTGGGCGCCGCGGATCGACGGCATCGCGGCCAGTACGGGCATCGAAACCCGCGGGTGGATGCTGCCGCTGGAGACCGCCGTCGCCCCCGGCACCGGGAGCGGCCTGCCGGCCGCCGGCATCGCGCCGGCCCGAGAGGCCCTGGCCGGCGACGGGTTCACCGAACAGGACGTGGATCGCGTGATCGCCGCCCTCGAGGCGATACCCGCGCAGCAGACCGTCCAGGAACGCACCGCGCCGGCCTGGGCGGCCGTACGGTCCTGCGGGGAGCGTGCGGCGCGCGGGGCCCTGCAGATCGCCGGGCTGGACGCGGCGGACGTCGACGGCTTGATCACCAGTCACTCCACCACACCGGCACTGCCGGGGCTGGACGTCGCCCTGGCCAACACGCTCCCGCTCCGGGACGACGTGATGCTGCTGCCGGCCACGCAGTGGGCCTGCGTCGCCGGGACCCGCTCCCTGGCGCTGGCGGCGGATCTCGTGGCCGCGGACCCCGACCGGGTGGTCCTGGTCGTGATATCGGAGGCACTGAGCACGACCTACCAGCCCGCGGACGACACGCTGGAGTCCTTGATCGTGCGGCTGCTGTTCGCGGACACCGCGGTCGCCACGGTGGTCACGGGCCGGCCGAGAGCCGAGTCGGTGCTACGGCTGGACGCCGCCTGGCACCACACCCTGCCGGGCACCCAGGACCTGCACCGCCTGGAGACACGGGAGGACGGCACCCACTTCGTGATGGACCGGCGCGGGCCACGCGCCGTGCAGGAGACGGTCACCGCGATGTGGGAGTGGCTGCGCGTCCGTTACCAGGACGACCCCGACTCCTGGCACCCCGACGTCCTGCTCGCGCACCCCGGCGGGACGCGCGTGCTGGAGTACATGGAGCAGACGATGCCCGACGGGTGGCCGTCGGGGCTGCTGGACTACAGCCGGGACAGCTACACCAGCGGCAACCGCGGAGGCGCCGCCGTGTTCGACATCCTGCGGAGGGCGCACGACGCCGGGCAGGAACGGGGCAGTCGAGCCGTCCTGTACGCGGCGGCCCCGGGCCTCACGGCCACCGCCCTGGCAGGGGAGTGGCTGTAGGACGAGATCGCGCCCACCGGCGGTACCGGCGGTCGCCGCTCGTACCGTCGGTGGCGCCGCCGTATCGCCGGTGACGCCGCCGTACCGTCGGTGGCCCTCCGCCGTATCGCCGGTGGCGCCTCTCGTACCGCCGGTCGCGCCGCCGTATCGCCGGTGGCGCCACTCGTACCGTCGGTGGCCCTCCGCCGTATCGCCGGTGACGCCACTCGTACCGCCGGTCGCGCCGCCCGTACCTCCGGTGACGTCGCCTGACGTACGTACGTACGCGCGCCGCCCGGCCCGCCGCCCGCCCGCAGCCGCGTCACCTCGCGACTGACCCGGCTGACCCGGTAGACCCGGCTGACCCGGCTGACCCGGTAGACCCAGCTGACCCGGTTGCCCCAGCTGACCCGGTTGCCCCGGCTGACCCGGTTGCCCCGACAGACGCCCAGACCACCTTGCCGGTGTCCGTCCACCGCACCCCCCACCGGGTGGTGAGTCCATGCACGACGTGCAAGCCGCGACCACCGTCGTCGAGGAGCCCGCCCCGGGCCAGCCGCGGCCTGCCGTTGCCGGTGTCGCCCACCTCGCACAGCAGCCCGTGACCGGCCCTGATCAGCCGTATCGTGAGGGGTCCGTCGGCGAAGCGAACCGCGTTGTCGACCAGTTCGCTGACCACCAGCAGCACGCTGTCCCGGGTGTCGTCCCTGGTGCGCCATCGCCCCAGCCGCGCGGAGACCAGCGTGCGGGCACGGGCGGCCGCGTCGCCGCGGGCGGGCAGACGCCAGGTCGCGGTGTCCCCCTTGCGGTAGCCGATCATGCGCGCGAGCAGCAGGGTCACGTCGTCGCGCCGGCGCACGGGCGCCAGATCGGAGACCACGCGCCGCGCCGCCGGCTGCAGGGCATCCCAGGGGTGCACCGTGGACACGGCGTCCGCCAGCCTGCCGATGCCCTCGTCGATCGACAGGGCGGGATCCTCCACCAGGCCGTCGGTGTAGAGGGCGAGCAGCGAGCCCGGGGGCGCGGCGAACGCGTGCACGTCGAACGGCTCCCGCAGCGCGAACTCGGCGCCCAGCCCGGGGTGGGGGCATACCGCGACAGGGCCGGCGGGCCCGTCCGGGGGCACCAGCACCGGAGGGAGGTGGCCTGCGCTGGACAGCGCCACATGGTGGCTGACCGGGTCGTAGACGGCGATGCAGCAGGTCGACCCGAGAGCGCTGTAACCGGCCGCCAGCCCGGTCTCCGCGTCGTCCAGCAGCGTCACGGTCTCGTCCAGGTGCTCCAGCACCTCGTTGGGCGCCAGCCCCGCGGACAGCAGCGCGCGGGCCTCCATGCTCACCTGTCCCATGGTCGCCGCGGCTCCCAGCCCGTGCCCGACGACGTCACCGACCACCAGCGCGGTACGGCCGTCCGGCAGCGGGAAGCTGTTCACCCAGTCACCGCCGACGCCCGCGCTGTCGGGGGTGGCGGGCTGGTAGACGCTGGCGGTCTCGATGGTGTCGCCGCCGGACCGTGGCAGCAGCCGGCGCTGCAACGCCAGCACCTGCGTGTGCTCGCGCTGGTGCTGACGGGCCAGGTCGACGTGGTGAGAGGTCCTGGCGACCAGCTCCTGGAGGTCGAACAGGTCGTTGTCGTCGAAGGGGCGGTCCGCCCTCCGCCAGACCTCCGCCACACCCAGAACGACGGGCGGCCTGCCGTCCAGGACCAGCGGTATGCACGCCACACCCGCCGCCCGGTCACCGGGCACCAGGGCACGTACCAGCCGCGAGCTGCCGAGTACCCGCTCGATCGCCTCCCGGTCGGGTATGACGATGGCCTGCGCGGCATCGTCACGCCGTATCGCCTGCGACAGCAGACGACTCGCGTCGCCGGGAAGATCGTCGCCCGGAGTCACGTAACCGTCGGGCCACGCCCGCTCCGGCACCAGGGCCGCCCGCCGCAGCCGGATGCGCCCCTGCGGCTGCTCGGTGACCACCTCGCCCGTCCACACGGCGAAGTCGAGGTCGATGGCGGCCACGTCTCCCCAGGCCAGCAGGGACTCCGCCAGCGACTGGGCGGTCTCGCCGATGTCCAACGAGGTGCCGATCGCGGTCTCAGCGGCGTACAGGTGCAGCCTCCTGGCCATGGCGATCAGAGAGACGGTCAGGCCCTCCTGAGGCGCCGCGGCGGCCAGGATGCTCATCGAGACCACCAGCTCCGACCCGTCCCTGCGCCGCAGGCGCTGGACCCGGGCGACATGCGGCTCACGGGTCTCGAGGACCTGCCGCAACCGCCGGGTGACCGTCGGTACGTCCCAGGGCGGCAGAAGAGCGACGAAAGGGCTCCCGGTCACGGCCTCCACCCCCGCGAAAACGGGGGCATCCAGATTACTGAGGGTGATTCTCAGATCCCGGTCCAGGTTGACCGCGCCGAGGATCTGCTCCTGACGGCCCGGGGTCGGATCGGCGCGTACGCGTGGGCGGGCGGTGCTGTCGCCCCGCGGCTCGGCAGCACCGGCGGCCGCTGCCGCTCCGCAGCGTGGGATGTACTGCCCCAAAGCGCTGCTGACCATGTCGAACGGCGACGCACGCGAGGGGGAGGGGGTGGAGTCCATACGACTCTCTCAGCTCACTCGCCAACCCCGGCACAGCGCCGGGGGCCGTACCGGAACCCCGGCGACAGGGCCCCGAGATTCCGGACCGCACACCTCATTCAATAACACCCGGGGCCGCTTCGCCCACACCAGCGGGATCGCACGGCGAACGCGGACAGCGAACGCGGTCAGCGAACGCGGTCAGCGAGGGAAGGCAACGTTCGGTGGAAGGGCGCGTCGAGTCCGGCAGTAACTTCCTGCTGTCGCCCGTCGTCGGCCGGGCAGGCCACCGGCATCAAAGCCGCAGGTCAGCCGTACGATTCCGCGGACTCTCGCCAAAATCCGGCCTCGCCGTCGGGGCTCGTGCCGAACAGCGGACATGGACGACCGTCGCGAACCGATCCCCGCAGGCGCATACTGACGGCAATGACAAAGCCATCGGCACCGAAGCGTCATCTGCCCACCAGCCCCTTCAGGGCCCCGATCCCGCCGCCTCTCAAGCAATTCGCCGTGGGAGACCAGGTAACACACGACATGCACGGACTCGGCCGGGTGATCGGCATCGAGGAGGGAGTCGCGGCGCTTGTGGATTTCGGTTCTACGCAGGTACGGATCTTGAGTCCGTACGCCAAGATGAGCAAGCTGTAGGACCGTAGGACCGCTGTGCCCGGTCACGGCACACCAGGCGTCCGCATGACCCCGTACCGAATGGGAGACCTCTCATAGACCTGACCTCACTGTTCTCCGCTCCGCAAGGGGCGCCACGCGGTGCCACCGCGGCGTCGCCGCCTCCGGCGACGAACCCCTTCCAGGCCCCGGACTTCGGGGAGAACGAGACCTTTCTGATCGAGGATGCGCAGGCATCCGTCCCGGCCGTGGGCCCGGCTCAACGCAAGGCAGGCTAGCCAGTCGGCCGGCCTGCTGTTCAGGTGCACGCCTCCAACTCCCGCCGTCCTGGCCATGATCGGCCCGAAGCTGGGCACGGTGGAAGTTCGGCTGATGGTCTGCGCGGCCCCAAGTCTCCTGAGCCCCAACTCACCCACAAGTCTTGACAATTACCCGTCCGGTGGCGGCGAAGTGCCCTTTAGGGTGGGGCAATGGCCCGCTCCGTTCGTCTTCTCCGCCAGCAGGATCGTTCTCGCAGGTCGGTATAGGTCGGTATGGGGGGCGTCGATACGTCCGTGCCCGTTCAGGCGGGCATTGGTGTGCCGATGGAGACCGTTCCGCCGATGGAGGCCGACACCGCATGCACGAGCGCAAGACCTTCGTCGAACTCATGTGTGCGAGGGCGGACGAGCACGGTGACCGGACCGCCCTGATCTTCAGCGTGGATCCGCTCCGCGCCGAGGCCGACGAGACCATGACGTACGGGGAACTCGATCAGGCCGCCCGCCGGGTCGCCGCGCTGCTGCAGGAACGGTTCGCCGTCGGCGACCGCCTGCTGGTACTGCATCCCTCCGGGCCGGGGTTCGCGCGGTCGCTCCTGGGTTGCATGTACGCGGGCATGGTCCCGGTGCCCGCGCCGCCGCCCGACGGCCGTCAGCGGCGACAGGCCGACCGGCTCGCCGCGATCGCCCGGGACGCGGGAGCGGCCGGTGCCCTGGCCGATGGCACGGACCTGGAAGCGCTCGCGTCCTGGGCCAAGGAGCAGGACCTCCGGGACGTGACCGTGCTCGCACCCCACTTTGCCGGAGGCTCCGGCGGGGACTCCGGCCAGGAGTCCGGCCAGGAGTCCGGCGCAGACTCCGCCGTGGACGAGTTGCCCGAGGCGAGCCGGTGGCGGCCGCCTCCGGCCGATCCGCACGCCCTGGCCCTCCTCCAGTACACCTCAGGGTCCACCGCCGACCCCAAGGGCGTCATGGTCGACCATGCCAACCTGCTGGCCAACGCCGAGATCCTCGCGGCGATCTCCGGCATGAGCGCCGACGGCCCGGTGGGCGGCTGGCTGCCGCTGTACCACGACTTCGGGCTGATCGGGCTGCTGCTCACACCGCTCGTCCTGGGCGGTCGCAGCGTGCTGATGCCACCGGTGGCCTTCCTCAAGCGCCCGCACACGTGGTTGACGCTGATCGACCGGCACGGCATCGACTTCTCTCCCGCTCCGAACTTCGCCTACGACCTGTGCGTCCAGCGGATCACCGACGAGGAACTGGCCCGGCTGGACCTCTCGCGCTGGCGGTGCGCCGTGAACGGCGCCGAGCCCGTCCAGGCCGCCACCGTCGAGGCGTTCACCCGGCGGTTCACCGCCGCCGGGCTGCGCCCCGAGGCGATGCTCCCCGGCTACGGCATGGCCGAGACGACCCTGGTCGTCTCCGGCGACCGGCCTGCCCGCCGCGCCGTGATCACCGAGGTGGACGCCGCCGCGTTCGAGCGCGGCGAGCTGCTGCCCCCGGCCGCCGGCGCGCCCGTGCACCGCATCGTCAGCAGCGGCCCCGCCGAGCACCTCGACGTCCGGATCATCGGCGTCCACGCCGTCGACGCCGACGCGGGTCGGACGCTGCCGGACGGCCGGGTCGGCGAGATCTGGGTGCGCGGCCCGAACGTCGCCCGGGGCTACTGGGGACGGCCCGCGGAGACCCGGCGCGTCTTCGACGCCGTCACGCCCGACGGGGAGAGCGGCTTCCTGCGCACCGGGGACCTGGGGATCCTGCACGAGGGCGAGCTGTACGTCACGGGCCGCACCAAGGAGCTGATCATCGTCCGCGGCCGCAACCTCTACCCGCAGGACCTGGAGGCGGCGACGCGGGAGGCCCACCCGGCTCTGGAACGCGGCGTCGGGGCGGCCTTCTCGGTCCCGGTGCCCGAGGAGGAGGTCGTGATCGTCCGCGAGTGCCCGGCCCGCCAGGTCGCGCCGGACGAACTGGCCCGCGTCGCCGCGAGTGTCCGCGACCGCCTCACCCGGGATGTCGGGGTGCCCGCCCAGAACGTCGTGCTCGTGCCTCCCGGCACGGTGGCGCGGACCACCAGCGGCAAGATCCAGCGCCGGCTGCTGCGCCGACGGTTCCTCGGCGGCGAGCTTCCGATCCTGCACGCGGAACTGTCCCCGGCCGTGCGCGCCCGGCTGGGCGAGGCGGCGGGCGACTCGGCGGGCGGTGCGGCGGGCGGTGACGCCTCGTGAAGGCGACCGCCCGGCTGGGCGACACGGCCGGAGGTGACGCCTCGTGACCGTGACCAACCGACTCGACGACGCGGCCGGAGGTGAACGCCGCATGACGGTAACCGACCGACTCGGCGACGCGGCCGGAGGTGACGCCTCGTGACCGTGACCAACCGACTCGACGACGCGGCCGGAGGTGAACGCCGCATGACGGTAACCGACCGACTCGGCGACGCGGCCGGAGGTGAACGCCGCATGACGGCGACCAACCGACTCGACGACGCGGCCGGAGGTGAACGCCGCATGACCGCGACCGACCCACTGGGCGACACGGCCGGAGGCGACGCCTCATGACCGCGACCGACCCACTGGGCGACACGGCCGGAGGCGACGCCTCATGACCGCGACCAACCGACTCGACGACACGGCCAGAGGTGAACGCCTCATGACCGCGACCGACCCACTGGGCGACACCGGCCGGGTCCGCCTCGACGGCCTCGACACGGGCGGTGACGCCTCGTGAAAGTCACCGAACCGCTGATCGACACCGGACAGGTCGACCTCGCCGGCTTCGACCGGGCGCTCGGCGATCCCGCCGATCCCGCGGCGCTCCTCTCCTTCGCCCGCAGCGCCGAGTTGGACCGCGGCGAGCGGTTCCCCGCCGACATCTGCCGGGAGCTGGACCGGATGGGGCTGCCGAGCCTGTACGTGCCGGCCGAGTTCGGCGGAGCCCTGACCCGCTACGACGAGCTCGTCGCGGCGCTGCGGGCGGTGGCGCGCCGGGACCTGACGGTCGCGATCGGGCACGGCAAGACGTTCCTCGGCGGCGTCTGCATGTGGCTGGCGGGCCGCCCGGAGCAGGCGCGCGAGCTCGGCGCCGACATCATCGCCGGGGCGCCGGTGTCGTGGGGCCTGACCGAGCGCGGCCACGGCAGTGACCTGCTCGCCGGTGAGACGACCGCCACGCCGGAGCCCGGCGGCGGCTTCCGCGTGCACGGCGAGAAGTGGCTGATCAACAACGCCACCCGCGGCACGCTGCTCTGCCTTCTCGTGCGCACCCGGCCGGAGGGCGGGCCGCGCGGCTTCAGCCTGCTGCTGGCCGACAAACGGCGGCTCCCGGCGGACCGCTGGCGGCCACTGCCCAAGGTGCCCACGCACGGCATCCGGGGCGCCGACATCAGCGGGATCGCGCTGGACGACTGCCCGTTCCCGGCCGACGCGCTGATCGGCGAGCAGGGCGCCGGGCTGGAGATCGCACTCAAGGCGTTGCAGCTCACCCGGACCGCCTGTACGGCCCTGTCGCTCGGCGCCGCCGACCAGGCGGTGCGGCTGGCCGAGGAGTTCGCCGCGCGACGGGAGCTCTACGGCCGTCGGCTGGTCGAGTTGCCGCACGTACGCCGCGTGCTCGGAGAGGCGTACGCGGCGCTCTACGCAGCCGAGATCGTGAGCGTGCTGGCGGCCCGCAGTGTGCACACCCTGCCGGAGGAGATGGCCGTCATCTCCGCGGTGGCCAAGTCGTACGTCCCGACCCGCGTCGACGAACTGATCGCCGCCTGCGGCGAGTTGCTGGGCGCCCGCGCGTTCCTCACCGAGGTCCACGAGCACGGCGCGTTCCAGAAGCTGGAACGCGACCACCGGGTGGTCGGCATCTTCGACGGGAGCACCTTCGTCAACCAGCACGTCCTGATCAACCACTTCCCGGTGCTGGCCCGCGGACATCAGAAGGGCACCGCCGACGAGGAGGCCGTCGGCCGTACCGCCGACCTGTCGGCCCCGCCGCCCCCGGCCCGGCTCGACCGGCTGAGCCTGCTGGCGCGCGGCGGGTGCGGCTTCACGCAGAGCCTGCACACCGCGAGCGGTGAACTGCGTGCGCCGGCGTCCGCGGGAGAGGTGCCCGCACGCGTGGCCGAGCTCGCCGAGGAGCTCACCAACAGCTGCGACCGGCTCCACCGCGAGCTGGCGCTGATCCCGCCCGCCTCCCAGGACGTACAGCCGGAGGCCTTCGCGTTGGCGAGCCGCTACGAGCAGTGCTTCGCGGGTGCGGCCGCCCTGAGGCTGTGGCTGCACAACCGCACGCCCGGCGAGGACCCGCTGTGGCTGGAGGCGGTCCTCACCTACGTACTGCGGTCGGTGCGCCCGCCGGGACAGCCGACCGACGGCGAGGTGTTCGACCGGCTCTTCGACGCTCGCGCGGCCGGTCGGCCCGCCTCTCCTCCGACCTCGGTGGTCACCTGGTGATCGACGAGACTGGGTCGCGCGACGCCCAAGCGGGCATCGCGGGACCGGAAGACGACCCTGCGACCGCCGCCTCCATCGAGGACCTTGCGGCCGCCACCATCGACACCCCTACGACCGCCTCCCTCAACGACCTCGAACACCTGTTCGGCGACCCCTGGGATCCGGACAATCCGACCGGCCACGCCGCGGTGCTCGCGGCCGACGAGGCGGGCGAGATGCTCGCGGCGGGCGAACGGCTGCTGGACGGCTACGGGTTGAACGCCGAATTCGTCCCGCCCGAGCTGGGCGGGCGGCTGACCCGGCTCGACCACCTCATCGAGGTGATGCGGGTGGTCTTCCGGTACGACCCCTGCCTGGGCCTCGGATACGGAGCAAGCAGCCTCATCCCCGCGGTCAACGTCTGGGCCGCGGGCGACGAGCGGCAGCGCCGGAGGATGGCCGAGGTGCTGCTGGCGGGTGGCCGAGCCGTCTCCGGCTACCACGAGCTGGCGCACGGCAACGACTTCGCGCGGGCCGAGTTCTCGGCGCTGCCGGGCGACGACGGGCGGCTACGGCTCAACGGGCGCAAGGAAGTGATCGCCAATGCCCGGCGCGCCGAGGCCATGGTGCTCTTCGCGCGCACGTCGGACGCTCCGGGCAGCCGGAGCCACTCGCAGCTGTTCGTGGAGAAGGCGGACCTGCCCGCGGGCGCGCCGGTCCACCTGCCGCGCTTCCACAGCGCGGGGATGCGCGGAGTCCAGCTCGGCGGGCTGGAGTTCCGCGACTGCCCGATACCGGCGGACGCGGTGCTGGGGGCGCCCGGGCTCGGCATGGAGACGGCGCTGCGCTCCTTCCAGGTCACCCGCACCGCTCTGCCGGCGATGACCGCGGGCATCCTGGAGACCGGCCTGGAGGTCACCGCCCGGTTCGCGAACGAGCGTGTCCTGTACGGGCGGTCGCTGGCCGGGATGCCGTACATCGGCTCGATCCTCGCGGACGCCTTCACCGACCTGTTGATCTGCGACTGCCTGGCCACCGTGACCGCGCGCTCGGTGCATCTGCTCCCCGGCGAGACCAGCCTGTACGCCTCGGCCGCCAAGTACTTCGTGGCCACCCTCCTCATGGACGCCATGGACGCGCTGTCGCGGGTGCTGGGCGCCCAGTTCTACATCCGCGACGGCGGGTACGGGATCTTCCAGAAGCACCTGCGCGACCTGGCGCCGGCGGGCTTCGGCCACACCGCGCGCGTGGCCTGCCTCAGCACGGTGCTGCCGCAGCTCCCCCGGCTGGCCCGCAAGGGATGGCTGGACGACACCCAGCCGCCCGCCGGGGTGTTCCACCTCGGCGCGGATCTGCCGCCGCTGCCCTTCGAGCGGCTGTCGATCAGCTCGGGCGGGCGCGACAGCCTCAGCGCCTCGCTCTCGGCGGCCCTCGGCTCCTGCGAACTGGACGGCGAGCTGCGCCGCCTGGTTCTCGTCATCGCGGCCGAGCAGGCCGACGTCCGACGCGAATGCGCCGCACTGGCCCCCGGGGACCTCACCGTCGCCGCCCGGCCCGAGGCCCTGCGGCTGGCGGCGCGGTACGCCGCGGTGCTCGCGGCGACCGCCTGCGTGAACATCTGGCTCCACAACCGGGAGCGGCACGACGCGTTCCTCAGCGATCCTCGCTGGGCCGTCGCGGCGCTGGGCCGGATCGCCGAACGGGTGGGCCGCGACCCCGGGCAGCGGCCCCGGCACGTCACCGAACGGCTGTCGGCGGAGGTCCTCTCCCGGTACCGCGACCGCCGCGGGTTCGGCCTGTCGAACCGGCGCCTGCCCGGATAGCGCCACCAGCGCCACCGCCATTGATGACAAGGAGAACGCGTTGGCTTCCTCCCCCTCGTGAACGAAGGGATTCCTACGGCTCGCGCCGTGGGGTTTTCTGCTTCACCGCCGACTGCCCGCCCGGAGTTCTCCGTTGAGGTCTTACACCAGCTCCACAGACAGACACCGCCAACGTCGGTCCGCCCGGAGGGTGAATCGGCCATCTCCGCCCTGTTCCGCAGTAGTCAGTTCCGTCCCCCCGCCTGAAGGTGGGGGTATTCACGGAGGAATCCACATGAACATCCCCGAATCGGCCCCGTCGGACACCGATCTGCGGAGTTGGCTGCGCGCACGGGTCGCCCACTACGTGCAACTCGACGTCGCCGACATCGACACCACCACCGCGCTGACGACCTACGGTCTCGACTCGGTCTACGCGCTGATCCTCTGCGGCGACATCGAGGACCACCTCGAACTGGTCCTGGAGCCGACCGTGGCCTGGGACCACCCGACGATCGACGCCCTGGCGCGACACCTGGAGGAGACGCTCGCCCAGGGGTCCCCGTCGGGGGAGAGCCGATGACGTCGCTGGAGGAGGTGGCGGCCTACCTGCCGGCGCATCGGATACCCATCGAGGAGCTGAGCGACGAACTGGACCTCAGCGCACCGGAGATGAAGGTGTACCGGCGCTACCACGGCCTGGCGGAGGTCTGCCGCGAGCCCGGCGGCACGCTCACCGATCTGCTGCTCGCCGCCGCGGGCAAGCTCGACGCGCTGCGCGGCAGAGAGGAGCGGGTGCGGTACGTGGTCCAGGCGCGGACCATGCCGATCGTCGTCCCCCATCCGGTCAACCCCGTGCACGAGGTGCGTGACACGCTCGGGCTCGGGCACGCCACGGCGTTCGCGGTGACCCACCACGCCTGCGCCTCGGGGCTGCTGGCGGTGGACCTGGCCGGCAAGCTGCTGGCGAGCGACGGTGACCCGGACGCGCTGGCGCTGGTCCTCACCGGCGAGAAGACCTTCACCCTGGCCGCACAGGTGGTGCCGGGTACGGCCATCAACGGCGAGGGCGCGGCGGCGGTGCTCGTCGGGACCCACGACGACCGGGACCGGATGCTGAGCTACGCCGCCCGCACCCACGGCCGTTTCTACGAGTGCCTCTCGCTCACCCACGAACGGTCCGTCGAGTACCAGCAGATCTACACCGAGGCGCTGGCCGAGGTCATGCTGGCGGCGGTCGGGAAGGCGGGGCTGGAACTGAGCGACCTGACCATGATCTTCCCGCACAACGTCAGCAAGCTGTCGTGGGCGCGGCTCGCCAAACATCTCGGGCTCCCGCTGGAGCGCTTCTTCCTGGACAACGTGCCGGTCACCGGACACTGCTTCTCCGCGGATCCCTTCATCAACTACCGGACGGCCCTCGATCTCGGCCGGCTGCGCCCGGGGGACCGCTATCTGCTCACCACGGTCGGCCTCGGCTCGACCTTCTCGGCGATGCTCTTCGAGCACTGAAAGGGGCCTGGGCGAGATGAGGGGTATGGGCGAGACGGCCGGGAACTTCACCGGCCGCCTGAAAGCGGCCCTGACCGGGACCCGTGACGCGGAGCTGGTGTTCCTCGGCAACTTCGAGGTCGAGGACCAGTGGGCCCGCGGCGAACCCGGGCTGCCGAGGCTGACGTTCGGCTCGGGCAACGTCATCGTCAACCGGATGGACGAGTTCGCGCTGCTGCTCGCGGGCAAGGACGACCACGTCGTACTGAAGGGCGAACCCGACGCCGACTATCTGAGCCATCTGGAGGAACTCGGTCTCGACCTGCCGGGGATGCTCGTGGTGGAGCGCCAGGACCCGGGCAGCACCGTCACCCAGGACGCGCTGGAGGACCAGCCGGTGCTGCGCGAGCTGGGCAGGCTCGGTGCTCGCGGTGGCGTCCTCTCCGCGCACGGGGTCGGCGAGCTGGAGGAGCGGCTGGCCGAACGGGCCGGGATCCCGCTGGCCGCCCCGTCGGCGGCGGTCTGCAAGGCGGTCAACAGCAAGATCTACAGCCGCCGGCTGGCCACCGAGCTGGGCATCCGGCAGTCCCGCGGCTGGACCTGCGCGAGCCTGGCCGAGCTCGACGCGGCGGTCGAGGCCGCCCGCGCGCTGCTCGCCGACGGCCGCCGGGTCGCCCTCAAGGACGCCTTCGGCGTCTCGGGCAAGGGCATCGAGGTGGTCGCGGACGAACGCCGCCTGGACCGGCTGCACCGCATGGTCCTCAGCCGGGCGCGGAAGACCGGGGACGACCGGGTCGGCCTGGTGGTGGAGGAGTGGGTGGCCAAACGCGCCGACCTCAACTACCAGTTCACCGTCGGACGGGACGGCCGCGTGCACTTCGACTTCGTCAAGGAGGCCCTGACCGAGGGCGGGGTGCACCTCGGCCACCGGATCCCGGCGCGACTCACCGAGCGGCAGACGGCCGAGCTGACGGAGGTCTCCCGGCTGCTGGGCGGGCGGCTGGCCGACGACGGCTACTTCGGGGTCGTCGGCGTCGACGCGATGGTCGATCCCGACGGTGGCCTCTACCCGGTCGTCGAGATCAACGCGCGCCACAACATGTCCACGTACCAGGCATCGATCCAGGAGTCCTTCATCGGGTCCGGGAGCACGGCGCTGGTGCGCAGATACCCCCTGCGGCTCGGCGCACCGCTGCCGTTCGGGACGCTCCGCCGAGCCCTGGCGGACCTGCTGTTCGACCCCGCCCGGGGCACCGGGCTGCTGATCAACAACTACGCCACCGTCAACGCGGCCGCGTCGACCGGAAAGCGGGCCCCGGGGGCGGGTTTCGACGGACGTCTCCACGGGATCGTCGTCGCCGACTCCGAGGACCGGTTGGCGGCACTGGACGAGGAGGTCGGCCGCAGGCTGGCCGCCGTCGCGGAGACCACCAAGCGCTCCGCTGGAAGTACCGCGATGGGCCGTCAGCCGTCCGCGGCGCCGTCGTGGCTGCCCGCGCGGCGGGAGCCGCATATCGATACAGCCCCCGCGCCCCTTCAGGGCGCTGCCGAACCGCAGCGGACTTCGCCGGACCCGCTTGGGAGAGAGGAACGAGGATGACCGTTGAGTTCCAGGTGCAGGGCGTGGGGGTGTCCGAGCTGGCCGAGCGGTACGGCACCCCGTTGTTCGTGTACGACGGGGCCGTGCTGCGGGACCGGTTCCACGGGCTGCGCGACCGGCTGCACCCGGCCATGGAGATCTTCTACTCGCTCAAGGCCAACCCGAACATCTCGGTCTGCGCGCTGCTGCATTCGTTCGGCGCCCGGGCCGAGGTCTCGTCACTGGTGGAACTGACCACCGCGCTCCGGGCCGGCGTACCACCGGAACAGGTGATCTTCCTCGGCCCTGGCAAGAGCCGGCAGGAGCTGGCCGCCTGCCTGGACACCGGGATCCACGCCGTCGTCTGCGAGTCCCTTCCCGAGGTGGCCCTGGTGGACGAGCTGGCCCGGGAGCGGGGCGTGCGGGCGCCGGTCGCGCTGCGCGTCAACCCTCGCTTCGCGGTCAAGCGCTCCGGGCTGGTGATGGGCGGCAAGCCGCGCCAGTTCGGCATCGACGAGGAGGAGTTGTTCGCCCGGACCGACCTGGTCCAGCGGTTCCCCGACGTCGACCTGATGGGGGTGCAGGTGTACATGGGCACCCGGATTCTCAGTGAGGACGTCATCGTCGAGAACACCACCCGCATCCTCGATCTGGCCGAGCGGCTGTCGGCCGCGCTGAACCTCGACCTGCGGATGGTCGATGTGGGCGGCGGTCTGGGCGTCGCCTACTTCGACGGCGAGAGGGACCTGGACGCCAAGGTGCTGACCGACGGGCTCAACCCCGTCATCGAGGACTTCACGGCCCGGCACCCCGGCATCAGGTTGATCATGGAGCTGGGCCGCTACCTCACCGCCGACGCCGGCACCTACGTGATGGGCGTCCGCTACACCAAGACCTCGATGGGCGAGCGCTTCGCGGTCGCCGACGGCGGCACCCACCACCACATGGCGGCCGTGGGCATCGGCTCGTTCGTCAAGCGCAACTTCCCGATGGCGGTGCTCAACCGGCTCGACGAGCCGCCGACCGAGGAGTGGAACGTCACCGGGCCGCTCTGCACCCCGGGCGACACGATCGGCAGGAAAGTCCCGCTGCCGCCGGTGCGGCCCGGCGACCTGATCGGCGTGCACCGTTCCGGGGCCTACGGCCCGACCGCCTCGCCGGGGCTGTTCCTCAGCCATGGCTACCCGGCCGAGGTGCTGGTGCACGAGGGGCGGTGCCATCTGGTCCGGGAACGGGACC
Organism: Streptomyces spongiae; assembly: GCF_009377185.1. Classification (GTDB taxonomy): domain Bacteria; phylum Actinomycetota; class Actinomycetes; order Streptomycetales; family Streptomycetaceae; genus Streptomyces; species Streptomyces spongiae. Next base: position 20,489 of record NZ_VJZC01000069.1, read on the forward strand.
GTCCCGACGACCTCCTGCTGCGGCAGCGACTCTACGACCCGACCGCGCACGACGCGGCCGATGTCTCCCACTGAACCCTGGAAGAGCACGACACACGAGAGGTGAACGATGGAGCACACCACACCGGACGTCGATACCGCCGACGCTGCCGACACCACCGACCTGTACGGCCGGGCCGTCGCCACGATCGCCGACTCGCTCGCCAAGGCGATGCAGGTCGACGCCGCCACCATCACTGAGAACAGTCGGTTGTTCGACGAACTCGGCCTGGACTCCACGACCGTGCTCGGGCTGCTGATGACGATCGAGGAGGAGCTCGGGCTGGAGTTCGACACCGACGATCTGGAGCAGCACCACTTCGAGACCGTGGGGACGCTGGCCGCGCTCGTCCGGGAACAGGCCGACGAGCAGGCCGCCGAGCAGACCGGGGCCTGACCGCCGATGTACCTCACCACGTCTCCCGGCCCGGTCGGCGCACCGGCACCCGCACCGGCCAGGCGGGTGCCGCTGCGCCTGTCCCGGCTGGTCAGCCGGACCTTCTCCGGTGGCAGGCCCTTCCTGCCCGATCCGCTGGAGCCGAGCCTGAGCCGGATGCAGGCCGACCTGGTGCGCCCGTACCCGGTGGAGTTCCGCCCGGAGCTTCTGGAGCGGGGCGAGCGCAACACCTTCATCGAGATGACCCAGGAACTGCTCGCCGACCTGCCCCCGCCTGTGGAGCCCCTGGATCTGGTGCTCGTGGCCCACACGGCCCCCGACGCCGATCCGCGCCGCTCCACGTCCTGTCATCTGGCCGATGTGCTGCCCGGCGCCCCCCTGGCCTTCAACCTCTCGGACCAGGGGACCGCCGCCGGGTTCACGGCCCTGCGTCTGGTCTCGGAGTACGCCGCCGCCGACGCCTTCCGGCACGCCCTGGTCGTCCTGCTCGATCAGCGGACCTTCCTGTACGACACCGCGGGGGCCCATGACGTGCCGCAGGAGGACTGCGCGGTGGCGCTGCTCTTCGGCCCCGAGGATCCCGAGGATCCCGAGGATCCCGAGGATCCCGAGGATCCCGAGGATCCCGAGGGCTCCGGGGGCCGCGCGGGCGAACCGGTGACACGGCAGCTCGCCGGCGTCGCGCCGGACGAGGTCCGCACGACGCTCGACGCGCTGCTGAACGAGCCGGACGGGTGCGGTGTCGGCCGCCCCCTCACGCTCATCACCGGCCAGGGCCTCGACGCCGAACGGTTCGGACCAGGAATCGACGTACGTCCCGCGCCGCCGGGCCGTCCGTGCACCGGCCCCTGGTCGACCCTGGCCGACGTACTCCCCGAGTTCGCGGGAGACGACGGGCCCCGCCGTCTGGTCGTAGCCGAGTACGACAGCACGCTGCGGTACCTGTGCGTGAGCACACTGGATCTGGAGGAGGGGACATGACCGGCCGCGTGGCCGCCACCGACGAATGGATCCGGTACCGGCGGACCGCCCGCCACGACGGCCTCGTCCCGGCGCTGTCCCTGCTGTACGAGACCGTATGCGACGGCGGTGCACCGCCCCGAGGTCCCGGCGGGCACGTGGTGGCGCCCGTCGGCATCGCCGGTGCCGTCACGGGGGAGGTCCTGGCGACCCTGACGGTGGAGGACGGCACCGTCATCGCGTCGCGGAGCCGAGCCGAACCACCAAGCGGGTCCACCACCCCTTGGGCGGCATGGGCGTTGGGCGTGACCTGCCTGCGCTTCGGCCTCTCGGAGCGGCTGCTCGACGCCGCGCTCGCCCATCTCGGCGGCCGTACCGTCGGCGACGCGAAGCTGCTCCACCAGCAGATGGTCAAGGGCGGCGTCGCGGAGGCGGTGATCGAGCAGTTGGAGATCGCGACCATGCTGGAGGGCGCCACGCCGGGCGACCTCGACGACAACGTCCTGACCGGCCTGAACGCCCAGATCACCGAGACCGACCGGATGCTGCTGCGGCTGCTCGGCGCCGTGAGCTTCCTGGCGGACGGGCCGGGCCAGGTCGCCCGGGTGTCCGAGCTGATCGCCGACGTCTACTTCGGCCCGGCCCGCGCCGGGGAGCACACCGGGGAGAACACCGGGGAGCACGGAGGAGCGGCATGATCGAGCTGGACGACAGGACACTGGCGATGCAGCGCCGGGCCCGCGCGTGGGCGCAGGAGCTCAAGCCCCTCGCCCTGGAACTCGACCAGGACCCGGACGCGATCCACCGCCATCTGGACGTGGGGATCATGTCGTACCTGACAAGGGTGACGGTGCCACCCGAGTTCAATCCCGACCCGGTGGTCATCGACGGGCATCGCTTCTACGGCACCGGGACCCTGGAGCGGGTCGTCTTCGCCGAGGAGGCGGCGGCCGGCGACGCCGGCATGCTGCTGGCGGCGCCGGGGCCGGTGATGTCGGGTGTGCTGGTCGATGCCATGGGCGACGAGCAGCAGAAGAAGTGGTTCTACACCCGGATCATGGAGAAGCCCACGTGGACCTTCTTCGCGCTGACCGAGCCGGACCGCGGCTCGGACGCGGGGGCGATGAGCACCACACTCACCCCGGACGGCGACGACCACTTCGTGCTCCGGGGGGCCAAGCACTACATCGGCAACGCGGCCCGCGCCGACCTGGGCATCGTCTTCGCCCGCACCCGTCCGGGGCCGCTCGGCGTGACCGCGGTCCTCATCGAGACCTCGGCCGCCGGGTTCACCGCCGAGCCCCTGGAGACCATCGGGCTGCGCGGCCTGCGCATCACCGCCGTCACCCTCGACGACGTACGCGTGCCCGCCGGCCAGGTGCTCGGCAGGCATCTGCGGGCCACCCAGCGCGGCATGTGGAGCGCGGTGCAGGGGCTGAACCGCCTCCGCCCCGGCGTCGCCGCGTTCGGCCTGGGCATCGCACGGGCCGCGTACGAGTACGTCCTGGACAACCGGCGCACCCTGAGCGCGGCCGAACGTCACCGGCTCGACCGTCTCGGCCTCCGCCTGACGGAGCTCCGGCAGCTCATCTGGCGCTCGGCGATCGCCGTGGACGACAACGAGCCCGCCGCCGGCTACCTGGCATCGGCGGCGAAGGCACGCGCGTCCCGCCTCGCCGAGGAGGCGACACTCGAAGCACTCGGCTACTTCGGCCCCGGCGCCCGCCTGGACCACCCGCTGCTGGACAAGCTCGCCCGGGACGCCCGTGGTGTGGAGTTCATGGAGGGTACCGGCAACATCCAGAAGCTCAACCTGTTCACCGGCCTGGTCCAGGGAAGTCTCCGCCGTGACTGACACCGGCCTCGTACCGGCGGGACCGGGGGCGGCGCGACGGGAGCCGCGGCGATCGATCCCGCGGACGGCCGGGCCGATGCCGATGGCGCCGGCCGGCGTGGTGATCGTCATCAACCAGCGGCGGGGCGCCGGGCGCCACCAGGAGACGGCCGCGACGACGCACGCCGGCCCGCGGGTCGCCGCGGCGCCGTACGCCGTCCTCGCGGTGGCGAGCCGGCGGCCGGGCCGGGGCCTCGTCGGACTGCTGACGGCGAGCGACTCGCGGACCTCCGACAAGCCCGCCCGCCACCTGGCCGTGGTCGGGCACACCTACCTGGCCGCCACCGAGCAGGTCGCCGGGGTGACGGGGATCGCGGCCGCGGCCGCGGTCGGGTTCGTCGGCCGCGTGGGCCGGGTCGCGCCCGCATGAGAAGGACCGGGACAGACGGCTCTGACATGGGCGGGCCCGCGGTGGACGTCTGGACGGTGCCGCTGGACGGGCCGTCGGCCACGGTGGCGACGCTGTCCCGGATTCTGTCGGGGCGTGAGACCGAGCGCGGCGGCCGCTGTCGTTTCGAGACCGACCGCAGGCGTTTCATCATCGCGCACGGAGCATTGCGGCTGATTCTGGCCGGCTATCTCGACGTTCCTCCCGAGGAACTCCTCCTACAGCGGGGACGTCACGGCAAACCACACCTCGCGGGCAGCTCCGATCTGCGGTTCAACCTTTCCCATTCCGGTGAGCTCGCTCTGGTGGCGGTGACCCGGGACGCCGAGGTCGGGGTCGATGTGGATCGGCTGCGGCCGGGCCTGCCGGTCGAGCCGTTCGCCGAGCGCTTCTTCCCCGAGTCCGACGCCCGTTTCGTGGCCGCGGCCACCGGGCCCACGGAACGTGCCGAACGTTTCCTGCGGCTGTGGACCCGCAAGGAGGCCGTGGTCAAGGCCGCCGGCGCGCGCCTCACCCAGGGCCTGGGCCTGACGGTGTTCACCGACACCGACACCGACACCGACACTGGCACCGGCACCGGCGTCGTCCGCGATCCGTCCGGGCAGATCCGGGGCGCCTGGTCGGTGCGCGACCTGCCGGTGCCGGACGGCTATGTGGCGGCGCTGGCCGTCGCGGGGTCGGCGGCCCCCAGGATCTCGGCCAGGCATGCCCAACTGGGGAGCGCGTAGGTACGACCACTCGACCACTCAGGTGTGGCTCTCCCCCTCGGAGGACAGCACCGCCGCGACAAAGTCGGCCGGCGGCAGGTAGCCATGGGCTTCGACATAGTGAGCGATCAACTCAGGTGCGGCATAGGCGACGCCGCTTCCCATCACCCGTATCTCGGCACTCCCCCGAGGGCCATCGGGGAAACCGGCACCCGGGCGCGAGGTGCACCACGGGCAGAGGTGGAAGCCTCGGGTCTGCCGGGTTCGGTGCGTGCGAGTCATGCTCTCCAGCATGTCGACCAGCCCTGGTGGCGCAGAGCCGTTCACGTACCCCTTGTCCCGACTGAGCCAGCCCACATTCAGCACGGGAACGCCCTGCCAGAGTCCGGACGCCTCCGGATCCCAGTCGTCTCCGCTGCCTCCGCTGTCACTGCCGTACGTGTAAGGCGTCAGGTCCGCGTAGTACGTCACGACGGCTGTCTACCAGAAACGTCCTCGACAGCTGCCCTCGTGCTCGCCACGATGATCCGATGTCCGAGAACAGTGAGCCAGGCCCCTCCCGCGCGCCAGACCCAGAAGCCATCATCCGGAGCTGGGCGGCGACCGTCGCCGCCTTGCCGATCGGATCCCGGGTCAGCGGACAGGTGGTCGCGCGCCCCCCGTTCGGGGTCTTTCTCGTGATCGACGGCGTGCCCAACGCAGTTGGTCTCGCGGAGATCACCGCCATGCCGCACCACATGGAACTTCCCGCCGTGGGCGCCTCCGTCGCCGGTGAAGTCATCTGGCACACGGAGCACAACCATCAAGTGAAGATCAGGCTCGACGAGTGGACAGCTCGGACTCGATGAGCTGACAGCCTGGCCCGGGACTGACCCGCTGACCGGTCGGCATGCGTCGCCCGGACGCCGGCGCGATGCGGGTGGGCGGGGGTCGGCCAGGGATGATGGCCGGATGCGCATCCGCATCGACGCAGTCGACCTGCCCGGCCGCACCCGCCCCGCCTCTGCCGACGGCAGAGTCCCCGCGTACGGCAACCTCCACGTCGCCGTGCAACGCCGCGCCCGTCCGGCCGAACTCCTGGAACCACAGCCCGGCGACGCACCGTCCGCGACATGGACCCTGGAGTGCACCACGAGCACCTCGCCGGCCGGCACCGAGGTCAAAGGCCCCTACGTGCAGGACCGTCTGGGCCGACGGTTCATCTACCTGTCGTGGGGCACGGTCGACGAGTCGGGCATCTTCACGATGTTCCGCCGCGCCAAGCTCATGCTCGACGTCATCCCCGCCGACGTACTCGACGCCGCCGCACGCGACGGACTGCTGGTCGGACACCTCGGCCTGACCGACGCGCAGGGCGGTCCCCTGTGCGCACGCGTCGAGCCCCCACACATCACGTGGACCGCCGCACGCGCCGACTAGGGCCTGTTGCGCGTCCGAGAGGGACCCGGCTCCCCCGGCGAGCCGTGCTCGCTCAGTGGAACAGCGCGGTGAGCAGGTCTTCGCCCATGCTGCGTACGCGTTCCAGATGCAGCTGGTAGTACGCCCGTCGGCCGTCGCGCTCAACCGTGACGAGGCCGGCCTCGCGCAGCCGGGCCAGATGGCGGGAGACCTGCGGCAGGGTCATGCCGCTGCGGTCGGCGAGTGCGGAGGGGGTGAGGGGTTCCCGGGCGATGGCGCGTGCGATCCGCTGGCGGCCCGGGTCACGCATGACTTCGAGACGGCGGTGCACCACCGCGTAGCCGGGCTGGTTGTCGCCCTCCGGCACGAGGGGGTAGTGGACGACTGCCACCAGACCCGGTTCGTGCTTCACCAGCAGGTGGGGGCGGCCGAAGGTGGACGGTACGACCAGCACCGGGGTGGTGGCGACGTTCACGATTCCGTGGTGGAACTTGTCGAAGACCACGCGGGGCGGTTCGTCCCGGTACGACGCCGTGGAATCCAGGTCGGCCAGCGCCTTGCCGGGGCCGCTGTGCTCGATGCGGTCGCGCAGTCGCGGCAACTGTCCGGCGATCGCTCGGGCCGCCCTGGCGAGGTCCGGTTCCAGGGCCCGGGCCACCTGGGCCAGCAGGTCGAGGAGATCGGCACGCAGGGGCTCCGGGGCGTCGAGGAGCCTGCGGGCGAGTTCGGCGCGGGCGGTGGAGCGTTGCTCGGCCGCCGTCAGCAGGCCCTGGCGCTGCGCGCGGTCGTCCAGCACCCGGTCCAACGGGGCGCCGGAGTTGCCGCCTCGGATCGCGTATCCGGTGAATTCGGCGAAGAGCGGCAGTGGCAGCTCCGCGATGTCGGCGAGCTCGGCGTCGAGCGGCCGGTCTCCTTCGGCGCTCAGCGGGAACAGGTACCGGGCCCGGTACGAGGCCCACAGCGGCGCCCAGTCCCTGATGCGCTGCCTCAGACCGGGGGTGAGAGTGGCGGTGGGTGCCCCGTCCCGGGTGGATCCCTCGCCGCCGGGGGCGTCGGTTTCGAGCCCGCGGACCCAGCGCAACGCCCGCGGATGGTGCTCGGCCTCCGTGTAGGCGTGGAGCGCGGCGCCCAGTTCGGCGAGCGGTGAGGCACCCGCGGACACGCGGGAAGGGGCGGCTCCGGCGAGCGAGAGGACGACGCTCATGGCCACCTCCGGCCTGCTGGGGAATGTCGCTTACCGCGACCGCGGCAACCATCATAGGTACGGCCTCCAGGGGGCTCTACGGTTCCGGCAACCCACCGAGCCCTCCCCCGGAGTCGCCATGAATCAGCCTGTCCCCGCCGACCTCCGCGCCGCCGTACGCGAGCGCCGGTCCCAGCTGGAGCAGCTCAGCCTCGATCTGCACGGGACACCGGAGACCCGGTTCGAAGAGCACTACGCCGTCGAGCAGTTGGTCGGCCGGCTCGCCGCCGCGGACTTCGAGGTGAACAAGGGCGTGGCCGGCCTGCCGACGGCCTTCACGGCCACCCACCGGGGCCCGGTGGACGGTCCGACGGTCGCGGTACTGCTGGAGTACGACGCGCTGCCCGGCATCGGTCACGCGTGCGGGCACAACCTCATCGCGGCCGGTGGACTGACCGCCGCCGTCGCCGCGGCCGCCGTGCGACCCGACCATCCCGGCACACTGATGGTGATCGGCACCCCGGGTGAGGAGGGCGGCGGCGGCAAGATCCTCATGCTGGAGCGCGGCGTGTTCGAAGGCGTGGACGCGGCGGTGATGTTCCATCCGGGCGACCGCGGTCTGCGAGCCCGGCACGCACTGGCCGCGAGCCATCTGCGGCTCACCTTCCACGGTGTGGCCGCGCACGCCGCCAAGATGCCCTGGGACGGACGCTCCGCCGCGGCAGGCGCGCAGCTGTTCCTCACCGCCGTGGACTCGCTGCGCCAGTTCATCCCGCCGACCGCCCGGGTGCACGGGATCATCTCGCACGGCGGCACCGCCCCCAACGTCGTGCCCGACCGCACCGAGGTGGAGCTCTTCGTACGCGAGGCGACCTCCGCCGCCCTGGACGCACTGCTGCCGCGTGTCCTCGCGGCCGCCGACGGAGCGGCACTCGCCACCGGCACGACCGTCGAGACCGTGGAGAGCGCGCCGCGCTACGCCGAGCGCAACGACAACATGGTGATGGCCGACCGGATCGCCGCCTACGCCGCGGACCTCGGCCTGGAGCTGGAACCACCGTCCCCTGCGAATCCGGCCGGTTCCTCGGACATCGGCAACGTCTCGGTCGAACTCCCGGCGATCCATCCGTACGTGCAGATCTGCCCCCGCGACACCCCGAGCCACTCCGCCCGGATGCGCGAGGCCGCCCGCAGCCCGCGGGCGCACGAGGCGGGCACGACGATGGCGACCGCCATGGCCGCGCTCGTCCTGGACCTGCTCGGCGATCCCGAATTCCTCACCGCGGTCCGTACGGAGTTCCAGTCGTCGGTCCAGTCTTCGTACCAGTCGTCGTTGCAGTCGTCGGTCCAGTCGTCGGTCCAGTCGTCCGCTCCCTGTTCCGCCGCTGGTCAGGAGCCGTCATGACCTCCTCGTCCCCGACCTCCCTCGCCTCGAACGCCCTGTTCAACACGTTCTTCAACTGGGACCTGATCGCGCGGACCTTCCCCCGCCTGTTCACCGAAGGGCTGCTGAACACCCTGGTCATCGCCGCGGGCGCGATCGTCCTCGGCGTCGCCATCGCCCTGGTGGCCGCGATGCTGCTGCTGTCCAAACGCCGCTTGGTGCGACTGCCCGCCCGCATCTACGTCGACGTCTTCCGCGGCCTTCCCGTGATCATCACGGTGATGCTGGTCGGGGTGGGCCTGCCCGCGGCCGGGATCCGCCCCTTCGGTACCGATCCGTTCGGCTACGCGATCCTCGCGATCGGCATCATCTCCGGCGCCTACACCGCGGAGATCTTCCGCTCCGGCATCCAGAGCGTCGACCCCGGCCAGTTGCAGGCGGCCCGCAGCCTCGGCCTGAGTTACCTCAAGGCGATGCGTCTGGTGGTGGTACCGCAGGGCATCCGCCGTGTACTGCCCGCCATGGCCGGCCAGTTCGTCAAGGACATCAAGGAGAGCTCGCTGGTCTACCTCCTCGGCCTCGCCGCCGGGCAGCGCGAGCTGTACTTCATCGCTCAGGAGGAGGTCGCCCGGACCTACAACTCCTCGCCCCTGATCGCCGCGGGCATCTGCTACCTCGCCCTCACGATCCCGCTGACCTACTTCGTGAACTACCTGGACAGGCGGCTGCGCGAGGGCCCGCACCACGGGAACACGCCGGCCCTCGTCGAGCCGGACCTGCCCAAGACCCCGCTCCAGCCCGCCGGAACCGCCCGAGGAGAAGGCCTGTGACCCCCGCGACCACCGGACCGGACCCGATGCCCTCCGTGACCACCGGAGGGGACCCGGCCACCCCTTCGACGACAACGACCGCGCACGCCCCGACCGCCCCAGCGCCCACAGC